>CALLML010000042.1 GCA_938005705.1 uncultured bacterium
AGATCGCTTCCGGCATTGCGCCAGGAGGCTCGGCGCGGTGCCGATATAGCTCCGGCGAGCTCCTCGGCATCCAGGTCTGTCCACCGGCTTTCCCGCCGGGTGGCGGAGCTCTGCCGATCCTGGCCGAAATTGGATCGACACGCCCTCACCCAAGCATCCGGTGAAGCGCTGCGACACCGGCGCGTCCTCCGCAGCGCCCATTCCTACGCCGACCACCCCTCGAACGCTCTATTTCCAAGGCCGTTCATGAATAATCCGGGCTAACGGCGAGCGATAGCTGGAATCGCTGCTGTATTGACCCTTCCGTTTGGCAGGGCTCCAGGCCCGCCGCACTAGCTGCGCCCACGGGATTGTTCGGCTACCTTTCTCCGCCGGAAAAAGCCAACTCCGCCGACTGTAGAATCATTTCCGATCCGTCCGTGATGCGGACGCGATCGCCCCCGCAGGCGGCGCAACGGATCGCGAGCGGCTCCGCCGGCGTTTCCGCGCCGCAATCATCGCATCGGACTTTCAAAGGCGCTTCCTCCAAAATGAGATCCGCCCCCTCTGCGCAACTCCCTTCCGCCGCCACCGGAAAGGCGAAACGAAGCGCCTCCGGCTCCACGCCCGACAGCGCGCCGATCCGCAAAACCACCCGTGTGACCCGCCGCGCGCCCTCGCGATCGGCAAGGCGTTGCAACTGGATGACCAACACCTCCGCTATCGAGAGCTCGTGCATGCGCCCCTCCTCAGCAAATCCGCGGCAGTGGTTCACCCTGCGGCAGATCCACAATTCGCCGCCCGCCGGTCAGCGTCTCCATCACCACCCGTCCTGCGTCTGATGACGTCAACTCGCCGATCCGCCGCGCATCCCGCCCGTGCGGATGCGCACGCCACACCGCGAGAATGTCTTCCGCCGCCTCTGCCTCGACGACGGCGACGATACGTCCCTCGCACGCCACCCGAATCAGCTCGATGCCCATCATCTCCGCCAGTGCGCGCGCTGCCGGCCGAAAGGGCAGATCAGATTCCCGGACGAGAGCGCCCACGGACATTCCCTCCACCATTTCATTCAATACTGCTGCCACACCGCCGCGCGTCGGGTCGCGCATGAACTTCACCGCCGCCGCATACGGAACCATCGCTTGCACCAGCCCCAAAACCGGCGCGGAATCGCTCTGGAGAGCCTCTGACGCCGGTAACCGTTCCCGCGCAGCCATCACCGCCATGCCATGATCGCCGATGGTTCCGCTGACCAGAACGGCATCACCGGCGGCAAGCCTGCGGCGATTCAATCGAAATCCTGGCATCCCCTCGCCGACGCCGGCGGTGACGAGATACAGGCCGTCGCACTGGCCTCGCCGCACAACCTTGGTGTCGCCGGTGATGATGTCCGCGCCCGTCGCGGCGGCAGCGGTACGTGCGGAATCCAGAATCGTTCGCAACAGCGGGAGCGAAAAACCTTCTTCGAGGATCATCGCCAGTGAAAGCGCCCGCACCCGCGCGCCGCGTACCGCCAGGTCGTTAACCGTGCCGTGGATTGCGAGCGATCCGATATCCCCCCCGGGAAAAACCGGCGGTTGAACGACGAAGGCATCAGTGGTGAAAAACAGTGGCGGAGAAGCCGCCGGCAGCTCGGCGGCGTCGGGCAGTCCGTCGGGGGCGGCGATGGTAAACCGAGGCAGAAGCTCTGCGCGGATGAATTCCGCCATAAGTCGCCCGCCCGCACCGTGCTCAATTCGAATGCTGTCGGTATTCATAATCTTCCAAATCTACCGTCGAATTTGGCGCGGAACACCGAATCATACCAGCCATTTTCATTTTAAGGCATCCCAACATTGGCGTTGAGCGCATTCGATGGCATGATGGACGCGTGGTGTGGGAGAATGAGGCTATGCATCCGATGATGGAAGCCATTCGTCCGGCCCTGTTGGGGCGCTACCCTCTGATTGCCCTGATCACGCCGGAGGAGGACCGCGCACTGGAGGCCCTGCGGGGGCTCGCCGCCGAACGAAACCTCGGCGTCCGCTGCTGGTCTTGTGTGGACGGATGGGAAGGCGAGGCGTGGGACGAGGCTCGGCGCGATCCGGTGTTGGCGCTGCGCGCGCTACGCGACGCTCCCGCTCCGGGATTCCACGTCATGAAGGACCTCCACCCGTTTCTGGCCCGTGCGGACGTGGTACGGGTTTTGCGCGATACACGCGCGGTGCTCGCGAAGACGGCGGGTGCGCATCTGTTTCTGTTGACGCCGCAGATCGAGCTTCCGGAAGACTTGGCGAAGGACGTGTTTCGGATTCGCCTGCCGCTTCCGTCGCCCGAGGAACTCGCCGTCGAGATCGAGCGTGTCCATGCTGATTATCCGGCTGTCGCCCTCTCGGAGGAATTGCGATCCACCCTTGCACTGGCGTTGCGCGGCCTGACACTGGATGAGGCGCGCCACGTGATGCATGCCGTGTTCGCCGGAGGCGATATAAACGAGGAAGGTCAAGCTTTGGATCGCATCTTCGCGGCCAAGGAAGCGTTATTGCGCCGGGAAGGATTCCTCCGCTATGTACCACACACGCGGTCGCTGGATGCTGTGGGAGGCCTCGAGGTGCTGCGGGAATGGGCGATTAAACGGCGCGATCTGTTTACCCGACGCGCTCTCGACGCCGGATTGCCGGTGCCGCGCGGCGTGCTAATCATGGGCATCAGCGGCTGCGGAAAGAGCCTGTCGGCCAAGGCGATCGCCGCGCTCTGGCGCGTGCCGCTGTTCCGGCTGGACATGAATCTCGTGTTCTCAGGCCTCTATGGATCGCCCGAAGCCGCCTTCCACCGCGCGCTCGAAACCGTCGAGGCGCTCGCGCCAGTGGTCCTGTGGATTGACGAAATTGAGAACGCGCTGGGCATGACTTCCCAATCCGCCACCGTCGAGCAGTCGTTGACGTTTTCCTCGTTTTTGACGTGGATGCAGGAGCGGCCTCCGCTGGTCTTCGTCGCTGCGACGGCCAACCGCATCGAGACGCTGCCGGCGGAAATCATCCGCAAAGGCCGGTTCGACGAGGTCTTTTTCTGCGATCTGCCGGGCCCGGATGAGCGTCGGGAAATCTTCCGAATCCACTTGCGGCTCAACGGCGCCGATCCGGATTGTATGGACGTGGACCGGCTATTGCACTCGACAGAGGGTTGGACCGGAGCGGAGATCGAACAGGCGGTCATCTCGGCGCGGATTGACGCGCACCAGGAAGGGCGGGCGATGACGCTCGAGGACGTGCGCCGCTACACCGTCCGCATGATTCCCCTCTCGACCACGATGTCCGAACAGATCGCGGCGATTCGCGATTGGGCCTACAACCGCGCCCTGCGCGCCTCGCGCGCGGCCCCGCGGCCGCTCAAGCCGGAGCGATGAGCCGGAGGCGAAATAGCGCTGCTCCAGCCCCGCCGTGCGACGGTATTTAAAGCCCATTTTCCGAGCGTAATTCGCTTCCGGGCGCTCGGATGCCTTTGGGAGTCCAGTCCTCTTTTTGCGGCTCGACGGAGCTTGCGTTCGACAGCCCCTCGTGCTTCTTCTCCCCGAAACAGAGTCTTAAATTTCAGATTTTTCATTTAAACGGACCGGATGCGTTTTGCCCTTCAGGATTGAAAGGAAAAGGAGAAAACCGCGGACGGCGTTCGGCCCCGTGAAACGGGGCGAGCGTGTCCCCCGCCCATTATCAAAAAATTCTGTGCCGGAGGTCACTGGCCGCCGAAAAGCGGAGGGATGATTTCCCTTCATCCAACGAGCGATCCGCCTTTGGGCAATCGGCAGTGGGGTCAGCCTTACGAGACCAGGATCGACACCGACGTATTTTTGCCCGCTGGATACACGGGAAAAGTCAGTTGACCTTGAGAAAAAGATGGAGAACCTTTTTCCCGGCGCTTATCCGGACGACAGACCCAATGAAGTACTTTCTTGTCACCATCGGATGTCAGATGAACGACGCGGACGCTCGTTACGTAGCCGCCGAACTCGAACGGCGTGGCTACGCGCCGGCCGCCCAACTGGAGGAAGCAAACCTTATCCTGCTGAATACATGTGTAGTCCGGCAGCAAGCAGAAAACAAGGCCCTGGCTCGACTCCGTGAATTGGCCGAATGGCGTGCGCGGCGCCCAGAGCTGCGCATCATCCTGATGGGCTGTCTGGTGGGGGCTCGGCCGTCCCCCGATTTCTCTACCCGCTTCCCCTTTGTAGACGTGTTTCTGCCGCCGTCGGATATCGGACCTTTGCTTCGCTTCCTAGATGAGCAGGGGGAAAGGGACAGGGGGGAAAGGGACAGAGAAAGACAACCCGCAGGCAGAAAAGCGCCGGCGAACGAGTTGCCAGTTGAAACGAACGACGAGGAGGCTGTATTTCCACCGTCGCGTCGTGGCGAACCCACAGCCGGCGTGCCGGTTGTGCTCGGCTGCTCGCAGGCCTGCACGTATTGCGTGATTCCCTATCGGCGTGGGCGGGAACGCAGCCGCTTGCCGCAGGATGTTCTCTCGGAGGTACGCCGTCTAGCGGAGGCGGGCGTGCGTGAGGTGACACTACTCGGACAGATTATCGACCGGTACGGCAAAGACCTGTTGAATAGCGGCGATTTGGCCGATCTTCTGGGCGCTGTGGCAGATATTGACGGCCTCGCACGCGTCCGATTTCTGACAAGCCATCCTTCGTATCTCAGTGAACGGATCATCCGCACGGTCGCTGAGAATCCAAAAATTTGCCCCGTTTTCGAGCTGCCCATTCAGGCGGGAAGCGATGCGGTGCTCGCGGCGATGCGTCGCGGATACACGAGTGCGGATTATCGTCGGCTTACGGATCGGATTCGCTCCGCGATTCCCCATGCCGCGCTCCATACAGATATCATCGTTGGATTTCCGGGCGAAACAGAGGATCAATTTGAGCAATCCGTCCGCATTGTTGAGGAAATTGGCTTTCAAAAAATTCATATTGCTCGGTACTCGCCCCGTCCGCTTACATGGGCGGCGCGGCACCTGATCGACAATGTGCCGCCGGCAGAAAAGACGCGCCGGCAGCAGCGGATCGAGGCGATCCAAAAAGCCATTCAAACGCGTCAGAACGCCGCCCTGATCGGGACAACTGTCGAGGTATTGGTGGACGGGAGGGACGAGCTCCGTGGGCGGTGGCGCGGTCGCTCGGCGGATGACCGCCTCGTCTTTTTCTCATCTTCCCGGGCGCGGCCGGGCGATCTGATCCGCGTCCACATTGAATGGACAGGGCCGTTTACGTTGATCGGGCGAGACCCGAGAGCGGGCAACGAGGGCCCGTTGCCCCCAGCCCTGAGCGCGGCCAGGGGCACGTGATTTGAAAGTTATCCCCGGAAGGGACGATTCCGCCGAAAACGGGGCGTACACAACGTGCCATTCATCCCGACCGTGGGTCGGAGCCGGATCCTCGATACCGGGGCTTACCGAAGTCTAATTTTACGTGGCGCCGTCAGATTCGCCATACTAAGATTCTTTCGCCGCGTCCGTTGTTTCGGCAGCGCAAATCTATAAATGACATGAACGAAAGGCGCTCACATCCTTAACGAACCATCAAGCAGAGACATGCTAGATCCCGCGGCCATTCTGGAAAAGACCGGCCTCTGCGACCGCACCCGCGCTGAAGAGGTGTGCGCGCTGGCGCGCGCCTGCGGCCAGACGTTTCTGGAGGCGGCGGTGGCGGAGCGATACGCCAATGAAGAGGAGCTGCTCCGCGCCCTGGCTCGGGTCATGGGCTGGCCTTTTTTTGCCGGTGACGCGCTCGGCGCCGAGTCCGCCGTCCTCGCCCTCCTGCCGACGGCAACCGTGTTTCGTTTCGAGGTTTTCCCCGTCGCTCTCGAAAGCGACGCCTTGCGGGTGGCCACTGCCGATCCTTTCCGACCGGGTCTGGCTGACGCGTTGCGCCTTGCCGCCGGACGCCCGGTGCGTTTCGCGCTGGCGCCCGCCGCGGAAATCGCCCGCGCGATAAAAACCCATTACGGAGTAGGCGCCGACACGCTCGATCAAATTCTCCGCGACCGCCCACTCGAGATTGCGTCGGAGGAAGCGCTCTTCGATAAGAACATTGACGAGAAAGACCAAGACGCCTCGGTGGTCAAGTTCGTCAACCAAATCATCTGGGAAGCCTATCAGGATGGCGCCACCGACATCCACATCGAACCCCAGGAAAATGATCTGCGCATCCGCTACCGCATTGACGGGGTGCTCCACCCCACGCCGGTTCCGCCTCAACTCAAGCAGCTGCAGTCGGCGGTCATTTCGCGCGTGAAGGTCATGGCCGGCATGGACATCGCCGAAAAACGCCTGCCGCAGGATGGGCGCATGGGCCTGCGTATACGGGGCGAGGACATTGACGTGCGAGTCTCGACCATGCCGACCGTCTACGGCGAGAGCGTCAGCCTGCGTCTGCTATTGCGCCGCAGCGGGCTGCTGGGGATGGACAAGTTGGGGCTGAGCACGCGCGATGAAGCGCTGTTGAAGCGTCTCATCACCCGGCCGCACGGCATTCTGCTGGTCACCGGACCCACCGGTTCGGGCAAATCCACCTCCCTCTACGCCTGGCTTCACACGATCAATTCCGTGGACAAGCGAATTTTGACGGTCGAGGACCCTATTGAGTACGAGATGCCGGGCATCAACCAGATCCAGGTGAAACCTGACATCGGTCTGACCTTCGCGGTGGGATTGCGGCACATTCTGCGCCAGGATCCCGATGTAATCATGGTCGGTGAAATTCGCGATAAGGAGACGGCGGAGATCGCCATCCGCGCGGCGCTGACCGGCCACCTGGTCTTCAGTACCCTGCACACGAATGACTCCGCCGGCGCCATCACGCGGCTGGTGGATATGGGCATCGAACCGTTTCTGGTGGCCTCTTCCATTGAGGCGATCGTGGCTCAGCGCTTGGTGCGACGCCTCTGTCCGGAATGCCGACGTCCGCGCGCGATGGACGAGGAAATGTTGGATCGCATGGGATTCCCGCGCGCCCTGCGCGAAGGGCATATATTGTACGAGGCAACCGGATGCAAGGCCTGTCGGGGAACGGGATATCGCGGACGCACAGGCATCTATGAGATTCTGGTCATGACGGAAACCCTGCGATCTCTTGCCACGGCCCGCCAACCCAGTCACATGATCAAGACCGAAGCCCTGCGCGCCGGTTTGCGCACGTTGCGCCAGGACGGCTGGGAGAAAGCGGCACAGGGGATGACGACCCTCGAGGAAGTGCTGCGCGTGTCGGAAGAGGACGAAGCGCTTACGGAAAACTGAAACTGCATTCATGCCACGTTATCGCTATATCGCGCGATCCCCCACGGGCGAGCGGATGGAAGGCTTCGCGGAAGCTGCGGACCGCCCCACGCTCCTCCGACGGCTTCGAAGTGGCGGCCTGGTGCCGATCGCGGTGGAAGACCTCAACGCCAGGGCCGCCTCGCGCGCGCCGGACCGCTCCCCCGCTTCCCATCCGCGCTTTTTCAGCTTGCGCCGTTTGCCGCGCGCCATGCGACCCTCCGACCTGGCGATGTTCGCGCGCGAATTGAGCGATTTGATGGGAGCGGGCATGACGCTGGGCCGTGCGTTGCAGACCCTGGCGCGGCGCCGGGACACCGGTGTTGCCGGCGACCTTCATTCCACTCTGCGCGACGAAATCCTGCGCGGCGCAAGTCTGTCGGAAGCGTTGGAGGCGCGCGCCGGTGTATTCCCTGCCCTGTTCATCAACATGGTGCGCGCCGGCGAAACGGGCGGACGTCTCGCGGAAACGCTGCGCCGTCTCTCCGAACACTACGAACGGGCGGCCTCGGCGCGCGAAAAGGTCGTCTCCGCCCTCGCCTATCCCGCGTTTGTATTGGTCGCGGCCATCGGCACAGTCATTTTTGCGATGACGTTCGTCGTGCCTCGTTTCAGTGCGATTTTCCGTGAACTGGGCGGCGCCCTGCCGGCCCCGACCCGGGCGCTGATCGCCATCAGCCGCGCCGCCGTGCGGCACGGTCCCTGGGTCGCCCTTGTGCTCACCGCGCTCGTCTGGGCCGCCGCGCGGTCGTTGCGCCATCCGACCACGCGCCGCCGCGCCGAGGCCGGACTGCTGCGCATGCCCATCGTGGGCCCGATCATGCGCGCCGGCGCTTTTGGCCGCTTTGCGCACACGCTGGGGTCTTTACTGGCCAACGGCATTCCGGTACTACAGGCCCTTTCGATCGCGGAAACCACGGTGGGCCATGCCGTGATTGCCGAGGCCGTGCGCCAGGCGCGCGAACGCGTCACCGACGGCGCGACCATTTCCGGCCCGCTGGCGGAGGGCGGGCTGTTTCCGCCGGATCTGACTGATATGCTGGCCATTGGCGAAGAAACCGGCGACCTGCCCAGCGCGCTCGAACGCATCGCGCAGCGCTATGATGCCGAGCTCGACCGACGTCTGCGCGCGATGACCACGCTGATCGGACCGGCGTTGATTCTCCTGGTCGCGGTCATCATCGGCTTCATCGCCATCAGCCTGTTGACCGCCGTCTTCGAAATGACCAGCGGACTCAAAGTTCGATGATTCTCCATCACGGCCGGATGGACGCAAAACGAATCGAGGAAAACGAATATGAAAAAAAACAGAAACAACAAGAAAGACCGCGCCAGATGCGAGGGGTTCACGTTGATGGAGGTGCTGCTGGTGGTGGTGATCATCAGCATCCTCGTGGCGATGGCCGTACCCCGCTTCAGCGGACGCGCCGAACAGGCGAAGATCGCCCGCGCAGAGGCGGATATCGGCAATATCGGCACGGCCATCCGTCTCTACGAAATTGACAACGGCCGCTTTCCGCCCGCGCTCCAGGCGTTGCTGACGGCGCCTGCCGAGGCGATGAACTGGCGCGGTCCGTATCTCGAAAAAGGTATTCCTCGCGATCCGTGGCAACGCGAATACCAGTATCGACTGCCTGGCACGAAGAATCCGCATGGCTTTGATCTCTGGTCGTTGGGGCCTGACGGGGTGGAGAGCAACGACGATATCGGCAATTGGGCTCAGCCCTAATGCGGAGACGCTGCGGCGTGAACCGTTCTCCATCATTGCGCGCCTTCACCCTGATCGAACTGCTGCTCGTCGTCGCCCTCATTTTGCTGTCGGTCGGTGTGGCGCTGCCAGCGCTGATGCGCGCCTATCGCGGGGAATCTCTGCGCGCGGCGGCGCGCGCCGTGGCGGCGGGTCATCGGCTGGCCCGCGGCTCGGCGTTGTTGCGCGCCGAGCCGCGGGAGTTGCGCCTGTGGCCGAAGGAGAGACGCCTGGCCGTGGTCCGCGCACACGCCTCGCGCACCGCGGAGGAAACGAACACCCTGCGAGCCGACCTTATCGGCGGAATCGAGCCGCAGCCCGGCGCTGTCTTCGACGAGCCGGGCGAACAGCGCGAGACGGAGCGGACCTGGGCGCCCGATGTGCTCCTGGAACAGGTGGAAACCGATACGGCGACGTACGAACCCGACACGATGCTGTCTCTTCGCTATGAAGCAGATGGTCGTTGCCCGGCGTTCACGGTCCGACTCGCGGATACCTGGGGAAATCGGGCGGCCGTGCGGGCGCATCCGCTCACCGGCCGGGTGGTAATCGAGTATGAACCGAAACGTTGAAGCGGCATTCACCCTTATGGAAGTCATGCTGGCGGTGGTGATCCTCAGCATCGGTTTGCTGGGTTTGATCGGCGCGACGGCGCGCGCGTTGTCGGTGGTGAGTGTTTCGCGCCACTATGCGATCACACGGGAGCTTTTTGAACGAACCCGGGTGGAATGGCCTCTTCGCACGCGCGAGGGACGCCTGGAAGGCGAGACCTCCGGCGCTTTCGACGCCCCCGTGGAAGCCCGGTGGGAGCGGGTCATCGAGCCTGTCTTCGAGGGTCTGGACGAACCGCTTTACCGCGTGCGTACGCGGATATTCGCCACTGATCGCGGACGCGAAGTGACGGAAGAATTCACGGAGATACGTTATGTTCCCGGCGGATAACGCGGCGCGCGCCGCCCATCGGCGCGCGCGTATTCCCTCCAAAGGGCACACTTTGATCGAAGTGCTGACCGCGCTGGCCATTCTGTCGGCGGTGTTTGCCGTCATCTGGAGCACTTTTGCGACAACCCTCTCCGCCTGGCGGCGCGGAGATGATGTGCTGGCTGGTTTGCGATGTGGAGAATATGCCGCCGACGAAATCGTCGCCGCGCTAAGAGCATCGTTCTTCAATCCGACCCGGCCCGCTCAATACGGTTTTCGTCTGGGAGGCGACCCCGCAGAAGGCCGCGCGATCCTCCGATGGATCAGTCTCGGCGGGCCTGCCGCGCCAGGACCGGCTGGAATCCCCCTCTCTGGCGTGGCCCGCCGCCTCACTCTCGCCGTCGAGGATGACGCCGAGGGGCGCCCGATGGCGGTGTTGCGGGCGGCGCCGGTTTTTCAAGAGGAGGATGAAAATGAGCCGGATCCGGTGATACGACAATGGCCGGATATCGTCGGCATCTCCTGCCGCGTGTGGAGCGCTGCGGAGGAACAGTGGGTAACGGAATGGAAGAACACCAACACCATCCCGCCGGCCGTGGAGATCGTGCTGCGCGCCGCCGCCTCGCCCGAGGCTGAAAAAATGGATTTGAAACGCCTGGTGGAATTGCCTGTGCATGCCGTTGCGACCCTGTCGGCAACGGGACGCCGTCGCGAACCAGAAAGAAGCGTACGACCGCGACAGGGAAGCGAGGCGCGGGAGGCGGCCGTCCCATGAAAACGCTTGCGTCACGGTCCTCGGCGGCAAAAGGCCTCAGCAGACCGCGGGGGGGCTCCGCGCTGATTCTCGTGTTGTGGATGACATTGTTGCTTTCGGTGTTGGTGGCCTCACTCACCTTCGATATGCAGGTGGAGGCGATAATGACTTCCCTTCGCCGCAAACGGGTGCGCGCCGAATTGAACGCCCATTCCGCCGTAGCGTTTGCCTGCTGGATGCTCGCGCGGCGGGACCGCATTTCGCCGGAGATGCCACCAGAAGGCATGGACGCGGATATCTATACGGCCATACGGCAACTTCAGCGTAATCTGCCCGTGCGCAGCGTCCGCCGTGACACGGATGGGGTCCACTTCAGTCTGACGATCGAACCGGAAAACGCGCGGCGCAACGTCCACGCGCTCGCCATGGAGGACTGGTACCAGATTTTCTATCGCGCGGGCGTACCGGAAGAGCATTGGGATGAGCTCATCGCCTGCTTTCTGGATTGGACGGACGCCGATGACGAGCATCGCCTGTTAGGTGCCGAAAAGGATGATCCTTTCTATCAGGAACGCGGTTATACGCCGCGCAATGCCCCCGTTGAAACTGTCGCAGAGCTGGCCTTAATCAAGGGCTTTTGCCCCGAATTGCTGTATGGCGGCCCGTCGCCGTGGAATCCGGACGAATCCTTGATCGGCATCGCGAACTGGCTTACGGTGCGCGGTGACGGCCGCGTGTTCGTGCCGGCGGCGTCGCGAGAGATGCTGCTCACGATTCCCGGGTTGTCGGAGTCGGATGTGGAAACTATTCTGGACGCCAGCCTCGGACCGGACGGTTTGCCGAATACGGAAGATGACGGTTTTACGGATGCGGTGGAATTCGCGGCGAAGACGGGCATTGTTTCCCCGACGGTCTGGCAGCGACTGACTTTCGACGCCTCCACCGAATACCGGATGACAGCTCTCGGATGGTCCGACCGCCAGACTTATCGTGTCCAGGCGCTCCTCCGAACAAAAGGCGGACGTGTGGATATTGTGGCGTGGACAGAAGGAGGGCGATGATGCGAGGCGCGCGATACGCCGCATTGGCGCTGGAAGAAGGCCGGGCGGAACTGGTCGTGCTGCGGTCCACGAGCAATGGCGTGGCGATGGAGGATCGCCGGATCGCGCCGCTGACCGGTTTCGGCGAGGCGGAGATCGCGGCCGCTATCCGACAATTGCGGCCACCGAACGGCATTTCTCTGACTCTCGGTCTTCCCATTTCGGAGGCCTTGGTCCATATCGGCGTTTTCCCGGCGAAAGAGCATCGGGAATGGCGCGGCATGGCGGAGCTGACCGCAGAGGACATTTCTCCGTTCCCGCTTGAAGAAATGTATGTTTCCGCCGAGCGCATCCACGAGGATGCGGCGGGTGTGCGCGCGGCGACGGTCCTGATTCGCCGCGCGGCGCTGGATGCCGCCGCCGGCGCCGCCCGCGCCGCCGGGCTGTGGCCCGTGAGAGCGGACCTCAATCTTTTCGGTTGGTGGCATCAATGGCGCACCCTGTCGGCAGACGCCTCGTTGGGACGTCATCACGTGCTGCGCTTGAACGGCTCCGGAGTGGAATGGCTGGTATTCGATCATCACATCCCGATCCATGCGGCCGGCTGGCGCGCCGGCGGACCGGATGAACTCGCGCAGACGTGGCGGGATGGAATGCTGCCTCTGGCCTGGGAACATGGCGTCCTCGACGTCATCCGGACGGAGGTGTGGATACGTCCGGAGGAGAGCGACCGTTGGCCGGTCGAGTCCTTGTCTGCCGCTCTGCGTGAAGCGGTCGGCTCCGGGGAGGTCCGTATTCACGTCGACGACGGCCCTTCGGCGGCCGAGGGCCTGGCGCGCCGCACCGCGAGCACGGATCCAGGTTTGATGGATGCGGCCCCCGCGGAGTGGAAAAAATCGCAAGCACGGGCAGTTCATCGCCGATATTTCCTTCGCGTGGGGGTATGCGCCGTTGCGGCGTGGTTGACGATGATGGGCGGTTTTTCCGCGGCGCTGGCTGCCCATCGTGCCGCCGCCACCCGGGCGGAACAGGCGGCGGAACGCCTGCGCGCAGAGGCTGAGTCCGTGCGCGAAATCCGCGATCATATCCGATCGCTGGAAAACCATCTGGCGCGAGACCGCTCCGCGCTTGAAACTCTGCGCGAAATCGTCACCCATCTGCCAACGGGCGTCGAATTATCGTCGTTTACGTATCGCAAAAACGGCCCTGTGGGACTGCGCGGCCTCTCCGACGTCCCCGAATCGGCCTTCGACTATCTGCAGGCCCTGGAACGTTCGCCCTTCTTCGTCCGAAAGGAAGTCGGTCAGGTAAACACTCGCACCATCGCGGGTGCCCGAAAAACCGATTTCAACATCACCCTCCATCTGCCCGCCGGACCGGAGGCCTCTCCATGAAAACACCGACGAGCAGAGAGTGGATGTTGGCGACGGCAGCGGTCGTGCTGCTGGCGGCATGGGGGACCTTCCGCTGGATCCCCCCCCGCCGGGACGAATGGCGCCGCTGGTCCCGCGCCCGGGTCGAGGCTCAGCACCGGCAACAGGAATACACGCGGCTTCTAGAGATGCGGCCTCGTCTTGAACAACGGCTCCTCGATCTGCGCGCGCGATTGCCGGTGTATGAGACCGGACGCGACGTCAGTTCCGAACTTCTGCGTTCGCTGGAACGACTGGCCGCCGAACACGGCGTATCGCTTCTCCGCCGGGATGCCGGAAAGGAGCGCGAGGTTCGCGATCTGCGTCAACAGGCCGTCACCTGCCAATGGGAAGCGAATCTGAGTGGGCTGGTTCGCCTGCTTTTTGCGCTGCAATCCGCCGAAGGGATGCCCGATGTGTCCCAACTGAGCATCAACCCGGCACCGGCGGGCGGCGGCATGTTACGTGGAACCATGACGGTAGAGTATCTGTATTTTCGCGGCAGCGCGGCCCGGACGCCGGAAAAAACGGCCGGGCGGGAGGATTGAATCATGGATCGAAGAAGAAAGACCCACGGTTGGGCGATTTTCGCCGTTTTCTGGATCACGGCAATTTCGTGGCTTCCGACCATCCGCGCTCAGGAAGAGGGCGAGACCGGCACGGTCGCCACGCCATCAAACACCACAAAACCGTCGCGCGGAACGCCGCACCCGCTACTGGCCGGACGCGATGCCGGGCGCGAGGTAGTGCTGAACTTTCTCGACGCCCCCCTCGGCCAAGTGGCGTCATTCTACGCTGATCTGACCGGCCGCGTAGTGATCGAGGCGCCGAATCTCAAGGCCTCCGTGTCGCTGCGCAGCGGCGAGCGCATCACTGCCGACGAAGCGCTGGAGGCGATCGAGAGCGCGCTGGCATTGCAGGGCATCGGTATTGTGCCGGTCGGCGAACGTTTTCTCAAATTGGTGCCGCTTCCTTCCGCCGGTCAGGAAGGATTGCCGGTCGTCATCGCCTCCGACCAGGCCCGGCCCTCGGAAAGCGATCGGCCCCAAAGTCGGATATTCATCCTCCGCCACCTGGAAATGGCCGAAGCGCAGGCCGCTCTCCAAAGTCTGCTGAGAGCTCATGCGCGTATAACGCCGTTGGAGCGGGTAAACGGTCTGCTGGTGTCCGATACCGAGTTGAACCTGCGTCGAGCGGCCGAACTGCTGGAATTTCTGGATCAACCGGTCGAGAGCCGCGTGGAAACGCGCGTCTATGAGCTGACCTTCGCCAAGGCCCGCGATGTGGCAGCGCGCCTGGGCGAACTGGTACAGGAGACCGCCCGCGCCAGGCCCGCCCCGAGCGCCGCCGGCGCCGCCGTCCCGCCTCCCGCTTCGCCGGCGCAGTCCCCTCCCCAAACGCCGCCGGGCGTGATCCGCCCTCCGCCGCGACCCGCGTCAGCGCCCCCTTCCGAGTCCGGGGCCGATCGCGGGTTGTTGCAGGGTCGCGTCAAAATCGTTGCGGATGAGCGCAGCAACCTGTTGATTGTCGTCAGCCTTCCCGAAAACTTTGTTTTTCTGGATCGTATCGTCGCTGTGCTGGACCGGCGCGTCGAACCGGGCATGGTCATTCGTGTTCGCCCGCTCGAATACGCGAAAGCCGAGGAGACGGCGACGTTGCTGAACGGTCTGGTCGGCGCCGCTTCGAAATCGGAGGCGGCGCCCGCCGCGCGGGAGAGCGCAGCGGATAGCCGAAGTCGCCCACTCTCGGAAGTTTCGGAAACGCTCACACCGGCGGCGAGCGCGTCCGCGCCCAACAGCCTCCCCGAAGGGGGACTGCCTTCCCTGTCGGCCTCCACGCGGATTCTGGCGGACAAGCGGACCAACACCCTACTTCTGATGGGCCCGCGAGCTGATGTCGAGGCCTTGGAGGATGTGATTCAGCAGCTCGACATAGCGACCGCCCAGGTGATGATCGAGGCCGTCATAATTGAGGTGCGGCTCAAAAAAGACATGGAATACGGAGTGGACTGGCTTCAACGATCGCTATCGGTGTACAACACGCATAGCGCCGGGCCGATGGGCGGAGTGACGATCGCCGATCCCGTACTATCTTTCGGCGGCGGGCAGCGGTTCAGCGAGGCGCCGTTCCGCGACGGCTCCACTATTACTGGCCCTAATCCGCCGATCGGAGTTGGCGGCCTCAGCTACTATACCACGATCTATGGTCTCAACCTGGACATGATCTTGCGCGCCGTGGCCTCCTCCTCGAACGCGCGCGTGTTGTCCACGCCAGTGATTCAAACCACCGACAACACCGAGGCGAAAATTGTCGTCGGTGAGGAACGGCCCGTGGTTACGGCGACGAGCGTCTCCACCGGCGGCCAGCAAACCAGCACCTATCAGTATCGCAACATCGGTCTTGAATTGTCGGTCACTCCGCGCATCAATCCGGAAGGCGTGGTGGTGATGGAAGTGACGCAGACGGCGGACAACCTCGGCGGCTTTGAGGTCATTGATGGCAACCGCGTTCCAGTCATCACCAAGCGCGAGGTGCGCGCCTCGCTCGTCGCGCCCCACCGCGCCACGATCGCGCTTGGCGGGCTCGTCAACAACGATCGTCGGCTGACGCGGGCCAAGGTGCCGATCCTCGGCGACATCCCCTTGATTGGTCTGTTATTCCGCTCCGAACGCTGGGAGGATAACCGGACCGAATTGCTGGTGTTGCTGACCCCCTACGTGCTGGTGACGCCCGAACAGGCGCGACGGGAGGCCCGCCGGTTGTATGAAACCGGGGGCCTCCTGCGCGCCGGTCTTGAAGAAAGCTGGTCGGCAAGCGAACTCAAGGAGTCGCCGGACGGCCCATCGTCCGTTCCGCGGGTCCGCGTAATGCGGCGTGAGAGGGCGGCCACCGATCGGACGTCACCCCCTACGGCGCCGAACGAGGTTGAAATCCATGTTCTGGACGTCAACGCCGAGAGAGGACCGGGCGGGGACGCATCGGCGCCTACGCCATAAGGAAGCGAAAGATGGTCAAAACCATTGGGAAAGGAAGAATGTGATGACCGGGAAATATAAAGCGACCCTTGCGCTCGTCAGCGCAATGACGATCGGATGGGGGCTGGTCGGTTGCGAGGTAGGGTCCTCATCCACCGCAGCACGGCAGACCTTGGCCGTTTCGGGAGTCTATCGAGATCCGAAGGGGGGGCGAATCGTGGATCGCCAATCCGGTGCGGTGGTGCGGGTGTTATCGCTACGCCAACTGGGGGATCAGATCGAAGCCGTGGACAACAACGGTCGCCTGTTCCGAGGGCGTTTCACCGCCGAAAGCGACGCCCAGGGCGTGCTGGAACTGCGCGGCGATACCACGACCGGCGTGCCGGTGATTATCCAAGGCTCCATCAGGTTGTCGGGTGCCAAGGCGTATTTGAGAGGCACTTGGATTGAACCCGCGCTTCTGGGTATCGTGACCGCGGAAGCGGATATCATCGGCGCGCCGACTCCTCCTTCTACCACCAATACGACGGCGGTCGCAACAAATTGACAACCCGATTGGTTCGAGGTGCGCAAGTGGAAATGCCGAAGCCACCGCAGTAGGCGGGAAAAACTGCT
The DNA here is from genome assembly GCA_938005705.1 of uncultured bacterium. Taxonomy (GTDB): domain Bacteria; phylum Verrucomicrobiota; class Kiritimatiellia; order PWTM01; family PWTM01; genus CALLML01. The sequence goes on from CALLML010000042.1 coordinate 16,737, forward strand.
TACGCCCAATGGCCTCGCGCCTTTTCGACGGGTTTTAGACGCCTCGCCACTCGCGGGGTTCCGAACCACCGGACCTACACCCTGTAGGCCGCCTTAGGCCCCGCGTCATGCGAGGCGAAACGGCGAGTTCAGGAGCGCGGAGGCCAGGCGGGACCCCACGCCGCGGTTGTCACTGTGGCGGCAGCACGCCTTCGCGGACGAGCTGCTCATCCATCTCGGGTGTCAACGGGATCGGCAGCGGCGGAAGCCCCCGACGGAGGGCCTCCATCTGAAACTCCTGCAATCTTTTTTCGATTTCCTCCGGTGTGGGCGGCCGAGGATTGGGTGCCGCTTCTGTGGCCGTAGGCGACGATTCGGCGGCTGGCGCCGAGGGCGGTCGAATGGCCATCATTGAAGCGCGACCACGCACCATCGGTGGACGACCTTCCCCCCGCATTAGCCCCATCGCGGCAGGGGCGCCGGCGGCCGCCGGCGCTCTTCCGCGGCCCGGCGCGACGGACGGCGGGCTCGCGGCGCCCGCCAACCGCAACGTCCCTTCCTGTCCCAGAACACGAACCGTGGCCGACTCCTCTTCCATCCGAACCGCGAGCACTTCGATGCCATCTTCGCTTTGTCCCACTCTTAAAAAGTAGCTGCGCCCGTTTCGCTCATCCACCAGGCCCACCTGAGGCCGGCCAAGACTATCGAGCACTAGCGCGCTCAGGCGAAACGTGGCCAGTGGCGATTCCGCCGGCGGCGCAGTCGTCGTGACGGCCGGCGCCGGCGTTCCAAACGGCGCGCGCTCGATGATAAAAGCGTAGCGCGAAAAATCCGGGGTCCCGTCCGAGGCGAAGGTGGCGGTCAACCATCCGGCCAGAATAAGAGTCCATCGCAGCATATTTTCGCACCAACTATAGCACACCCGCGGGAAAGTACAGATTATTATTGTTATAGCCCGAATAACTGATACAGTGACGACATGTGGACCAGGATGGAAAAGGCTGAACCCTCATAGGAGCACACATGAAAATCTCCCGATGGGCGTTGACCGCGATGGTGGGCGCGGTCGCTATCGCCGCCAACCGAGCGACAGCGGTCGACATGAAGGCGGTGATACCCGACAATCAAATCACCGTCAACATGCTGAAAACCTGCTTCGAACAATCCGCTCTCCAGGCTGAAATTGATAGCGACGGCGATCTGAAAATCACGGAGGGCGAGTTCAAGTCTTTCATCCGGGTGGACGAGGAGCGGAAGATTCTCACGATATTCGCCCTCTATGGATTGAAGGCCTCTGCACCTGAAATTCAGAAGTTGCGGCTCATCAACCGGCTGAACGACAAAATTATCGTCGTGCGTTTCTCCATGCCGAATCCCACGACGCTTTGGTGCGATCTTCAGTTCAGCATCGAGGGCGGGCTGACGCCGTTCTACATCATCAACACCTATCGGCTGTTCGCCCGCGTCGTGTCTCAGGCGGTGGCGCAGCAGGATGTGGATGATGTGGTGGGCTCCGACTGACCCACCGGAGACCGCACCCTCCGCCCAGCTCACACTCAGGATCGGGATGGCCTTAGCTTCTGATTCTTCCGGTCGGCGGGTGAAAAGAGATGCATCTTGATTCGCTCGCCGGTCACTTTTCGCCCAGAAACGAGTTAACGAATCGCACGGCTATGCGGCCGATGCGGGCGAGGCTTTCGGCGCTCAATTTGTCGAGACGGTCCTCCGCCGAGTGCCAATAATCATTTCGTCCCGGCGCGCTGCCGTATTCGAAATCTATCAGCAACGCGGCCGGCATGCCCGCCTGCAGAAACGGTTCGTGGTCGTCCAGGATGGTGTAAGGCACCAGACGGAAATACTCCCGTGCGTTTTCGGCGCGCGCCGCATCGAGTATCCTCCGCAATAAGTCCGGCGTCTGGTTACGTGGCAGCGTGACGGTCAAATCCCGATCGCCGATCATGTCCAGCACCAGTACAGCGCGCACGTCTTTCGCCCTTCCGCTCTCGACGAGCGCACGAGCGAGATGCCGACTGCCGTGCAATCCGTCGCGCGGACCGTATTCGATCACGCACTCCTCGCCGTCCAAAAAAGCCAGCCAGATTTCGGGGCCTGTCTCAGACCCGGCGGCGAAAATGCGGGCCAGTTCGATGAGGAGGCCGGTGCTCGATCCGGAGTCGTTGGCGCCCTCGAAGCCTTCGGGCATGCCGCTTTTGGTGTCGTAATGTGAGCCGAGGATGACCAACCCCTGGCGCCCTCCCGGGCGGCGCCCGATGACGTTGCGGAACACCATTCGGCCGCGCGGCGTGTCGTCCTCGAATTCCTCGATGTGGGCTTCCACGCCCGCCGCCTCCAACCGCGCGCGGATATGCGCGGCCGCGCGCGCCGCGCCGGGCGTGCCGGCGTCGCGGGGGCCCAGGGCCACCAGTGCCGCCACTTCTTCAAGCGCCCGCCGTCCGTCCACGCGGTCCGGATCCCATTGCGCGGCCCCGGCACTCGGCGGAGGCGGCGATGCAGGCCGACAGCCCGCCATGGCCGCTGCTAGCCCCACAGCAATCCACGTCGCGTATGCATGTGGCCGCCAGCCGAGAAAACCGTCATCCCATCGTTTTCCGTTTTGCATGCCGACCGCCCGATTGCCACCCTGTTGGGCGGATTTCAACGTATTTCTTCCAGTAAACCGCGTCGGTAAAGCTGGGTAATCATCCGCACGTCCAGCGCGTGGCCGGCCTTGTAGGAGATCACATCGCCGACGAACCGTCCTTCCTCCACGAGCGACAAGGCCGCGAGCAGGTCGAGGGCGGAGCGGTGCCAGACCACCTCCAGCGACTTTCCGTTGTGCATCAGGCGCGGCTCGTTTAGGTAGTGCCGCTGACCCGCCACGAGAATATTGCGGTTCGTGTAGCCGAGATTTCGGATATCTGCGAAGAGGCGTCCGACGGTGCGGCAATACCAGCGCTTGGCAACGGTGGTGTTGGTTCGCGCTACGCAGGCGCGCCGGAAGGTCGCGCGATCTATGACCACGCGCACGCGCTGCTGCCCGATGACGTTCGGAAAATCCACCGCTACGTCCAGCCGGAGCGCCGGCGGACGCGCGGAAGGCGGAGCGAGCACAAGAAACGCACCGTGAGGCGAGCAGAGTGAGACTCGCTCTTTCACCGTGAAATAGCGGGCCGGCGCGGCGATCTCCACAATACCCGCCGACTCAACGGCCTCAACGAGATCCAGACTGCCCCGATCAAAAAGCGGCGGATCGCCCGATTCCAAGCGGATCATGACGTTGTCCAGCCCCAGACCGAGTTTCAGTGCAATGATATGTTCCACCATGCGCACGTAGTTGTGTGGCGGGCCGCTGCGCAGTACGATGTTGCTGACAATCGCGCCGGTGGTCCAGACGTTGCGCACGGAAACCTTCGTCGGCAAGCCGTCATCGAGGTCAGTTCGATCCATCCACCATCCCTCGTATTCACAGGGTTCGAGCCGCATGCGTCGGAGGGCACCGGCGGCAAACGTGCCGTTGCCCTCCGCATACACGGGCGCAGCGAGGGTGGTTTGATGAATGGGAAACGGCGTTGCCGGCGCATCCAAGAGATCCACATCCACCTGGATGGCCTCCCACTGCGCGCGGGCGCGCCGCAAGGCCTCGTCGTTGGAATCCAGTCTCAATCCGAAATCGTTCACAACCCACTTGTCCATGGCATTTGCGTCAGTGAACACTAACAGGACCGAACGCGCAATTCCCTTTGCCGCTCCATTTATGATCGAGGGGACAGAAAAAGGGGAGAATTGTGAGGCCGATTCGGGAGAGCGGGTGACGGGAATCGAACCCGTACAGCCAGCTTGGAAGGCTGGAGCTCTACCGTTGAGCTACACCCGCGCGAGGTCGGCCAATAGTCTAGCAGAAATCGCGCCATCGGCAAGTACAGGGGCGCCCTGCGAGGCCGCTGGACACCACGCCCATATATCCAATGCCGACCACCTTTTGCCGCGTTTTTGGCGCCCTCGCCAAGGGCGGATCGCAGCTCTCTGACCGGTGCAAGCCGCCTTGTTTCGCAAAGCGAAAAAGGCGGCAATATGCGCGAACACGGGCCGGGGGTTCGGCCCATTCCTGGCGGATCGAACAACCCCCTCGCCAACTGGGAACCCTCGGGTCGCGATCCGTCGAGCCGCCGCCCGAAGCGCAAACAGGAGGCGACGGCAGGTGTCCTGGTCGGACGGGAATGGGTCGGGAGTTGCACCGATGAGCGGACGCCCCAGCCTTTCTTCTTCCTATTTGAAATCGCGCGCGCACAACGCGGCTGCGCCGATTGTGAAGAACGTGGCGTTCAGCGCGGCGAGATATGTGAAAGAGGTCCAGATACTCCACCAAGGGATCGGTTGTTGAAACAATCGAAGCCCCACCGATGTGTGCCAGGTGATGAACCATTCCTGGTAGGACGCAAAGTAGGGGATGTTGCGCAGGACCATGTCGGCGAAAAGAATCGAAAGCGAGAGGATCGTCGCGGCCGCGGGTTTCATGCGCAGACACGAGAGACAAAAAGCCAGCGATGTCACCACCAACGTGGCGAGGCCCATCGCCGTGGTCGCCGCTGCGAAACGCCCCAGCCCTTCAAGGGGGCCGAACACCTCGAAGATATTCAGCTCCGGTGCGAAGACGAAAAGCCGACCCAGGCGCCCCAACCGCAGCGTGGCGATCGCCAGGCTGCTGGCACCCACGAACAGCCCCAGCGCCAATGTATAGGCCGCCGCCGCGGTCCATTTCAGCGACGCGACGCGTAAACGGGATACGGGGCGCGAGAGAATCATGCGGAGCGTACCGTCCTCCACCTCTTTTGCGACGATGTCGCCTCCTACCAACGCCAAATAGAGTCCGCCGAGCAGGAACATGGTGAAATGGACCATCATGACGGCGAGCGTCAGGCCGCCGAAATAGTCTTCCAGCCCGTAGCCATTGCGTTCGAGCAGCCGCGTGAAGGCGGCGCGTGATTTCGGCAACTGGAGCAGCGCGAGAAAGGCGATTTGCAGGGCCAGAAATGCCACGAAGCCGATATGCGTTCGTTTGCGGGAAAAGAGTTTCAGAAGTTCTCCACGCCACTGCACACCCCACAGATTTCTGGTCACGACCGCATCCATCGCACGTATAAGTCCTCCAATGAAAGCTCACGCGGGGCGGCGGCGCGCACCTCGATGCCTTCGCGGACGCACCAGCGCACCACATCGGGCACACCTGCGCCAGGCGCCAGACGCGCCGTTTCCTCGTCCTCCCATTCTTCCACAAGCCCCGCGGACGCCAGACCTGCCCGCGCGCGATCTGCCGGCATCAGCCGCAGCGTCACACGTCGCTCATCCGCCAGCAGGTTCCGCAGCGGTCCGGCGTACACTACATTTCCTTGCCGCAGCACCGCCACATGCGAGCAGAGTTCGCGCACTTCCGACAGCAGGTGTGAGGAGAGCAAAATGGTCCTTCCGCGCTCGCGGTTCAGATGGCGCAGCAAGTCGCGGAATTCCATGAGACCTTCAGGGTCGAGGCCGTCCGCCGGCTCGTCGAGAATCAACACATCCGGATCCGGTAGCAGTGCTTGCGCCAGTGCGAGGCGTTGCCGCATCCCGTGGGAATAGGCGCGTACGGGGCGGTCGAGATCGTCTGCCAGCCCCACCCGGTCGGCCGCCGCCTCGATGCGGGCGCGCTCCGGCCGGGCGCTGTAGGCGCACAACAATTCCAGATTGCGGCGCCCGGAGAGATAGTCGTAGAAAGCCGGCGTCTCGAAAATCGCGCCGACGCGGCGGAGGGCCTCACCGCGACGCGCAAAGACATCTGCGCCGCCGATTCGAAGCCGTCCCGCATCGGGGAAAAGCTGTCCCAACAGCGCCCCCAGCAGCGTACTTTTGCCGGCGCCGTTGTGGCCGAGCAGCCCGAAAATCGTGCCGCGCGGGACGGCAAACGTCACGTCTCGCAGAGCCCACCGGCGTCCAAAACGCTTTGAAACGCGCTCGACTTCAATGGCGGGAGACGGCGGGTCTGTCGTTGTTCGATTCAACGGCCCACCTCCGAAAGGGCGAACTCCAGGCGCTCGCCAACGCGACCGGTGGCGTAGAGCGTGACGACGCCGTCGGGCGCGTCCGGATGAAACGCCTCTTTGTCGAGCGCCAGCGGTATACGGTCGGGATGGCGTCCTCCCGCCAGCGAAAACAGCAGGTCCATCGGTTGACCGTTGACCGTGAAGTTCCAGAAATAGCTCGTGCCGGTCCGTTCATAGAGGCCGCGACGATCGGCCGGACAGCGGAAGAGGGGATGAGGCCCGTCAATCAGGATTGTATCCATGGCGGGAACGGGCTCGTCGCGACGTTCGCGATTTTGAAGGATCGGCAGCACGCCGTTGTGATCCATGGCGTATTGGTTCACCAGCCGGCCGATCTCTCGCAGATTGCTCATGCAGGCGGCGGTGCGACCGCGGCGAATCGCACGCGTCGCCGCCGGGAGGGCGAGCGCCATCAGCACGCCGATGATCCCCATCACCGCCAGCAGCTCCACCAGCGTGAAGCCCGGCGGACGGCTTTCCAAGGCTTGGAAAAAAAGGAGTCCGGCTTTTCCAAGCCTTGGAAACGCGGGTGCCTCAACGGCGCGCGGCTTCATCGCATCGGCCCCCGCAGGATGGCCTGCATCTGCTCGATGAGCGGCTGGAGATCAATTTTGGCCTCCGCCGAAGTTTCGGTGAGATAGACCTTCATACCTTCATCAACCAACCGTTGTGTCAGCTCGGGATCCTCGCGCCAGGCTCGCTCGGCGTCCTGCCGGGCCCGAGCGGACTCGCGTCGCAGGTCCTCCAACGCGCGCTCGACGAGGCGACGGCGCTCTTCGCGCGACATGCGGTTGAAAGCCTCCGTCATTTGTCGGAGACCGGAAGGCATCGTCCGTTCGATGAAATGGCGGCGCTCCTCGACGGGGAGTTCCTCAAAGTACGCACGCAGGTCGCCTTTCATCCGTAGTCGTTGCCGCTCTTCGAACGGCAGGCGATTGATGCGGTCGGCGAGACGATCAAGCCGGCGGAGCCGTTCTTCCGGCGGCTTCCCCTCCAGGGGCTCCGCTTGCATCAGGGCGACGACTTTCTCGGCCGTCATGCGGGATGCACGCGCCAGCCGCATCGCGCCGATCGCCATGGTCCAGATCAGGACCAGCGCCAATCCCGCCCACCAGCCGATAACCTTCCGGGATCGCATACCCTCGTCAGTATACCCCGTCGGCACAGCTGGCACAAAATCGGATGAACAGCGCCTTCCCGGAAGCCGGCCAGCGCGGCCGGTGCGTCGTGATTGGATTGACCCGGCGGGTTTCCGACCCTATTTTACGCGCACCCCACAGATTCGTGGTTTACCCGAGCCGGACCGCCGGCGGACTCTGCGGAGCGATCTATGCAACCAGGATCAGTATCGCCGGATATTCGGGCGATCTCGGAGCCAAAGAGCGCGGCGGAACGGCGTTTGCGATGGGCGTTTCTTAATCCGGTGCGCCACGGCTGGGGCGGAATGGAAGGCTGGATGATTCGGCTAGCCGAGGGCCTGCGCGAGCGCGGCGACGCCTGCGTAATGATCGGACGGACCGAGAGTCGGTGGCCGGTGGAATGTCGGGCGCGCGGACTTCTGTTCGAAGCGCTTTTCTTCGGCGGCGAGCTCGCCCCCGCCACCTGGTGGAAGCTTCGACGCATTCTGGCGCGGCACGGAGCGGACGTGGTGATCGCCAAGGGATTCAAACAGGCGCGATGGGCGCGACTTGTTTGGCCCCGCGCGATCGTTTCGGTGAAAATTCCTTCGGCGCGCGAGCTCGCCGGCGGGGCGTTTGACCGATGGACGGCGCACCGGGCGATCGATCGGATTCTGACCGACAACGCGACAGCGCGTGCGGCGGCTCGGAATTATCGCGGATGGCCACAGGACAAGATTTTCGCCGTGCACAACGGCGTCGCCGATCCGGGCGTTTGGCCGGATCCGCAGCGGCGCGCGCGGGCGCGGCGGCGCGTCGCCGAGCTTGTGGGAAACGATGTTTTCGTTGTTGCGTGGGTGGGGCGGATGGAGACCGTCAAAGCGCCGGAAACGGCCGTCCACGCCTTAGCCTCGGGCGGCGGCGACGGCGCGCTGGTGATGTTCGGCGACGGTCCTCTGCTCCCGAATGTGATGGCGCTGGCTCGATCGCTTGGAATCGAGCGGCGCGTGGTTTTTGCCGGCTGGCGCGAAGATGTCCGCGAATGGCTTTGGGGATGCGACCTGCTGGTGAATTCCAGCGAGACGGAAGGCCTGCCCAACGCCGTGCTGGAGGCGATGGCCGCCGGCCTGCCGGTGGCGGCGACGGATGCCGGCGGTACGCGCGAGGCGGTCGAAGACGGCGTGACGGGCTTCGTGACGCCGGTGGGCGATGCGGCCGCGCTTGGACGGCGAATCGCGCAGTTGCGCGAGCACCCAGCGTTGCGTGAAGGCATGGGCGCCGCGGGCGCGGAGCGCGTTCGCCGCGAATTCACCGTGGCAACAATGACCGAGGGCATTCGGGCTGTGATGATTGCGGCGTTGGAGAAAAAGCGCGGCAAACGAGAAGCTTAAACGCAAGGAACCAAACCGCCGAACGGAGACCGGCCGCCTTCAGAAACCGCGCTCCACGAGAGAAGGCGTGCGCTGTCGCTGCCGGGCCGGATCGCGAACGAGGGAGATTTTTTGGATTCATTCATACGCGGTGAACGGCCCGCAACTCACGAAACGGTTAAGCGCACGCGATACCTTTCTGGACGGGCGGCCTTGCTCTGCCATGAAACTCCCATGGTGGTAGGAGTTTCGGAATCGGCTATACAAAATCATCGTCGATTCGTATGGTTGCAGAAGCGAAGGCGTACATATGAGACGAACGATGGAAGGATTTCAATTACGAGCATGCGCTGACCTGGATGAAATGAGCCGTGTCGCGCGGGATATTGTGTTGGAGACTCTACGAATGCGTCCCGATGCGTTGATCTGCCTGCCAACGGGTTCCACCCCGACTCGGCTTTATGAGTTGCTCGCGTTGGAGAAAGCGAAGAACCCGGACCTGTTTATGCGGTTCCGCGTTGTTCAATTGGACGAATGGGTTCGGGCCGGCCCATGTTTCCGTGGTTCTTGTCGAGCCTATCTTCAGGAAAAGGTGCTGGCGCCGCTGGACGTTTCTTCCGACCGTTTTTTCGGCTTTGATTCCGAAACGTCCGACCCAGAGGCGGAGTGCCGTCGGATGGCTCAATGGCTTGGCGAGCAGGGTCCCATCGATCTCTGCGTGCTGGGGTTGGGATTGTCGGGTCATGTAGGGTTCAATGAACCGGGGAGCGACCCTGATGGAGGACCGCACGTCGCCACTCTGGCGCAGGAAACGCTCCGGCACTCTATGGCGGTGGGCGCGGATCTGGCCCAGCTGGCGGGGGTGACCCTCGGTTTGCGGGATATTCTTGCCTCTCGCCGGATACTATTTCTCGTGTCGGGAGCAGGTAAACAAGAAGTCTTCCGCTGTTGTGTGCGGGGTCCTGTCTCTTCGGCTTGTCCGGCGTCGTTCTTGCGGCTCCATCCGTCGGTGGACGCACTGTACGACGCCTCTGCACTCCAGCCCTGAGACCTACTTTACGCGCGCGCCGGTCGGCGCATCGCCATCGGTGGTGAGCAATCGTAGCGCGCCATCGTCCGTTGTGACGGCCAGCAGCATGCCACATGATTCGATGCCGCGTATGTTCGCCGGTTTCAGATTTGCTACGACGATGATAGTCCGCCCGATGAGGCTCTCCGGCGTATAATGCTTCGCGATGCCCGCCACGATCTGTCGGCGTTCGGCGCCCACTTCGATCTCGAGACGGAGCAGCTTGTCGGCGTTCGGCATGCGCTCGGCGGCGAGGACCCTGGCCGTGCGCAAATCCGCCTTCATGAAGTCCTCGTAGGATATTGTCTCGGTGGGAGGAGGCCCGACGGCGGACTGCTTTTTTTGAGAACCGGCACCTTTTCCTTCGGCTGTGACCACGCCGGCGGCGGTGGCGACGGGCGCGGTCGCCGCTTTTTCAAGGCGGGCCCGGGGAAACAGCATCACGGGCATGCCGAGCGAAGCCCCCGGCTGCAATACGCCCCATTGTTTGGCGCCCTCAATGCGGGGGGCGTCCACCGGCAGGCCCAGCGCGACGCGTAACTCGATCATTTTGCCGGGCATCACCGGCCAGAGCAGCGCCGAGATCGAACGTAATGCTTCCGCGGCCGTATAGAGCGTTAGCGCCAGCGGACGACGATCGGAATCCTTCGCCTGCGACCATGGTTGTTTCTGTTCCAGGTAGCGATTCGTTTCGCGCACCGCCTCCATCACGCGCGCCAGCCCGGCGTCGATCCGCATCTCCGCGATGGATGACTCGACCTCTGAAGCGGCGGACTGGACCGCGTGCCACAAATCGCCCTCGGCTATGGTCCGGGGCGTTTCGGAAGGTCCCTCCGGTACCTTCCCCTCAAAGTGGGCATAGGCCAATTTCAGCACACGGCTCAGCAGGTTGCCCAGGTCATTGGCCAGATCGGCGTTGTAGCGGCGCACAAACGCCTCCTCGGTGAACGAGGCGTCCTGGCCGAGCACCATTTCCGCCATCAAGAAATAGCGGAAGGGGTCCACGCCATACCGGTCAATCATGTCCATCGGATTGACGACATTGCCGAGGCTCTTGCTCATCTTCGTCTGGCCCACCAGCCACCACCCGTGAGCGAACACGCATTCAGGCATCGGCAGACCCATAGCTTTGAGCATGGTGGGCCAATAGACGGTGTGCGTAGTGAGGATGTCCTTGCCGATCAGATGATAAGAGGCGGGCCACCAGCGGCGGAAACGGGCCTCATCGCGGCGATAGCCGATGGCGCTGATATAATTGACCAATGCATCGAACCATACATAGCAGACGTAATCGGGATCGAACGGCAACTCAATACCCCAAGCCAGGCGGCTTTTGGGGCGCGAGATACACAGGTCATTCAGGGGTTTGCGGAGGAAACCGAGCGTTTCGTTGCGGCGGAAATCCGGCTGAATGAACCGCGGGTGTTCCTCGATATAGCGGATGAGCCATTCCTGATACTGGCTCATCCGAAAGAAATAGTTCGATTCCCGGATGCGCACGATATTCGGCAGGTCCGCGGGCGACTGACCGGGCGCAAGGTTCAAATCCCGCTCATTGACGAATGTTTCGCTGCCGACGTCGTACCACCCGTCATATTCGGCCCTATAGATCTCGCCCCGATCGTAGAGGTCCTGCAAAATTTCCTTCACCACATCGGCGTGGCGCGGCTCCGTCGTGCGGATAAAATCGTCGTTCGTGATTTCGAGCCGCTTCCACAGCTCCTGAAAACGCACAACGGTGCGATCGGCCTGCTCCTGCGGCGTCAGGCCGGCGCGCGCGGCGGCCTGCTGCACCTTTTGACCATGCTCGTCGGTGCCGGTGAGAAACCAGGTGGGCACGCCGAGCAGGCGATGAAAACGCGAAAGGACATCGGCGAGAATCGTCGTGTAGGCGTGGCCGATATGCGGCCGGTCGTTGACATAATAGATCGGTGTCGTGATGTAAAATTTATCCGGGATCATGGTTTCCAAACTCCGTCGCATCGCCGGCCACTGCCGGTCGGCCCGCTTTGATCTTCTTCATCATGTCGGCGTTCGTTCAATTTCACAAGACGAATCCCGACGCGGCTCGTCCTCCTTGAACACCAGTTAGCGGACGGGCTATCCTAGCGGTGAGATGACCTGGCGTAGCCTGATATCCGCATTGATATTCGCCGCCGTGATGAGCGGTACGGCATTCTTCAATGACCAGGTGGCTCGAAACACCTACCTCATAGGGAGTTATCTTCCGATCGGCGTGTTCGGCTTTCTGATTCTATTCACCCTGGCGCTCAATCCGCTTTTATGCCGAGGGAAGCGCCGTGCAGCATTGAGTGCCGCCGAGCTGGCCGCGTTGGTGGCCGTCGTTTTGTTTGCCTGCTATCCGGCGGGGCGGGGATTTATCCATTACTTCACTACCTTTCTGATGATGCCGCACCACCATGTGCGAACCCAGCCGGCGTGGCATGGCGATCCCGCCATGATCACCGAGACCACCATACGCGACTGGTCCGGCTTCATCACCGCGCTGGAAAAGGCCGATGAGCGTCCGCGGGGCGACCCGCTGCGGGCGTTGTCCGATCGCCTGGGCGCAAAATTTATCATGTCGGATCCCGACGATGCGGGCACTCGCGCCGCGTTGTTGGAGGCTATCAATGCCGTGTTGGCCGATCCTACATTTCGCTCCGGTGTTCTCACAGATGCGCTGCCGATGCCGCCGCCGTGGGTGCGGATGCTGCTGTTTCGCGACCCTGCGCGTTTGACCGATGCGCAGGTCCGTGCGTTAAACCGGGGCCTGCTGGAAACGGCACTCGGCGCCGATCTGCTAACGCCTCGTCAGCCGGGCGTGCTCGAGAATGTCCCGCCGCACATGCTGGCGGATCCCGGGCGTGATCCGAGAACGCTGGAAGGTTTTGTCACTGGCCTGGCCGAACCGGGCCGTGCGTTCTCGCCGCGGTCCATTCCCTGGCATGCGTGGACGGCGTCTTTGTCATTCTGGCTTCCGTTGCTCGGCGCGATGGGAGTGGCAGTGATCGGACTCAGCCTGGTGCTTCACCGGCAATGGGCCTTGAACGAACATCTGCCTTATCCCACGGCCGAGTTCGCCCGTTCGCTTTTACCGGAAGAGGGCGCCGCCTTGGCCTCCCTGTTTCGCCGCCGCCGTTTCTGGGTCGGTTTTTCCGCTGTCTTTCTTCTCCACATGCTCAATTACGCCAACGCCAAGTGGCCGGACTATGTGATTCCTGTGCGGCGCACGTTGGATTTTCGTCCGATCCTGGAAATTCTGCCGGTCTTTCGGCAAGGGGGCTCCCATACGATTTTTCAGCCGACGCTGTATTTTACGGCTATCGGATTCGCCTATTTTCTTGCCTCCGATGTTTCCCTCTCGCTCGGCATCGCCCCCTATGTCTTTGTGTTGGCTTCCGGCGTAGCGGCTGGGTATGGACTTTCCTTCGGTGGCAGTCATCTTTTGCCGCATATCGAATCCTCGCTCTATGCTGGCGCGACGGTGGCGATGTTTTTGACGATTCTACATTCGGGCCGTCATCATTTTTTCTCCGTGTTCGCCCGCGCACTAGGCGCGCGGCGCGGCGACGTCGCGGATTCGGCGGCCGTCTGGGGCGCACGGGCTTTGTTAGTGGGATTCGCGCTGTTTGTACTTCAATTGTATCGAGTCGGCGTCGAATGGCCGCTCGCCCTGCTCTATACGGTCCTGGCGCTGATGATCTTCACGGTGATGAGCCGCCTGCTGGCGGAGGCGGGCGTGTTCTTTTTCCATCCGCACTTTTATGCCTGCGGCCTGCTGTGGGGGTTCATGGGCACAGCGGCCATCGGACCAGATCAGCTCTTGTTGCTGGGCATGGTCTCTTCGCTGCTGCTGATTGACCCGCGAGAGGCCCTGATGCCGTTCGCTATTTCTGCGTTTAAAATCGCCGACGATGCCAAAGTCCCACTCGGACGCACGGCCATCGCCGGCGGACTGGCTGTTGTGCTCGCTGCCGGCATCGCGGTGCCGGTGGCGCTCTACTGGCAATATCGGGATGGCGCCGTGAAAACCGGAGACGGATGGACGATCAATTCCGTGCCCATGATGGTCTTCAATGTTAATGTGTCGGCTGTGCGCGCGCTGCAGGCCCAGGGACGATTGGAGGCGGCGCGACAGTTATCCGGCGGGTCGCGATTCCTTCAGGCCGCTCCGCAGCGCGCGCCGACGATCGCCTTTGCCATCAGCTTTGCGCTGGTCCTGATTTTTGCCTTGTTACGGCGTCAATTTCCCCGATGGCCGCTGCATCCGCTCCTTTTTCTGATGGGTTCTCATTGGCAGAGCCGACAGCTCGCTTTTTCTTTTCTGCTCGGTTGGGCGGCGAAGACCCTCATAATGAAATACGGGGGGGCGCGTGCCTACCGAGAGGCGAAACCTGTGGCGGTCGGTCTGGTCGCCGGCGAGGTGCTCGCCGCGCTCGTTCCCCTGGTCATTGGCGCCATCTATCATGCGGTCACCGGTGAAGCCCCATTGCCGTTCCGCATCATGCCCGGCTGAGCACCGAACGTCGACTGGGAAGGGGCGCCGGTCTTTCTTTCATTGCATGAAGTGGAGCTGCACCCTCTCAACGCCGCCCAGTCGGTGCGTAGGTCGCCGCAGCGCGGCGAATGAATCGCCTGGCGATAGCGTTTCATTAACGCACGCAACACGCGGAGCGCGGCGTCCGCCAGCTCTATCGGAACCCCTTCCATGCGACACGAAGTCGCCGGCCGCTCCGGCGGCAGCGAAAGAAAATCCTCGGGTGTGTGGAACAGATTCAATCCGATGCCGACCACCGCGAACTCCATGCCGCTCCCTCCAATTCGCGGCTCGATCAATACTCCCGCGATCTTGCGCCCGCCCGTCATCACGTCATTGGGAGGCTTGATCGAAACCTGGGGGATGCCCGCGGCGGACAACGTATCCGCCACCGCCGTCGCTGCCGCCATCGCCAGCCATGCACCGTCGGCGTTCTCCGGCGCCGGACGCAGCAAGACCGACAAGTACAGTCCCTTGCCCGGCGGTGAAATCCACCGGCGCCCTTGTTGTCCTCGACCATGCGTCTGCGACAGGGCGATAACCGCGGCGCCCTCCGGGGCGCCCCCCAGAGCGAGTTCTTTCAGGCGATCGTTCGTAGAAGGCAGCTCGACAAAAACCTCCAATGGCCGCCCCAGCGAATCCAGCGGTAGTTCGCGTTCGATCCAATCGCGCACTCGATCCGCCTCACGTGCCAGACGATGCGCTTTGAGATTCACAAGAACTCCATTGATATATCGGCGGACGGCGCCGAATGGGTCAGCGCCCCTACGGAAAGCGCGTCCACGCCCGTGGCTGCCACGGTACGCACCGTGCGTAGTGTGATCCCGCCGGAGGCCTCCAATTTCGTGAGCCCGGCACACATCCGCACGCATCGCCGAAGCTGCGCTGGCGTCATGTTGTCGAGAAGAATCCAGTCCGGTCGGCCGTCGAGGGCATCTCGCAACTCCGTTTCGGAATCCACCTCGATCTCGATCGGGAGGTTGGGCCAGCGGGTTCGCGCCGCACGGACGGCCTCCGCGAGTGACCGTCGGCGGCCTTTCTGCCAGAAAACGCGATGGTTATCTTTAATCAGGACGCGGTCAAACAGTCCGAACCGGTGATTCATTCCGCCGCCGCACGCTACCGCGTATTTTTCCAGTGCGCGCCAGCCGGGTGTCGTCTTCCGAGTATCGAGCACCGCCGCACGATAGGGCCGAACCGCCTCGACAAAACGACGGGTCAGCGTGGCAATGCCGGAAAGCCGCTGCAGAAAATTGAGCGCCGTGCGCTCGGCAGTCAACAGTCCTTGCGCCGGACCGAATAGCTCGAGAATCACCGCGTCGCGTCGCGCGGGCGCGCCGTCGGTAAGACGGGCGTGGCAGCGAATGCGCCGGTCCACGGTTCGGAATACGCGCGCGGCGATCTCGACGCCGCAAACTATGCACGGCACGCGGGCGACGATTCGCGCCCGGGCGCGAGCCGACGGCGGCACGAGGGCGAGCGTGGTCGCATCGCCACGCCCCACGTCCTCCTGCAAGGCCATCCGGATCAATCGGTCAACGCCACGCTCTAGTTCCCGCCGCAAGGACGGGTTTTCATCGAACGGACCGCGACCGGCAAAGACCCCCGTTTGGGGAGAAATTTTCCGCTCCTTCACAAGCGGAATAAGAAGACATAAACCGTGCGCTCAATCAAGCCAAGGGCGGAGCAGGACCTACACTCGCGTATGGAACAGGTCTGCTCCGCTCGCCGGGCGTGGACAAAACAATATAGGCCACGGTGTTTGGTGACCCGCATGCGGCGGGCGCGGCAAAAACCCGGAAAAGTAATCGCCGCACCATTTGCCCGCCAGCGCCTCGAAGCGGATGCCGATTCTAGTTTTGAGGGGGCGTCTTCTCCGGTTCCACGCCCATCTCTTCAAGCAGGCGAATGTACTTCTCCGGTTCGGCACGAACCCGGCTCAGGCATCCTTGGCAACAGACGTAGATGCGTTTGCCGTTGTGATCCACATATAAGTTCCGGTTAATCGGCGCATTCATCACCGGACAATGCGTCTGCGGTTTCGCTTCAGGCGCGGACGGCCTGAGGGCGGCTTGCGCAGGTGATGGCGCCGTTTCCGCATTTCTGCCTCCCATCCCTCCGCAGCAAGGTGCTGCGGCTCTCGCCGTTGCGCCCAGCGCCAAAAGCACGAACATCGTCGCGCCGACCCTCCAACCTGAATACCCTTTCATGGTTCTTTCCTTTCCCGGCCTTGAGGGCCGAAAATCTTCACCGCGTCTGTCTTTCCAGCAGCATGATCACTTCGTCCAGTTTTTCACGAATGGCACCGGGATTCGGGTCGCTCGCCGCCTGTCGCACGCAGGTTTCCATGTGTTTTCGCAATACTCGGTGCGACACGGCCCGTAGAGCGGCCTGGGCGGCTTCGAGCTGAACCAGGATATCCACACAGTAGGCGCCTTCCTCGATCATCCGTCGAATACCGCGAATCTGCCCCTCGATCCGTGCCAGGCGCCGGAGGTTTTCTTCATGCGTGGTCGTGTGCCGTTGTCTCGCCGTCGTCATCTGTTCCTAGAATACCCCATACGGGTATTTTGTCAAGTGGGAGGGTGGTTCGGTTCGCGCCGTCTCGGCGATGCCGGGGGCGGCGTCGGCAGAGGCTCCACCTCCGTACGCTGTTCACGGCAGGATGGCCCATAGTGCGGGCAGTGGCAGAGCGGCGCGTTCGACCGCCTCGCGCAAGCGTTCGACGGCGGCAGGAATGAAGGCCGCAAAGTGCGCGCCACCCGGCAGCGCGGCTAGCTGTGCAAAGGCCCCGATCGCCTGACACAGCCGCTCGACGGCAGCGGGCCAGAACAGCGTTTCCGCCTCCGCCATGCAGCGTCGGCGCTGGATATAACGAGTCAGAAGGTGTTCGCGCGCGCCGGCGGGAAACTCGACATAAGGGTCACACAACAGCGAGGCCACGTCATACATGGCGGGTCCATACCGCATGCCCTGAAAATCTATGAAACAGGGGCGTTCCCTTTTCAGCAAGATATTGCTTGATTGCAAATCGCGATGGAGCAGGACAAGCGGCGCGGCCATCAGCCGTCGTGCCACGCGCCGGAGATCGCGCTCCACGTCCATTCGCTGCGGCGCTGGAAGACCGAGCCGCTCATCGAGGTAACGCTGCAGAAACAAGTCTCGTTCATATCGATAAAGAGTCGGGCCGAAGGCCGGTTCGAGGGAAATGCGATTTCGGCGCGCGGCGCGCGTCGCGTATTCGTGCCAATCTGCCACGAGATCCACGACGACCTCATACCTGCGCAAAAAATCATCGGGTGAAATCCCGCGGACGGTGTCGGTCAAGGTACGATCACCGAGGTCTTCCAGCATCACGAAGCGTTCGAGGGGGCTGTCCGCGAGCACCCGCGGGACGGGCAGGCCCTGCCGCTGAAGAAACCGAGCGTGGGTGGCATAGCGGGCGTTTTCCGGTCGCTCCGGGCCGTACCGGATGAGTATAGCGCGTTTGCGCGGGCTGGTGAGTCGCCAGAAGGTTCGACCGGACCCGCGCGGCGGCAGCGCCTCAATCGAAGCAGATTCGACTCGCCACCCGAGATTCCGTAAGGCAGCGGCTTCGGCCGGTTTCAGCGCGGCGGCGGCTGGGCCGACGGCGCGCTGCACCATTCCCCGCGCGACCACATCCCCGGCGACAATCGCGTTTCGCGACGCCGCGCCCGAGGCCACGGCGGCGCCAGCGAGAAGCACCGTGTTTTCGAGCGACGCCCCGCGCCCGATACGCGCCGGCTCCTCAGCATAAACAAATCCTCTCGCTCGCGCACCGGCGCGAGCCAGCCATCGGCGCGCGCGGCGTTCCGCCCGCGCGTCATAGAACTCGCCTTCGACGCGCCCTCGGTGTGCGGCTTCACGCGTTTCCATGTGCGCGGCAAGATAGTCTTCGGGCACACCCAGGTCGGCCCACCAGGCGTCCGATACGACGGCGGCGACCACGGCCCCTGCGGTTATGGCGCGCTCATAGGCGGCGATGATAGTTTCGAACTGTTCTTGCCGGCTGATAAAGTCGAGGATGTGGGGCGAGACAAGATGAAGACCGCAGAAGGTGTACGTGCCCGGATGTCCGGCTCGTTCCGAACGGAACGATACCACCCGGTCGCGGCGGACCTCGACGGTACGGGGGCCGCGGGTCGGATGGAGCCAGACGGCGGCCAGGACGTGGCGCCTGCGCAGGGCGTGGAGGAAGTCCCGGGGATCGGGCGCGCCGACCACATCGGCGTTACAGATCCAGAACGGCTCGTCGCCGAAGAACCAAGCGGCGCGGCGCAGCGCGCCGCCGGTGCCGAGAATGTGCGGCTCATATGAAAAACAAAGGCGCAGACCCGTCGGGGCGCCGGCAATCGCGGCGCGCCAGACGGCGTCGGCCCCGTAATGCAGATTGATCAGCGTCTCCTCCACGCCCCATGCGCGGAGTCGTTCGAGCGCGAGCGTCAGAGCGGGGCGTCCCCACAGCGGCAGCAGCGGTTTGGGACACACAGCGCTGATCGGCAGCATGCGCTCACCGAAGCCGGCGGCGAAGACGACGGCGCGGCGGGGGGCGGACGGCGGCGGGAGGTCAGTCGGCATGGGCCGGCAAAAGGTCTCTCCGCGCGAGCTCCAGATAGATTTCGCGTCCTGCCCACGCATCAGTGGCCGCATAGATCAATTGCGTCGGTGTCAATGGTTCACGAGACCAATTAGATCGCTGGGCCCCTTTGGAGATGCGGAAGCCGAGCACGATGGCGCACAGACCCCGGAGCCCGCTGTTCTGGATGCCCAGGCGCGCAGCGACGGCACTCAGATCCACGAAGCTTGCCGGTTCCAAGGGCGCGATGGCCTGGAGCTTGGCGAGATCATGTGCGATGGCGACGCCGACCTTGAGAATGGCCGGATCGCTCAGCAATTCCCACAAGGCGCTGCGGCCGTCGCCGATACGGCGTAGATGGAAGATCCAGGCGGCGTTTTGTCCGGCGAGCTGCAAAATGGAAACGGGATAGGATTCTCCCCGTCGAAACGAGGGACGGCTCTCCGTATCGAAACCCAGAATCTGGTCTTTCCGCAATTCTGCGACGGCCTTTTCCACGGTGTCCGGGCTGTCCACGGCGTGGATGGCGCCGGTGAAATGGCGGATGGGGAGGCGATGAATCTCCTCCCGCGTCATTCGAACCCGAAATCCCGCTTTGGTCACTGCCGGTGTCGGGCTCGCCTCGGCCGACGGCGATTCCGCCGGCGGGGGCGGAGGGGTGATATTCGTCGGTTCCTCTTCGCCGAACACTTTCTGGCAAAACTCGGCCCGGCGCCGGCCCTGGAGGGGATTAGGTCGTCCGGCTAACATTTCACGCACGGCGCCGAGTTCATCGGCCGAGAGGCGGCAACCGCGCAGCACATGGCGATCAAAGGCGTCCCAGGCGAGCGGCGTGACGGCTTTGACGATATCCGAAATGACGCGGGCATATTCGCGGATTTCCCATTGGGCATGGGGGTCCAGTCGCAATTCGAGAAAATGGAAGAGGTTGTGCAAGTCCATCTGCCAGTACCACTGCGTGTACAGCGACAAGGGCAGATTAATGCGCGCCAGCTCGCGGGCGATATCGTCATTGATCATTTCCTCATAGGTTGCATACGCCCGTTGCTGGTCTTTTCGAAGTATGTCGAGCACGCGCTGCTGCAGTTCGGGAGGCACCTCTTCTTGGTCCCGACCCTGTTTATTGTCCGCCGATTGGCGGCGAATCTGGTCGGGCGGAGGCAGATAGAACTCATTCTGCATAATGCTGTACCGGCCCGATATTTCATTTACGCGAGCCGTTCGGTGGCGGATCCACTGGCGGGCGACGAACACGGGCATCTTGCAATGAAATTCGAACACAACGTGCTCGAAAGGAGAAGTATGCCGATGGCGCATGAGATAATCAATCAATGCGCTGTCTTCGCGCAAAGTGCGAGTGCCGGCGCCGTAGGAAACGCGGGCCGCCTGCACGATTCGCGCGTCGCCACCCATGTAATCTACGAGCCGGACAAAACCGTGGTCCAGCACGCGGAACTCCTTATCCAGCAACGCCTCGGCCTCGGGGATCAGGAGATGAGACATACGCCATTTTTTACATGCCCTATTGGATCGTTCAAGCGCAATCCATAGGATTCGGTCCTGGATCGCACGGCCCGCTTTCCACGGCGGCACACGTGGTTCGGGTGCGCCCCATCCTCTCACTTCCTTGACGAGAAAAACAAATTGACCGATAGTATGCAGGCCGGCCCATAATGGGTGAATTGCGCCGAAGGCGCACCGCCGGCCTCTATGAAGCGATCCATTATAATGAAGAAGAACGGAAATAAAGCGTCTGCAAGCAAAAAAGCGGTTCGGCATACATCCTCTGCCGAACGCCGGAAGACCCTTCTTTCACCCTCCGCGCCGACGACAGCCAAGGCGCGCGAGGTGGCCTCCGCTCCTGTCATGCACCCCGCGGATACGTGTGAACCGCGGGCCGACGCGCCGAACTTGTCTGCCGAGGCTTCCCCCCCTGCACGGAAGGAGCCGGTAAGCCTCAAAAAGCCGGCCGATGAAATGACGTCTCCTTCGCTCGAGGGGGAAAACGAGCCCGTGCTTCGGATCGCTGAGCGCATTCGAACACGGGTGAGCGCGAGCGCCATGGAGAGTGGATTGTCGGCTCCGCTCGATCGCGAGACGCGCAGCCAGAAAATCAAAGAGCTGATGGCGCTGGCCAGCGAGCAGGGATATCTCACATACGACGACATCAACGAGGCCCTGCCGGAACGGGCGATTTCCGTTGAGGAACTGGAGAATATTCTGATCCTTCTCCGCGGCATGGACATCGACATCATTGATGCGTCGGAGGTGGAAAAATACAAATCGCAGATGGAACAGGAGGAACGCGTCCGCCAGGCCCAACGCACGGACGTCCTCGACGATCCCGTGCGGATGTACCTCAAGCAGATGGGGCAGGTGCCGCTGCTGACGCGTGAACAGGAAGTCGAGATTTCCAAGCGGATTGAGGATGCCGAGTTGAAGACACGCGAGCTTTTCTGCCAGCTCCCGCTGGCGGCGGATGCGCACCTTGCACTGGTGGAACGACTTCAAAGCGGCAAGGAGCGATTTGACCGCTTGGTTAACGACAAATGTGTCAGCAATCGGGACCAATACTATCGCGCGTTGCCACGCATCCGCGCGGCGATTGAACGACGTAAGGCGGAGCTGATTCAGTCTTTCGAGCGGCTAGATGAACGTCGCCGGAACGAGCGGGAACGCGCACAGGCCGAAAGCGCCTATGAGACGGCCCGCCAGAAACTGGGTCTCGAGGTTGAAAAACTGCATTTCAAGCAAAAGATTATCGAGGACATGGTCAGTGCCTCAGATGAGATTTTTCAGCGTTTTCGGGCGACGCGACGGAACATCGATCGGCTGTTGAAAAGCCGCCGGACCGCCTCGGCGGATCGCCGCCTGCGCGAGGAGCGAAAACGCCTCGCGGAGATCGAGCGCGAGACCCTGATGCCGGCCGATCGGTTCGAATCGGAATATCAGGAGCTGCGCTCCTGGTTGCGCCAGGGATTGAAGGCGAAGTCGGAAATGGTCGAAGCAAATCTGCGACTCGTCATCAGTATCGCGAAGAAATACACCAATCGCGGTCTGTCCTTCCTGGACCTGATCCAGGAGGGCAATATGGGGCTGATGAAGGCGGTCGAGAAGTTCGAATACCGTCGTGGCTACAAGTTCAGCACCTACGCCACCTGGTGGATTCGACAGGCGATCACCCGGTCCATTGCCGACCAAGCCCGCACCATCCGTATTCCGGTGCATATGATCGAGACGATCAACAAGCTGATGCGCATCCAGAAGCAGCTCATTCAGGAGCTCGGACGTGAACCGACCCCCGAGGAGCTGGCTGACGAAATGCATCTCTCCGTGGATCGGGTGCGCGCCATCCTCAAGATCGCTCAACAACCGATCTCACTGCACAGTCCGGTCGGCGACAGCGACGATACGAATTTCGGCGATTTCATCCCGGATCTCAGCGCCGAAAATCCGTCGGAGATGACCGCCTACTCCTTGTTGAAGGAACGGTTGCGCGAGGTGCTATACACGCTGACGGAGCGCGAACAGGAAGTGCTGACATTGCGGTTTGGTCTCCAAGACGGTTACTCGCGGACTCTTGAGGAGGTTGGTCGCAAATTCAACGTCACGCGCGAGCGCATTCGTCAAATCGAAGCCAAGGCGCTACGCAAGATGCGCCATCCGACGCGTCTGCGGCGGCTTGAAGGCTTCCTCGAAACAGGCAGTTGATATGAAACGTGAGGTCCCCGCCATCCGCCAGGTGGTCAAGCGCGACGGCGAGGTCGTCACGTATGATCGGGATCGTATCGCCACCGCGATCTTCAAGGCCGCCGCCGCTGTAGGCGGGCGCGACCGTGAACTGGCGGAAGCTCTAGCCTTGGAGGTGGAACGCCGACTGATCACCAGCTACGGCGGAGGTCCGCCGCCGACCGTGGAAGACATCCAGGACGTCGTCGAGGAGACGCTCATGGAGCGCGGGCACACGCGCACGGCGCGGGCGTACATCATCTACCGCCACGAGCGCGCAAAGGCGCGCGCTAGCCGCTCGACCGTTGTCGAGGCCACCGACAACATCCCCTACAAGGTCATTTACGAGGTGCTGCGCTGGAACATGATCCACGGGTGCGAGACGATTGACGGAATCAACCGCATCGTCGCCGAGAACCGACTGCCCGACCTGATCCGCGCCTCGGAAGAACGCTATCACGAGGAAATCCGCCACGGGGCGCAGCGAATCCTCGACCGGCGTCCGGCGCTGCGCATGGTGATCGTCGCCGGACCTTCCTCGTCGGGCAAGACGACGACCACGATCAAGCTTGGCGAGGCGTTGCGCGAAGCAGGCTGCTCGCTGAAGGCCTTGAACGTGGATCATTATTTCTTTGACCTCGAACAGCATCCGCGTGACGAGTTCGGTGATTACGACTATGAAACCCCGCAGGCCCTCGATCTGTCGCTCATCAACCGCCATCTGCAGGAACTGATGGAAGGGCGGACGATCCGCACACCTCATTATGATTTCCGCACGGGTCGCCGGCAACTGGACGTCCATGAAATGAGGCTCGAGTCCAACGAGCTGTTGCTGATCGACAGCCTCCACGGCCTTTACGCAGGCATGACCGGAGCGATACCGCCGGAGATGAAGTTTCGGCTCTACATTGAAACACTCGGCCAGGTTCGGAATCAGGAAGGGGTGTTTATGCGCTGGGCAGATCACCGACTGATGCGGAGAATGGCGCGCGACCAGTGGCACCGGAACTTACAGCCGTTGCAGACCATCGCCCATTGGCATTACGTCCGCGCCAGCGAGCTGAAACACATCATTCCGTTTATCGGGTCAGCCGATTATATTATCAACAGTGCGCTGCCTTACGAGCTGCCGCTGCTGAAGGCTCGGCTGTTTTCGTTTTTTGAACGGGCGGTCGGGCTTTACCGGGACGATGCCCGCCGCCAAGATGCCTATATTCGCGCGAAACGCGTGCGCGACCTGCTCGCGCCGCTGAGCGCAGTCGAGGCCGATACGCCCGTGCCGCCAAACTCGCTCTTTCGCGAATTCATCGGTGGAAGTTGTTACCTTTATTGACAGAGGGACGCGCCGTAATGTCGAGCGATTGACAAGCGAATGTGACGGCGGTAGTTTGAGGCCAAACTGGACTTCAGGTGTTCATATATGCCCACTTACGAATACATCTGTACAAAATGTGATCGGCGGATGGAAGTGTTTCAGAAAATCAGCGATCCGCCGAAAAAACGCTGCCCTTCGTGCCGCGGAGCATTGCGCCGAGCCATTGGATCTGGTGCCGGCTTGATTTTCAAGGGTTCCGGTTTCTATTCGACCGATTATCGCAGCGAGAGTTATCGCCGGGCAGCCAAGGCAGAAAAAGAGTCCACGGCCAAACCTGCGGCGCCGGGATCCCAAGCGGATAGAGCTTCGGGAAGCGGGAAGGATCAGGCCGCAGCAAAAAAGTGAGGTGTGGTGAACATGGAGCGAGTCTGTCCCCAGTGTGGTCACGTCAACAGAGCTGCGGGTATTTTCTGCGCAAAATGCGGAAAACGCTTGTTGGAGCCGCCGGAGATGAGCCGACCCAAGAGGTTCGGCTTCAACCCCTTGGCAATGCTGGCGGGGATCGTCAAGCTGGCGATTACCGTGGGCCTGATCGTGCTGGTGGCCCTACTGCTATGGCCGCCGCCGGTGCCCCAACCGGTGTCGGATACGGCGGCCGCCGAGTCGTTCGAGTCCGCCATGGAACGATTGCTGACGGCGGCGGAACAACGACGGCCGGGGATGGAAGCGGTGAGCGATCATGCCGTCAATGCTTACCTAGCCGCCCGCGTGGCCGCCAGTGACGAGGCAGGAACGTTCAGCGGTCTTCGGGTGGCCCTCCGACAGATTCGCCTGGATTTTGAGCAAGACCGTCTGCGCGTCACGGCCGACACATCGTATGGGCCGGTGCGAATTGTTCTGATGATTGAAGGCCGCCCGGTGATTTCCGATCAGGGATTTTCCCTGAAGTTGGAGAAAACGCAGGTGGGTCGTCTGCCGATTCCGGTTCGATACGGCGGATGGATCGCCGACAAAGTGCGCTCGACCGTCGAAGGGTTGGAACGTGAACGCGAGGTGTTGAACCGGGTGAGGCAGATCGCGTTGGAAAAAGGCATGGCGCGGCTGACTGTCGTTCCCTGACGATACATCAATTCCGCCAGCGCAGACGCTGCGGACATCTTAAGGATAACCTATGCGCGACAAGAAAGAATTCGATATCATTCTTCGTTCGATTGACGGAAACGTGCCGGTGGAATATGGCCGATTGGCCGGAGATTTCGACTTCACCCGCTATGTGCTCCATAGTTTGCGCGTTCTCACGACGGGCGGCGGCGCCGTAGCCGACGCCGTGGCCGTGATCCATGTGCCGCAGCTCATCGCCGGCTTTCCGCCAAAGTTGTTCGAGACGCCCATCCGTCGGACGGCGCTCGAAGATTATTTGACTCGGCGACTCGCTGCCGCCATTGACCGCCGTTTTCGAGACTCCGCTCACGCCGGCACGCGCGCGCCGGTGAGCGTTGCTCGGCCCGGATGCATGATTCTGCCGCGCTCTGCATTGATTGTGTCCCAGGATTATGTCGAGGCCCGCGTAATGATGCGGTTGCCGGTGCGCGATGGGCGCATTGATGCTATCCGCGCGGGAGCGCTCTTCTTCGAAGATCTGCCGGCGATCGTCAGCGATGCCTTGATATACTGCTACATAGACGAATCCGACCTTGAATTCTTCATTCGGCGAATGGAGGACGATGACGCCATTCGGCAGTCCCTTTCCAGGCGGGGATTGGTGGCCTTTATCGCGGCCGGGGGCTCTTTTCAGATCGCCGACGATCTCGCCATCGAAATTGAAACACCGAACGCGGGTCGTGTTCGCGGCGCCGGCCTCCCCACCGGAATCACGCTTGTGATCGGCGACCGGCATTCCGGCCGGCCGGAGCTGATGCGAATGATCGCCGATGGCGTGTATAACCGCGTGCCGAGCGCAGAAAATGATCGCGTCATCACAATTTCCGACGCCGTCGAGATCGTCTCCGAACCGGGGCGCCCCGTCCAGCGCGTGGACACCAATCCTTTTTTGCGGGATAGCGCGGCGGACCCCGCAGTGTTGACCTGCGATCGCGCCGACGCCCTCGAATCCCAGATCGCCTCCGTAGTGGAGGCGCTCCAGGCGGGTTCGCAGACCCTGATCGTGGACGAGGCTTTTTCGACCCCGGATTTCCTCGCCGTGGATCCACGTCTGGCGCCGCTGTGTCCCATCTCCCACCGCCGCTACGCGGCGCTCTCAGAACGAGCGCGGCAATTTGCCGATGAAGGACGGGTTTCTTGGGTCATCGGTGCGGAGGCCTGCGCATCCGCGTTGATTCCCTCCGCCGATTTCGTGCTGGTGATCGAGAAAAGGACGCTTCGCGACGCCACTCGCGAGGCCAAGGCGCTCGGGTTGGAGGCGCCCCGCTCATTCGGTTCGTTGAAATGGGCAGAGGGTGCCCGCTGGATATTCCCCAGCAGCATTGACCCTGCGTGTGGACGGGAGGACGCGCGGATTGAAGCGGAGGGCGTGCAGTGCCTGCGGTTTGGGGCGAGTGTCGCCCGGTTGTCGGGCGTCACACAACTGGCCGAAGAGCATCAAACCCGCACCATCGGTCTGTTGTTGTATTATGCGAAGCTGCACTATCTGGACGAGAATCGGACCGTCACGGAGCTGCTTGATCTCCTGGATGAGGATATCGCCCGAGACGGCCTCGATTCCATCAGTCGTGAAGTGCACGGCGATATGGCCCGCCCTCGGCGTTTTGAAATCGCCGCGGCCCTCAATCGCCTCGAATCCCTCCGCGTCTCCACCCGCGGTGATTTTGCCGCCGGCCGATGATGCGCGCCGTCGTTCAGCGCGTCAAGTGTGCGCGGGTCAGGGTAGAGGGTGAGGAAATATCCGCGATCGGCGCCGGTGCGCTGATTTTGCTGGGAATCGCCCGTGGGGACGATCGTTCGGTCGCCGAGCGCTTAGCCTACAAAATCGCTCGCTTGCGTATGTTCGACGACGCCAACGGCCGCATGAATCTCGACGCCCGTGCTGCAGGCGGCGCATTCCTTGTCGTTAGCCAGTTCACGCTGCTGGCCGACACCCGCAAAGGCAACCGGCCGGCTTTCACCGCCGCTGCGCCTCCGGAGATCGCGGTGCCTTTGTATGAGGCGTTCGTCGAAAAGCTGAAAGCGGAGGGTTTTCCCACCTTCACCGGCCAATTTGGCGCCCATATGGAAATTGAGCTGATCAATGATGGCCCCGTGACCCTTGTACTCGGCGATGCACCCGGATCGGCCCCGGCCACCCTGTGAACATGGCCCGTCGGCGTAAAATAAAGATCGCAGCCATCGGACCGGCAATGGTCGCAATGGTCCAATTCCTGACCGGATGCGGCCCGCGGTCCCCATCTTCTTCCGCATCCGATTCAACCGTGGCTAGGGAGCGCGTGGTATCGCTCGCTCCGAACCTGACGGAGATCCTCTGCGCTATCGGCGCGGACGATCTCCTCGTCGGACGCTCCAGTGCTTGCGATTACCCGCCCGAAATCGTCAGGCGCATTCCCATCGCGGGCGACTTCGGGCGCCCTTCACTAGAGCGGCTGCTGATGCTTCGACCATCGCTGGTCCTGTCGGTGGACCTTGAAGACCAGACCGTTCCGTCGACCCTCCGGCGGATCGGCGTGCGGCATGAGTTCGTGCCGTGTCGGAATCTGGAGGATGTGCCCCGCGCCATCCGCACGATCGGCGCGTTGACAGGACGGACCTCGGCCGCGGAAGCGCTCGCATCGGCGCTGGAACGCGGTATTGCGGATCGCCGGGAGCTGGTCGCCCGCACCGGCGTTGATCCGCCTCGTATCTATGTGGAAATATGGCACGATCCCATCCTGACGGTCGGGTCGCGTTCGTTCATTTCGGAAATCGTCCGGTTGGCCGGCGGACGCAACCTCGGAGACGGTGTGGAACGCGAATACTTCGAGGCATCGCCGGAGTGGGTCCTCAAAGCCGATCCGGATTTTTTATTGTGTCCGGGCATGGATGATGCCGGCGACATCCGCCGCCGCATGGCCGAGCGTCCGGGATGGGCCGGATTAAGGGCGTTGCGTGAGGGCCGCTTGATTACCGAGGTATCACCTGACTTGATGCTGCGGCCCGGGCCCCGCCTTTTAGAGGCTGTGGATGCCCTGACGGAGGCTCTTCGCCAATCGGTGGCCGAATGAGGGAAGCCTCCATGAAACGAAAATCGCGTTGGTGGATCTGGATGCTGGCGATGGCCGCTGGCGTGGCACTGGCGCTCGCCTTGGGACCGGCCGGATTCGGATGGCCGGTGCATGGCTCGCCGATCTGGATGGCCCGGCGCGACCGCGTTTGGGCCGGCTTCGTCGTCGGCGCCGGCCTTTCGACGGCAGGGGCGTTGATGCAGGCGCTGCTGCGCAATCCCTTGGCCGATCCTTATGTCCTCGGCGTCAGCGGCGGCGCCGCGCTAGGCGTCGCCACCGCCATTCTGTTGGGTCTTGTCAGCGCCTGGGCACTGCCGGTCGCGGCATTTGCAGGTGGCTTCCTGACCTTGGCGCTGGTGTACGCACTAGCCACACCCCGTGGACGCTCCCCCTCGCTATACACCCTCCTTCTCAGCGGTGTGATCGTGGGTTCGGTTTCGGGCGCTTTGCTGATGATGCTCATTACCCTTGCGCCATCGGCGGGCCTGCGGGGTATCACTTGGTGGATGCTCGGGAGTCTCCAGGTGCCTTCGGCGGGCTTGCTGCGCACGGCAACATGGCTGATCGGGGCGGTTCTGATCACCTCATGGTCGTTCTCGCCAGAATGGAACGCGCTGACCCTCGGCGCCGACATCGCGCATAACGTCGGGGTGCGCGCGCGCATGGCGGTATTAATGGGATTGGCTCTAGCGACGCTCGCGGCAGCCACCGCGGTGGCTCTCGCCGGCCTCATTGGATTTGTCGGTCTGGTCGTGCCTCATGCCGCGCGCTTGCTCGTCGGCGCGGATCATCGGCGGCTGCTGCCCGCCTCTGCCCTCGCCGGAGGACTCTTGCTGACACTGTGCGACGCCCTAGCGCGATCCGTGAACGCCCCCGCGGAAATACCGGTCGGCGTTCTGACCGCGCTGATTGGCGGCCCCTTTTTTCTCTCGATCTTGCGCCGACGGCGGGGGTGGTCGCCATGAGTGCGCCGGCTATTGAGGTCGTCGGTCTCAAGGCCGGCTATGGGAAAAAGCCTTTCATCGAAAGTCTCTCCTTTCGAGTGGAGGCCGGCGAAATGGCGGCACTCCTGGGACCCAACGGCGCGGGCAAGACGACACTGCTGCGCCTCTTGATCGGCCAACACCCGCTTCGCGCAGGCGAGATGCGGCTGTTTGGCCGACCCGTAGGGCATCTATCCGCGAGTGAGCGCGCACGTCTGGTCGCTCTCGCTCCCCAGGACCTCCATGTGCCCGTGCCGTTCACCGTCGAGGAAGTCGTGACCGTCGGGCGTACCGCGCGGTTGCCCCGCTGGCGCACTTCCGCCCCTGACGATCTCCGCGCCGTCGAAGCGGCCATGGCGCGGATGGATGTGCTGGCGCTTCGAGACCGACCGTTCGACGAACTCAGCGGCGGTGAACGGCAGCGCGTCGTCATTGCCATGGCGCTGGCACAGGAGCCAAAGCTGTTGTTGCTGGATGAACCAACCGCTCATCTCGACATCAGCCATCGGCTTCAAATCCTCGGCCTCATACGACGATTGAATGCGGAAAGCGGACTTTCTGTGCTGATGACGAGTCATGACTTGAATCTGGCCGCGGAATTTTGCCAGCGGCTTTTTCTTCTCGATCACGGGCGGCTTGTCGCCCAAGGGACGCCGGAAGAAACGCTGACCGAGCCGCTGCTGCGTCTGGTCTACGAATGCGACCTGCGTGTGCGCCGGGAAGACGACGGCACGCTCACCGTCCGCCCCGCCCGAACCGCCTGTGCACAATGAGACACCTCGTCAGCGGCAAGCCGACAGAAAATGGCATCCGCGGGTTCTCTCCATTCGTGATCCGCCGTTGGTGCTGCCATTCCATCTCTTCTTCTGCCGATTTTTGTCTCTCGCCATTGACTTTCGGGGTCTCCTCAGCCTCTTTTCTGACGCCAAAAACGGAACTCATCGGTCCCCACCGCCCTGCACCCTGCGTTGCAGAGGATTCTCTTTTGGTCGTCGGCCTATAGACAACACCATATGCCCGAGGGAGCTCCCCCCATCCATTCTGATTTGCGCTGGGCGCTTGCGGGCGTCTGTGAAACAACGAGGTCATTGACTCGCCCAATAGCGGGCAGGAGGGAACCTTTCGGGTAAATAGCCGTGCCAGTCTCCATTCAAGATGCTGCGACGCCGATAGGCGCGGGGAAAAGGCGAAAAAGCATCCGATCGCAGGATGGTTGGTCTCTGAAAGCACACGGAATCTCAGCGCGTATGTGACTTACTCTTCGCGGAATCGGTAGCCCACGCCACGCACGGTCTCGATATATTCGCCGGCCTTTCCGAGCTTTCGGCGCAACCCCACCATTTGTACATCCACCGCGCGGTCCGTCACTGGATAGTCCGTTCCCTTGACAGCGTCCACAATCTGCTGTCGCGTGTACACCCAGCCGGGATGAGAGGCCAAAAAACGCAATAACTGGAATTCCGTGGCCGTGAGCTCCACCGGGCGACTGCGCACGCGCACCTCGTGGCGGCGTGGATCAATCCGAATATCGAAAACCTCGATGGGCTCATCCTTGTCGGCGACGGTTGCTTGTCTGGACTTGCGGCGTAACACGGCGCGGATACGAGCCATCAGGACGCGGGGGCTGAAGGGTTTGGTCACGTAGTCGTCCGCGCCCAATTCCAGCCCCGTCACAATATCCGCCTCTTCGCCCCGTGCGGTGAGAATGACAACCGGTGTGGAAGCCGTGCGCTCGTCTGCCCGAAGGGCCTTCAAAACCTGGTATCCATCCATTCCCGGAAGCATCAGATCCAGCACGATGACATGAGACGGCCGCTCGCGGGCGAGATCGAGCCCCTTTTCCCCGTCCTCGGCCGTTTCCACCGTGTACCCTTCACGTCCGAGATGATGCTCCAGCAATGTGAGAATGTCCTCGTCGTCCTCGATCACAAGTACTTTTTCTTTGGCCATAACCACCTCCTGATCGGCTACGCTCCTTCGTCAGGATTCAGTGATAACGGCCGATACTCTATCCCATTTCGGACGAAAGATCGGTTAGAAAAAAATTAGGGGTGAACATGGCGCTCGCGCAATCGGCCTGATGCCGCCGTTCTTTTCATTTCGTCGCTTTCCAACTTTTGCTGGGAGGCTATACTTTCCGGCAAAATGCCGCGAAGATATGGCGGGATACACTGTCCCATCTGTGGCAAGCAACGGAGAAGGCAGACGTGAAATTGGAACGCGTGTCCTACGGAGGTTGGCCGAACTGTGTCCGCATCACGGCCGGCGAGGTGGATCTGATCGCCACAACGGATGTCGGCCCGCGCATTATCCGCTGGGGTTTCGTGAACGGTCCCAACGTGATGAAGGAATATGCCGACCACATGGGCAAGGTCGGTGGCGACGAATGGCGGTTATACGGAGGCCACCGGTTGTGGCATGCGCCGGAGGCCAAGCCCCGCACGTATGTACCGGACAACGGACCGGTGGCGTGGGAATGGGACGGCTTCACGCTGAGGTTAAAACAGCCGGTCGAGGCCGGCGTTGGCATCGAAAAACATATCGAAATCACGCCTGCGTCCGACGGGCGTGAATTTCGCGTGCTTCATCGCCTGATCAACCGCAACTGTTGGGATATCGAGACCGCGCCGTGGTGTCTGACAGTGACCGCGTCCGGGGGACGGTTTATAGCACCGCACGAGCCGTTTCGTTCGCACGATGACTACTTGCTGCCGTCGCGGCCGCTGGTGCTCTGGCACTATACGGATATGAGCGATCCGCGCTGGGTCTGGGGCCGTCGTTACATCCAGTTGATACAGGACACCACGCGGGATACCCCGCAGAAACTCGGTTTCCTCAATCGGCGTGGATGGGTGGCGGTCGCGCAACGCGGGTTGTTATTTGTGAAACGCTATGAGGCGATGAAGGACGCGACCTATCCTGATTACGGCGCTAACACGGAGGTCTTCACCAATGCGGACATGCTGGAGGTCGAAACCCTGGGGCCGCTGAGCCGACTCGCTGCCCACGGCGGCAGCGCCGAACATGTTGAGCGCTGGTTGTTGTGTCGGGCGGATTTCGGCGACTTCCACGAGGATACCATCGAACGGGTGCTGGGGGCGGCTGGCATCGAAGCGGCCTCGCCATGACGGGCCGGTGAGAGAACCTCGTGGGGAGACGAACAGGGGACCGGCTTGTTAGGTTTCGTCTTCGTCGTCATCGGCGCGTCGTCGGGAGATGTCTTCGAATTGCGCGCGTTTGAGAAGATCAGACTGCCAAAGATCAAAGAGTTGCTGTGCGCGCTGCTGACGCAGGGTTTCCGCGACGAAGTTGCGGAGAGAAGCAATTTTTTCTGGACTGCCCGGCTGCCGCTCGACCAGCCGCGCGACCACGACCCGGTCCGTTCCTACGCGAACAGGCTCCAGAACCTCCCCCGCGGCGGTGAAGATAGCGGACTCAAGCAATCGTTCGATTTCCGGCAGAGGCGGTCGATCCTCCTGAAACGTAAAGGGAGGTGGTGTTTCATAGGTCAGCCCGTTGGTCTCCGCCAGCTCCTTCAGCGTCACACCGCTGCGCACAGCTCCGGCGATTTGCCGAGCGCGTGCATCGAGCGCCTCCAACACCATCTTTTCTCGCGTGTCTTTTGCCACTTGCTCGGCGACTTCATCAAAAACGGGCATGTGTGCGGGAACCCGCTCCACCAGACTGATTACGTAGTAGCCCTTTGAGGCGGCGATCGGCATGGAAAAGGATTCGCTCGACCCCTCGCGCAGCTCAAATGCCGCGCGGTGAAACTCTGACCCGGCAGGGAAATCGGCGACGGCCTCGGATTCCGCAAAAGGGCCAAAGGTCAAAATCTCCAAATGCGCGCGCTGAGCCGCTTCGTCGAACGACAGCGGACGCTCGGAGACGAGGGGCGATATGCGCCGCCAGAAGGCGTCCGCTTCTTCCAGCGCGCGTTGGCGGGCCGATTGCATACGCAGGCGCGATTCGATCTCGCTTCGAACCACCTCGAAGGGCGCGGTCACCATGGGGGGCGATGCCGTTTCGTCTTCCTTTATCGCCGTGACAACAGGCGCCTTGAATTCGGCGATATGCTCCTCGTAGTAGTCCTCCATCTCGGCCTCCGGGATGGGCGGGACGTTCTTTAGATGAGGTTCCGCCGAGAAAAACACTGCACGCACCGTCACGCGCGGCGGGAGCCGATAGCGTTCGGCATTGGCCTCGAAGTGCGCCTGTATCTCTTCGGGTGATGGATGGACACTCTCCTCGACCAACGTACGTGGGAGCAGAATGTACTCGATCGTCAGTCGGTCCGTAAATCGGCGCAGAGCGGATTCCACGTCCGTGGGCGGCACAAGCGCGACCGCAGTGATCGCGCGCCGCAGTTTTTCGAGGACCAGTTCCTCGCGGATATGCTCTTCCAGAAAGTGGGCGGGATACCCCATCGGTTCTAGCGTTTGGCGGACGAAGGCCTGGTAGCGCTGGACATCAAAACGTCCGTTTGTCTGGAAGACGGGAATGGAACGAATATAGGCCAGCACTTCCTCATCAGAGACGCGAAGGCCCATTCGTTGCGCCTCACGCAGGGAGATAAGTCGCCGCCAGGCTCGATCGGTCAAATACGCATCTGTACGCCGGTCCACAGGGGGGGGGCGTCCGAACGTCAGCGCCATACGCACGAACTCGTTCTGCCAGGCGCTGCGGAATTCCTCCGCGTCTACTGGCTTTCCGTACAGGCGTCCGGGCGAAGACGCATGGCGGGCGCTCCGCGAGCCCGGAAACTGGATGCCCCAGATAACGAACGAAAATACGATCACCACCAGAAACGCCGCCCAGAGCAGACGCGACTGGATCAGACGGTGAAATTTCGAAATCATCATAGGCATGGCTCACCGGACCTTTCCTCACGCAAGACGGCGGAGCATACTCAACGGCGCTGATTCGCGTCAATGTCGGAGCGAGACCCCCAAGCCGAATACGCTGTGAGAAAAGGGTGGCAGGACGGGCGCGCATGGCGCCGAACGACCTCTCCTGCTCGGTGGAGGCCGCCTTGTGATGCGCAACGCCATAGACAGCTCCTGTTGAAGATCAGAATAATCGTCTTCAACCGAGATAGCGCACTTTCCCCGAACAACCTGTGTTTTGCCTCAAGGTTCAGGATGCGGCTCTACGGGCGTTTCGGGAAGTTCTATGTTTTCTGTTTCTTTCTGCGGATCTGCCCGTCGAGGAGGGCGAGTTGTAGTTATGGTCTGCCGCCGGACGTTTTCCCCCGACGTTTCCACCACGTGCAGCTCAAAGGACGAAAAGGAGGGAGGCTCCAGCCAGAATCTGTCGGATCCATCGGGGTTCTCGTTGCCGAATAATCCCCCCGAATGGGGTCCCAAAGGAATAATGAAGCTAAAGCCGTAAAAAACATCCGAGGAACTGAAGTCACGGTTAAAGTAGGCTGTCACATCGAAGAGCAGACGGTTGCGGGGGCGGTATTCGAGACGGGTCAGCCAGCCATTCTCTTGATCCAGTCCGGGGCCGTCGCGGAGATGGGCCCCACCGAACAGTTGCAGTTCCCCGAGCCATGGCGGCAGAGGAGCGCGCACGCCGACTTCGGCCTCGGCGCCCGACAGGGGAATCTCCCTTCGCTCGAAGAAGCGGTGGACTTCCTGTATCGAACCGTCTCGAAGCCGTTGGCGTTCTTTTTCGACCCACTCTTCGATCACGCGCACGCCATGAGGGGAATGGTAACCTCGGAGACGTCCCGTCCATCCAGGCGCGCGATGTTCCAGACCTCCTACCGCGGTCGACAGCCATTGGTCGCCGGACGTGTGGCGTACTTCATAACGAGCGTAAAGAGTCTGACGAATATTGGATAACCCCCGGCGGCGAAAAACCAGCCCCCATCCATACTGTTCATGATCCCCGCCGACAACGCGCGGATTCAACAACATTATCCAGTTTTCGCCTTGAGCGATCCGAACCAGGCCCTCCGCCAGCCCGAGAGACACTCCGTTGCCAAACTGGCCGCCCGGCACAATGGCACTGGACGGCGGTGGTTGTATTGTTGTTCCAGCCTCGGGCACCGGCAAGTTTTCCGAGGAGGATACCACGTTCTGCTCGATATCTCCCCGGCTCAGGATAGGGAAAAGGCACAATAATCCTACGACGGTCCGCATAGCGAGATGCATATAAACCTCTTGGTATTCGGTAGAATCCATGACCATACCAGAAAATGGAGACGCGTCAAATATACCTTTTGCACAGCGATCGACAATGCATGCCCTTCCGCCTCTGGGGCATCGCTGCGATCGGAATGGCGCAACATGGAAGGCTCCCCCACTTGAAACGCCCTCTAGGATGGGATAAAAGAGTTTTCAAGGGCAATGCATTCTAGTCATCTCATGATTGTCCTGACATGCTCATGTACAGCATCGCGGTGTCCACCCGCCTTCGACCTGCGAGTAACGGCGAGGTTTTTGACGAGCTGAGGCCCTGCGGCTCCCCCGCAGGAAATGAGCATGGAAAGACAATTTATTCGGGAGCATAATAAAGAGCCCAAACGCTGGGTCCGAAAATGAGCCAATGCATCCTAGTGATTGACGATCAGTCGGACAGCCTGGACCGGTATTCGTTATTGATTCGCACGTTTCTTCCGCACGTGGAAGTCCTGACGGAGACGGACGGCTCAGCGGGGGTGAAGATCGCAAAGGACCGCCGGCCGCAAATGATTCTCCTCGATGTGAAAAAGCCGGGGATGGACGGCGTGGAGGTCTGTCGGCGTTTAAAGGCGGAGCCGCTCACAGCCGACATTCCCGTGTTGATGGTCTCAGGAATCCTTGCCGGCGCGGAGAATCGGGTGGAGGGTTTCAACGTTGGAGCGGAAGGTTATTTATGCAAGCCCTTCGCTCCCGAGGAGCTGATGGTCCAGATTACGCATTTATTGCGGCTGAAGCGGCAGTTCGATGCGTTGCAGCTTTGCGAACGCAACTTGGAACACGAACGGATCCGGTGGGCCGAATCGCTGCAGGAACGCGAAATGCCATACCGGAATCTTATCGAAGCGCTGCCGTTGCTGATTCTGGTCGTGGATGAGGGGCGGCTTGTATATGGCAACCCCACGGCCGCGCGGCTGCTGGGCGTGGATTCGCCGGGGGAATTGAAGGGACGGCGATTGTCCGATTTCGAAACCCAGCCCCCTTCCGTGCCTTCGAAGGCGGGGGGCACGACTAAGTTTCTTCACTATGAAACCCTTTGGCGAAAGACGAATGGCGAACCGGTGCCCGTGGAAGTGTTTCGCGGCGCTGTGGCGTTTGACGGAAAATGGATGGAGCAAGT
Organism: uncultured bacterium; assembly: GCA_938005705.1. Taxonomy (GTDB): domain Bacteria; phylum Verrucomicrobiota; class Kiritimatiellia; order PWTM01; family PWTM01; genus CALLML01. The sequence goes on from CALLML010000042.1 coordinate 53,033, forward strand.
GATCGGGCTGGACATCACTGAACGAAAGGCTACGATGGAGCACGTCTTGCAGATCGAAGAGCGCTACCGCACGTTAATCGAACAATTGCCGGCGATTATCTATATTTTGCGGCTTACACCCCACCCTCATTTTGAATATTTGAGTCCTCAAGCGGAATCCATTCTTGGCGGCCGGGCTTGCGAATGGTTGGAAAACTATGATCATTGGGTGGCCTCCATTCATCCAGATGACTGCGAACGGGTTCTCACCTTTTTGACGGAGAACGGTCCTTGGGAGAACCGCACCCTTGAGTATCGCATTCGTGGCCGTGACGGCCGAGAAGTATGGTTTCGGGACCATTCACGACGGTTGATTTCGTCCATTCACGGCGAACCGATCGTTCACGGGGTGCTCGTGGATATTACTGCCCGCAAGAATGCCGAGGCCGCTTTGCACCAAAAAGAAGAGCAATTGCGTCAGTCGCAGAAAATGGAGGCGCTGGGACGTCTCGCCGGCGGTATCGCCCATGATTTCAACAACCTTCTCACGTCCATCATCGGCTACGCCCATATGCTTATGGAGGAGAAAACGCTCGACAGCGAAGCCCGTTGCGATTTGGCTGAGATTATTCATGCCGGCGAACGGGCGGAACGGCTGACGCGACAGCTTCTCTCATTCAGCCGCAAACAGGTCGTGGAAACAGCTCCGATCAACCTCAACGAGGTCGTGGAAGGAATGGAGCGCCTGCTGCGCCGTACCCTGGGCGAAGATATCGAGCTGATTACACTACTGAGCGAAGAAGCAGGATGCATCATGGCTGAGGCCACCCAGTTGGAACAAGTACTAATGAATCTCGCGGTCAACGCTCGCAGCGCAATGCCCCGGGGCGGAAAACTGACCATCTCGACCGAACGGGTAGAGCTGGATGAGGAGTTTTGCCGCTCGCGCGAAAACCTTCAGCCCGGTGATTATGTTCGCCTTGAGGTTAGCGACACCGGTTGCGGGATGCCTCCCGAGGTTCGGGAACGAGTGTTCGAGCCTTTTTTTACCACGAAGAAACCGGGGGAGGGAACGGGCATCGGGCTGGCGACCGTCTATGGTGTTGTGCGAGGTTTCGGCGGCATTATCGAGGTGGAAAGTGAGGTGGGCAGGGGCACGCGGTTCCGGATGTTTTTCCCGCGACTGGACCGCCGTTTGGAAGCTTCCCGTTCGACGGAGCGCGCGGAGGTGCCGGGTGGCCACGAAACCATTCTGTTGGTGGAAGACGATGTTTCTGTGCGGCGAGTAGCCGGCCGTTTTCTCACGGGGCTTGGATACAACGTGCTGGAGGCGAGCAACAGCGGGGAGGCGCTGCTGATCTTCGAGCGGCCCAATACGCGCGTGGATTTGTTGCTGACAGACATCGTCATGCCCTACGTCAGCGGCGTCGAAATGGCTGCGCGGCTGAAAAAAATCCAGCCCGAACTCCGAGTGCTTTATATGACGGGATTCACGCAAGAGGCGTCGGAGATGTTTCAGAGTGAGATCGGTTCCGACTTCGTGATCTTCAAGCCGTTCACTCGAATTACCCTTGCCCGCCGTGTGCGCCAGGCGCTGGATGCCCCGCTCGCGCATGAGAAGAAGGCTGGCATTCTCTGAGCGGTCGCCTGAAAAGATTTTTCGGAGGAGATCGGGCGCAAGGCGCAAGGGATAGAGCGTGTTGCCGGCCCATCATGATACCGTCGCTCTACGGTTTCTGTTATCCATTCATCCTTCACGTTTCATTTGAAAGACCGAGAATGGTCGTAAAGTCCATTCTGGCCCGTTGCCGATTTTCATCCCAGATATTGCAGTGGACTTGCCATTAAAAGGTTAAGTGCTTCAGCGTGCTCTTGTTCCAAGGAAAGAAAGGAGCACGAAAAAGTGACGCGCGGCGGTGGGTGGTGATTCGCCAGCATCTCCCCACCCGGCCCAAGGCCGGCGGCCGACAGCCGATGCTGTTCCGGGAACTGGAGGAGCACCGCGAGTATCGCTACAGCGTGCTGGTCACC
>CALLML010000043.1 GCA_938005705.1 uncultured bacterium
CGCATACCCGCATCAAGGGCTGAAGGATCGAAAAATTTGTGTTTTGGGGGGAACGGCGAGAGAAGCCGGCGAATGGCGCGGGGCCGTTGGGGTCAACGATGTTCGCCTCCCTTCGCCGGCGCCTGTATTCGCCGCTCATTCTCCACAGCAAAATCGGCTCGAAAGAAAACTATGTCTATTGATAGCTATCCTTTTATGGGCGACCTCAAGCGCCCCCCAACCTCCAAGCGGGCGCCAACTGTGGGTTCATGTTGTTCCTTTTGCGTCTCCTCCAGTTCGTACACAAGATTTGTCCCACACGATTTCTCAGTGCCGTGGGGAATCCTATTCGCGGTCGCCGGCACCTGCTTTCATTTGCGGAGAGGCAAAGATGTGGATAGCATAACGCTGGATGCGCCGCGATGAAGATTCCCGACCGAATTCGCGCGAAACTCGACGCGTTGCCGGACGCGCCCGGCGTTTACCTAATGCGTGACCGTTCCGGTCGCGTGATCTACGTCGGCAAGGCTGCCTCGCTGCGGCGTCGCGTGTCCTCCTACTTTCGACTCGCGATACGCCGACGCGCCGACCCGAAGCTCCGCGGACTGGTGCGATCCATCGCCGATTTTGAGACGTTGCCCGCCCGCAGCGAGGCCGAGGCGATCATCCTCGAGGGTCAGTTGATCAAGGATTACCGCCCTCGCTTCAACGTCGAATTTCGCGACGACAAGCGCTTTCTCCTGCTGCGGGTTCACCGCGCTGATCCGGTGCCCCGTTTCGACGCCTGCCGCATCCGCAAGGACGACGGCGCCGAATACTTCGGCCCCTACGCCTCCTCCGCCGCTGCGCGCGCCGCGCTGGATTTCATTGATCGACGGTTCGGTTTGCGGAGATGCCGGCCCACGCAGCCTGGACCGGAAGATCATCGGCATTGCCACAACGATATTCTCCGATTTTGCGCGGCGCCGTGCGTGGGGAAGATCAGCGAGGCCGACTATCGCGCGCGCGTGGAGGAGGCGTGTGCGTTTCTGCGCGGCGAGCGGATGGACATTCTGCGGGAATTGCGGGCCGAAATGGAGCGCGCGGCCGCCGCGCTGAATTTCGAAAAGGCCGCCGCACTGCGCGACAGCTTCCGCCTACTCGACGCGGCCGTGCGCCAGCGCGCGCGCGTTGCGCCCCCGCCTCCTCTCCGCGCCGAAGAGGCCCGCATAGGCCTTGCGGAGCTGCGCACGGCGCTTAATTTACCGGCACAGCCCCGCCTTATCGAGGCATTCGACATCTCCAACATCTCCGGCACCCTCGCTGTCGGAAGCCTGGTCTGCGCCGCCGACGGCCTGCCAGACCGACGGCGCTACCGCCGTTTCCGTATCCGCACGGTGAGCGGCAGCGACGACCCGGCGATGATGGAAGAGATGCTGCGTCGCCGTTTTGCGCGGGCCGGTGAGGACCGATGGCGGCCCCCGGACCTCGTGCTGGTGGATGGCGGCCTCACCCAACTGCGCGCGGCGCGGCGGGCCCTGGGAGCCCTCGGTCTGAACAATCTGCCGGTCATCGGCCTGGCCAAGCGATTCGAGGAGCTTTACCTCGGTCCCGAGGGCGCGGAACGTATCGTCCGTCTCCCCGAAAATTCGGCGGGCTTGAAGGTGCTGCAACGTATTCGTGACGAAGCCCACCGTTTCGCCCACGCCTACCATCAGCGACTGCGCGCCCGGCGCATTCGGGAATCCGCGCTGGACGACATCGAAGGCATCGGTCCAAAGCGAAAAGAGGCGCTGCTGCGGCATTTCGGTTCCATCGAGCGCCTGCGCCGAGCGAAAGTAGAGGAGATCGCTCGAGCACCGGGGATTGGTCCCCGTTTCGCCGTCCATCTTCACACCGCGTTGCACACAGGTTCGACCGAGCGGGATCGCGCCTTCAACACGTGAACGCCTACGGGTCTCTGATATTCAGGGCGTGGTTTTCAGCCACTCCGTTCGCCCGATCGACTCAAGGTAACCGACCCGGCCGTCGCAACGGGGATCGAGTTGATGCGGCTCCATCGGCCGAACGCTGCCGTCGGCAAAGGCGGCGTTCAAGCGTCGGTCATGTCGAAAATGCCATTTCGGCGGGGGCGAACCGTCGAGGCAATACCACTCCTCGATCAAGGGATTTGTAGGCGAGGCCGGCGCCTGCCACGTGTTGATCTGAGCGGAATCGGCCCAAGCGATCGTCGTCGAGGGGGAGGCGATTTGATCGCGGCGACGAACGCCGAGTTTTTCGCATAAATACAACCCTGCGATCATGTAGGCATTCAGGGCGTATCCGTAGCTGGCGATTTCGAATTTCGGTTTGAAATACGGCGCATCTCGGGGAAAGGCCGGGCAAATCTCGACTCCGCCGATCTGACCCAGATAAGGCCAAAGGCGCGCGCGGGTCTTATCCAGCGAACGTCGTCCCTCCGCGCCGGCCGCCACAGCCCCGCCGCGCTCCAAGCCCCAATACCACAACGTACCTTCCGGAATTTCTTCCCGCCAAGGGAACCAACGTTCCTTGTGATCACTGAGGTACATGCTATGAGCCAGATTCAGCTGGCGCAGATTATGCGCGCACAAGGTTGCCTTGCCGCGCCGTACAGCATGACCCAGGGCCGGTAGCCACAACGCGGCGAGCAACGAAATAATGCCGATAACGGTCAATAACTCGACCAGGGTGAAACCCCGAGACCCTTCTGTAGAAACGCGTGTGCGATTTCCAAGAAAATGACCGGGGTTTGTCATATCACGCGAATGCTTGTGCGCGCCGGCACCGCACCGCGCGAAGTGTCAGCGCACCGGCCAGCAGGATTAGCGCAACGCTCGGCTCCGGGATGACTTCGATATTATCGAGCGCGAAATAGGCCGGCGTGTTCATGCCCCAGCTGCCCACATCGGATGAGCTGAGATCGAACTCCAAATGCTTTACCACGCCGAGGGATGATGTATCCACTAGCGTCCAATCCCCGATAATATAATCCTCGCTGTTGTCCGTGAACCGGTAATCTGCCAGATAAAAATCAATGGAACCCGTCGGTGTGTCGTCCGCCGCCACGCCGTGGATCGTCAGTTTGAACCAGTCGGAGTCGTTGCCGTCCGCACCGCCGAATTTCTTGGAGAAGAAATCACCGTCCCGCATGGAAAGCGCGGCGTAGGTGGTGTTGTTTACGCGCAGGCTCGCGATGATTGCCGGATCGGGCAGCGTCAGACGGGGTCGCTCGGAACCGCGATAGGCGACCGCATAATTGCCTGCGCCGCCATAGCCCGTTCCGGGTGTCCAGACAGCGAATTGATTCGTGTAACCCGGCGACGTGGTGTCGTTGATGTTCGAGTACGCGAAACCTTCCCAGGACGTGAATCCGCCTCCCCAATCATACGAAATATTGCGAAAAAAAATACCTTGGCTAACGAAAGTCTTCTCGCCGATGGCATCCATGCCGTCCCAATGGCTATTCGGACCGAGGATAAGATCCTCAAAATCCACCATCGTAGTGGCGCTGGCCGAGAGAATAAAAGTTGACGCGACACCCGCCACAAGTGCCACCGAAACAAACCGATTGCGCATGATCTCCTCCCCCGCCTCATTCGCGAAGGCGCGGTTTTAAAGCGGTCCTTCGCCGGATTTCCAGCGGCCAACAGCACCTATCGCCGATCGGGGAGAGAGGCTGAGCGCACCCACGCTCGACCGCCGGTCCTCGCTCGCGAAGGATTCCGCACGTCTAGCGGGCAAGCTCGTCTTCTGACTTCCGGCGATCTACTCTTCCGCCTTCCCAACGCAGGCGCCCTCCGGGCGGAGAACGCACTCGCGCCAGTGGCTTTCGGAATTTCGCGGCCGGTCACAGCGGCGCGACCGTGTCCGATTTTCACGGACTTCCGTTAACCTGTCCGCTCTTTTGTGGTACTCTATAATACCATGAGACTGTATGTCAAGCCTGCTGCAACGGACCGGAGCCGATTGCGCTGTGGGGAATGAGCGGTAAATAAAGGCGTCGGCGAAGGGAGGCGAAAATCGTTTACCCCAGCGACCCCGCGCCAATCGCCGGTTTTTCTCGCCGCTCCTCAAAAAAATACGAATTTTTCGACCCTTGGGCCTTGACGCGGGCTTAGGTTGCGGGAGCCATCGTGGATGGCGTTGAAGCCGACCCTTCAATTCCATTGCAGGTCATTGGAGGGTCAGGTTCCACTCCGGCCATAAG
>CALLML010000044.1 GCA_938005705.1 uncultured bacterium
GTCCGCCATTGCTGGAGAGACGCTGGTCTGAAAAGCGGACGTGAAGGGGCTTGTGAAAAAGGTCTGGAAAAAGCAGACAGTCTGTAGGAGCATCAGTCATTGGAAAACCTCGCATGCCGTTTTGTGTAACGGACTAAACGATCGCATGTTACAGAGGTTTTCCAATACTATTTTCCAACTATTTCATGCCCCTTCGTGAATATTCCGGGCTGGTGGTTGTGCGAGGCTTCGGGGCCGAGCCGCGGCTGATCCTGACGAATGAGCCCGTCGGCCATTCGCGGACGAGTGCGTGGTTGATCGTCGAAGCCTACCGGACGCGTTGGCGGGTCGAGAAAATAATCCGCTTCATCCAACAGAACTATCGCCTGGAGGATCTCCGGGTGCTCGACTACCCATTGCTGCGCAACCTCATGGCCCTGGTGCTCGCCGCGGACGTTTTCTCCGCGGTCTGGCTGGGCAAGTCCCTGTAACCGTCCATCCTCACCGCCCACGTTACGTCCCTCTCCAAACACTTCTTTGGCGTACCCGATTTCCATTACTACGCGCTTTACTACGCGCCGGCCGACGGTATCGCCCGGCTGCTCTCCCGTCTCGGATCCTGCGCCCCGTGTTCCTCCCACCGACCCCTCCCCGATACCCCCAACTGACCTTTTTCTTCTCCTCCGCCTAAAAAACCGGGGATGGTCTTCGATCCGGACATTGGCACGTTCGGCGGATATCGAAGTCATTTCGTCCGTTTCCTCATGCGAACGCCCTGTTTTGATCCTCTGAATCTTTTCGAGCGTCGTCTGCTCACGGGGGGCCGGAAAGCCTCCAGAAAAAGTTTTTTTAAACGAATCTTCCTTCTTGTCGTCCACAGCACGGCGGCGTATGTTGCAATTGCTGCGGGAAAATTGGTGCGCCCCGGATGCCGTCAGTCGCAGCAGGAGCAGGTTATGGCGAAGTTTGCGTACGTCGCCTTGGACGCGAAAGGCAAGGAGAGCAAGGGTACCATCGAGGCGGATAACCAGAACGCTGCCATCACTCGCCTCAAGGAACAGGGTCTTTTCCCTACCAATATCACGGACGTGGCGGCGGCCGCCGGCAAAAAGGCCAGACCCGCCGTTCGTGGCGCGACCACACGCCCCGCCACTCGAAAGGCGTTGATTCTTCCTTTTGGCGGCACCGTCAAGACCAAGCAGCTCATGGTCGTCACACGCCAGCTCGCTACGCTGATTGATGCCGGCCTGCCGCTGTTGCGCGGCCTGCAGGTCATCGCCCGGCAGGAACGCAATCCCGTATTGAAACGTACGCTGAACGAGTTGGCAGAAAGCATTCAGTCGGGCAGTACGCTCGCTGAGGCGATGGCCCAACATGGGAAAATCTTCAATCGCCTGTATGTCAACATGGTCAAGGCCGGCGAGATCGGGGGGGTGCTGGATGTTGTCCTCTTGCGCTTGGCGGAGTTCATGGAAAAGATGCAGAAAATCCGCAACAAAGTCCGCAGCGCGATGACCTACCCCATCGTCGTGCTTTGCGTAGCCGGCGGCATCATGTTCTTCCTGATGACGAAGATCGTCCCGAAATTCGCTGAGATCTTCAACGACCTGCTCGAGGGCGCCCAGTTGCCGGGTCTGACGCGGTTCATCATGAACACCAGCGAGATGCTGGTGCGGCGCACGCCTATCGTCATCGGCGGTATTGTCGTCCTCGTGTTGCTGACCCGGGCCCTGGGACGGACCCGCGCTGGCCGCTATGCGATCGACAAGTTCAAATTACGCATGCCCGTATTCGGCATGTTGGCGCACAAGACGGCGATCGCCCGATTCACCCGCACACTCGGCACGCTGCTCTCGTCGGGGGTCCCCATTCTTCAGGCGCTGAACATCGTGCGCGACACGGCTGGCAACGAGGTCATCGCGCGCGGCGTCGTGCTCGTGCACGACAGCGTGAAGGAAGGCGAGAACATCGCGCCGCCGATCGAGGCCTCCGGCATTTTCCCGCCGATGGTGGTCAGCATGGTGGAAGTCGGCGAGGAGACCGGCAAGCTGCCGGAAATGCTCATGCGCATCGCCGACACCTATGACGACGAGGTGGACAACACCGTGGCGGCGCTGAGCTCGATCATCGAGCCGATCCTGATCGTCGGCCTGGCGGTGATCGTCGGCACCATCGTCATCGCGCTGTTCCTGCCCATGGTCGAGATCATGGGCAAGATCACGAAGTGAGATTACAGGACGGAGATGGCCGAGGACAGGCGAAAAGGCCGGTCGGCTGAACCGGATCGAGGCAACACGGGTACGGGCCTCGGAAGGGGAGTGATGCGTCATTTGAGTTGACGACCGTGCTTACGGGGCTGATAATAAAGGTGAGAGAGATCGGCGCGGTTTTTAAACAGCGAGGGCGATTGCCATGAAAAACAAGCGATCTTTCACGCTCATCGAGCTGCTGGTCGTCATGGGCATCATTGGCTTGCTCGTGGCGCTACTCTTCCCGGCCATCGGCGCCGCCCGGCAAGCCGCCAACCGCGCTAAGGCGGAGGCGGAAGTCAAAGCCATCGAGGTGGCCATTCTGAACTACTTGCGGGATTACGGCAAATTTCCGATGCAATCCAACGCCACCGTGGATCTTGATTATGGGGGCACTAATTACGTCGCGTTGATCGGTATCCTTCGTGCAGTGGACACGACCAATAATTCCCGCCGCGAGGTCTATCTCGAAGTGGCGACCGCCAGCCTCGTGACCAACGCGTTCAAGGATCCGTGGGATCGCGATTACCGCGTCATGGTGGACAGTACATTTGATAACAAGATCACGCTCCCCAGCCCTCTAAACACGACGCTGACGGGCCGTTCCGTGGCCGTCTGGTCCACCGGTCCCGACGGCACCAATGTGAACAATTTCATCACCTCCTGGGGGCGGTGAGGCGCTCCATGAGCATTGTGCGCGAGCCATCGAGAGGGATGAGACCGACGGATCGGCGTTCGTTCACACTGGTCGAGTTGCTGGTCGTGCTGGGCATCTTCGCGCTGCTGACCACCATCGCCATTCCGGTTTTTCTCAAGCGCAATCCCACCGCCGCCGCCCAGGGCGCCCTGCTGCGCCTCAAGAGCACCCTGTCCCTCGCCCGCCAGTGGGCCGTGACGCGCCGCACCACCACCTACGTGGTCTTCCCCGAGGACTCGTCCGTATTCACCGGCGCCCCGCACCTCGCCGCCGCCGCCATGCGCGGATACAACATCATGACGACGAATGAGGGCTGGCTCAGCGAGTGGCAGTTTCTGCCGATGGGTTTCGTCTTTTCCCGCACCCATGGCGGCAACGAGAACCTGCTGAGCACGACGATCACCAACGACCGGGTTTTCTCGATTCCGTTCCCCCTGACGAACAGCACACCGCGCGCCATGCGGTGCATTTCTTTCTCGCCGAACGGCCGCCTGAATCAGAACGGCGGCACGACATTGCAAGTCGTCCTGACCTCCGGCACGATTGACGCCAACATCACCAACGGCACGGCGTCGGCCTATATGGTCTACCCCAATTCGTCGGCTTTCGGTCTGCGGATCCGTCCGTTGACCGGGCGGATGTCCCTCGTGGAGTACAACCCATGAAACGCCGCGCTCAACCTCAGGGTTTCACGCTGATCGAGGTCGCCTTGGCCATGCTCGTCATCGGCGTCGGCATCGTCGCCGTGTTTGGATTGTTCCCCGCCGGCCTCGATGCCAGCCGCCGAACGGCCGACGAGACCAGCGCCGCCATGTTCGCCGAGGAGGTCTTCGGCGGATTCCGGGCGAAAGCCCAGGTCGTGCCGTGGCAAAGTTTCAACAACATCCGGGTTCCGATCGCTTCCTCGGATCTGTGGGCGGCGGCGGCCACGGTGGGAAGTGGATCGGGAACCGTCGTGTGGCGCAATCCCGCCGATACGAACCTCGTGGAACGCGCACTGCGGTATGAACTCGCCATCAGCAATCCGTCGCCGGTCCTGAAGGCCCTGAGCCTCAAGGTATATCCGGGCGAGTTCGGCCCGACCGGCTCGGGCGCGGAAGTCTACGAGTTTTACACCGAGATCTTCAGGAGGGGACCATGAGGCCCGTCAGACCCTATCGTCCCGTTCGCGGTCGGCCTTCCGAAGGACGCGTTCGACGCATTCGCCAGCCTCGTCGCGTCTCGCGTTCCGGTTTCACCCTTATCGAGGTCCTCGCCGCGCTGACTGTCCTATCCGTGATGGTCATGCTCCTGGGACGCCTCTTCAACGACAGCTCGAAGGCCTGGAGCACCGGCACCGCGCGGGCGGACATAGACAACGCGGCGCGTTCCACGTTCGATTTTTTGAGTCAGGAGATCGGGCAAGCGGTCGTGGATGATCTCATACCACTGGTGGTCACCTCCAACGCCACAACCAACGATCTGGGGCTCCAAAGCGACGCCATCCGTCTAGTGGCGCTCTGCAACAAGGCGGAACGGAGACAGACCACCTCGACCACCTACCGCGATAGCCAGGCCCTTCTATATTTTGTCAGTGAGGTTTCGACCAATCAAACGGCGGGGCTATGGCGGCGGACGAGCGAGAAGTTCGATATCGGCGGCATACTCGCTAAAGCCTATGCCAAGAATACGTCCTGGCTCACCGACCTGTCCATGACGACCGCCACGTTTGACGCCAACGTCATTGCTCCGGAGGTCATCCGCCTCAAGGTTTCCGTAACGACGACGAACGTGACGGCGACCGCCCAGCAGACATTCACAAACGGCTATGACTCAGAGACCCACGGCCTTCCGCTATGGATGGACCTATACTTGGAGCTGATGTCGGCGCAGGACGTGACGCGAGCCGCCCTGCTCACCGGCGCCGCGCGTTCGGAGTACATCCGTCAAAAAGCGCGACGCTATTCGGGCCGTATTTTCTTCCAGAACCGCCAGCAACCGGTGACATACTGACATGAAAACCGCGCGGATGGAAAAAAGGGGCGTTGCCCTGATCATCACGATGGGGTTCCTCGCCATCATCGCCATTTTAGCTGTTTCCTTCGCCGTCACGATGCGCATCGAGCGCCTCGTTGCCCGGTCCTACGCCGACAATGTGCGCTCGCGCCAGATCGCCCACGTGGCGCTGGCGCGCGCCATTGACGCCATCCATTCGAGCGCGGCAGCGGGCGGGTGGGTGTGGCCGTCGAATGTGCTCTATTCGGCGACCGGAACCGTGTCCGTCGCCAATATTCTCTCAGGCGCCGTGACGAATTATTTGCCCGCCGGTCTTCTCGCGGAGGCCCGCGGCAGAATTGGCGGCGTGCGATGGGCCAATCTGCAATCCGGAACGAATCTGATCGGGCGCTACGCGTTTCTGGTTGTGAACAGCTCAGGATTGCTGGATATCAATATGGGCTATGATGACGACGCCGCGGCGCTGACCCGATCCTACGGCGCCAACCTCAATGAATTAGCGTATACCAACGAGATCCTGCCCGAGGTGAAAACACCGGTGAATATTCCACGAGCCCGACGATTTAACATCCCCGCCAGTCCGGCTTTCGGGCGCATCGAAACCCACGCCGAAATCCTACCCGTTCTCGCTTATGGTTATTCGAATCAACAGCCTCTGTACCCTGTCCATCCTACGTATTTCATCAACTTCTCCTATTTCCCCCGCGGGTACTGGGATAGCGTCGACGTCAAGGAACCGGTCTATATCGGCGGCGACGTCAGCGGCATCAACTTTGGTGACGTTCAGACCGCGTTTCAGTCCATGGGGTTGAGCGCGGCCCGCGCCAAGGTGGCGGCCGACAATCTGAAGGACTATCTAGACAGCGATCGCGTTCCTCAGGACCTCAACTCCATCTGTACCGAACCCGTGCCGATGCTGAACGAGATGGTGATCATGAACCGGGTCTTCCTTGACGCCGGCGACGGTAAATGGCACAACCAGTTGGCCTTCCAGATTGAGACCTGGTATCCTTTCGTTTCGCCTACCGGCAATCGCGCCGATTATTCGGTCTATCTCGTAGGCGTTCGCACATCGGGCGGGAGCATCCCGGGCGCGGCTCAAAACTCGCCCGCCCTTCCTCTCGATGGTGGTGGCACGTTGCAAGGCCCAACCGATTTCCGGAAGTCTGCGCATGTATTTGAATGGCTCTCCCCGGACGCGGTGGAACCCAACATGCCCACGGCGCTCCACATTGAAGAAATCTACGTCAACGGCCCCGGTGGGAAAGTGGACCGCATCGCCGGTCCGATCACGCTACAGTGGAGAGATCATTTCCATGAAAATGCTTCGGCCGGCGCCATACCTGTCGGTTCGTCCTGGGAAGTGGACGATCCCCGCATCAACTGGCTCTGGAGCCGGGACTGGCAAAACCGCGCAACAAAATCCAACTCTCCCGCCAACACGCTCGGCAACATGAACAGCATCGTTTCGTACTCGGGCCTCGGCAAAGACGGCTCGCCGATGATGTATGTCCGGCAAAACGGGAATCTGCAGGTCGTCGGTGAACTGGGTTTCCTGCTCTATGATGAAACGAAACCCTGGCAGACGATCCCGCTGCTCGGCGCCGGCCGTCTTCCGGTGTTGGACCGGTTCACGACCGTGGACAAGCCGTTTCGACAAGGCTTGGTCAATGCGAACACCGACCAACACGCCGTGCTGGCCACGGTATTCAACAATATGCCCATCGAACGCTATCCCGGCGAGGCCTCGCCCACGAGATTGACGACGACCCAGGCCAATGACCTTGCGCAGGCGGTGATCTCCGCCCGGCCGGCGACCGGATACCAGAATCTGTCCGACATCGGCTCGCTGACGGTCCCCGGCTCGCTGGCCGGTCTGGACACACTTCAGCGCAAAAGCCTGCTCCGCAACAGCGCCGGTCTGCTCGGCGTGCGACAGAATCTCTTCACGGTCATCGTGCTGGCCCAGTCGGCCGTGGACGCCAACCGGGACGAGGAAATTCAGGAAACCGAGGTCCTGGGCGAAGCCAAGGCCGTCGCCCTGGTATGGCGCGACCCCTATCCGGTCAACAACACGCACGAGGCTTTTGTCCGCTATTTCCGCTGGCTGGACGAGTGACGAGTTGGCGCTAAAGCGGGGGAGACGCCATCGCTGGGCTTGTTCCGACGCCGCGAAGATTCCAAGGGAGTAACTTGTTGGGAGGGCATCCCCTATGCGCGTTCTATTCATTGGTGGAACCGGACTGATCAGCTCGGCCTGCGCCGTGGAGGCGCTGAGCCGCGGGATGGACCTCACCCTTCTGATCCGCGGCCGGTCTCAAAACTTTTCCCCGCCGGACGGCGCGCGGATTCTCCGCGCCGATATCCGAACCGATCCCGAGGGCGCGACCCGCGCCCTCGAAGGTGAACATTTCGACGCCGTGGTGGATTGGGTGGCCTATACCCTGCCGCACATCGAGACCGATATCGAGCTTTTCGCCGGCCGAACGCGACAATTCGTCTTCATCAGCTCCGCCAGCGCCTACCAAAAGCCGCCTGTGCATTATATCTATCGCGAGGATACCCCGCTGGCCAATCCGTTCTGGGAATACTCCCGCAACAAGATCGCCTGCGAAGAACGCCTCACGCGCGCCTGGCGTGAAACCGGCTTTCCCATGACCATCGTCCGCCCCTCGCACACCTATGGGCCGGGCAAGCTGCCCGCTTCGCTGAGCTGCGGGCGATCCTACACGCATCTGGATCGCCTGCGCCGCGGCAAGTCCTTGATCATCCACGGCGATGGGACCTCGCTGTGGACCCTGACGTGGAACGAGGACTTCGCGCGCGGATTCGTACCGCTGCTCGGGAATCCCCAGGTGATCGGACAGGCGATCCACATCACATCCGACGAAGTGCTCAACTGGAATCAGATTCATGAGATTCAGGCACAGGCGATCGGCGTGGAGCCGCGCTTTGTGCATATCGCCACCGATTTTCTCTGCGCTCGGCATCCGGAATGGACCGGGCCCCTCTGGGGCGACAAGGCCTGGTGCGCCGTCTTCGACAACAGCAAGGTCAAGCGCCTCGCGCCGGGATTCACGGCCACCGTATCGTTCGCCGAAGGATTTCGCCGCGTTTTGGCCTGGTTCGACGAGAGTGCGGAACGCCGCGTGATTGACGCGGGGGCGGACGCGCTCTGGGACGACGTCATCGCCGCTTACGAAAAGAACCATCTTTCGCCCGCTCCGCCGAACTTCCCTCAGCGGTGAGAAAAATCGGGGTAACTCCGGCGAGGGGCGGATACTATTGTTCTCGATATTGTCTTTCTAGGCTTGTTCTCCGCGGCGCGAGCAAGCTCGCACCCTACGCCCGAAGAATGTAGGGGCTCCGCTGGCCGAGGCCGCAACGCCGTAAACGAGCATGTCAGAACAATAATGAGGCGACTCGTCATAAAGAGGAAAGACGCGAGATCTTCTTTCCACTCATGCTTTTCTTGCCATGCCGAACGGCGAGGGGGGCAAAGACTGGCTGTTAAAAAATTGATGTTGGGGTCTTCGGCATTCTCCATCCGCTATCCCGCCGCGATATTGACCAGACGGCCGGGCACATAAACGACCTTGCGAACCGTCCGGCCCTCCAGCCACTTCGTCACTTGCGGATTCGCGAGCGCCTCCGCCTCCACCGTCTTCGCGTCGGCATCCGCGCTGACCAGGATGCGGCCGCGCACCTTGCCGTTGACCTGCAACACGATTTCGAGCTGTTCCCGTTTCAGCGCCGACTCGTTGACCTTCGGCCACGGCTCCCGCAGCACACTGCCTTCATGGCCCAGTTCCCGCCAAAGTTCCTCGGCGATATGCGGCGCGAACGGCGCCAACAGGAGCACAAGGGTTTCGATGGCCTCACGATAGACGGCGCGACGCACGGGGGACGAATCGGCGGCGATCGGCAGGGTCTCGATCGCATTCATCAGCTCCATGATCGCCGCCACCGCGGTGTTGAAATGGAAATCACCTTCGAGGTCGCGCGTGATTTTCGCCACCGACTCGTGAAGTTTCCGATAGAGGTCGCGCTCCGGCGGCGCCATCGCCGCGAGATCAGCCGTCAGACCGCGCGCGGTCGCCAGAATGTCGCGCGTCTCATAGACCCGCCGCCAGACGCGATTGAGGAAGCGAAACGCGCCCTCGACCGCCGTGTCGCTCCACTCGGCGTCCTTCTCCGGCGGCCCGATGAAGAGGGTGTAGAGCCGCAGCGTGTCCGCTCCGTACTTCGCGATGAGCTCGTCGGGGCTGACGACGTTGCCCTTGGACTTGGACATCTTGTAGAGCTGTCCGTCCTTCTCGCTACGCTTGCAGATCATGCCCTGGGTGAACAGTGCGCCAAAGGGTTCACGGAAGGACACGTGGCCGGCGTCGTGCAGCACCTTGACGATGAATCGCGAGTAGAGCAGATGCAACACAGCGTGCTCGATGCCGCCGATGTATTGATCCACGGGCAGCCAGCGATCCACGTCCTCCTTGCGGAACGGGCGATCCGCCAGCCGCGGATTGACATAGCGCAGAAAATACCAGCATGAGCACAACCACTGCGCCAGCGTGTCGGTCTCGCGACGGGCGGGACGGCCGCAGGCGGGACACGTCGTGCGGACGAATCCCTCGTGCGCGGCCAGCGGATTACCTTTTTCGACGCGAAAATCCACGTCGTCCGGCAGCCGCACGGGCAGGTCTTTTTCCGGCACGGGCACGACGCCGCAAGTCTCGCAATAAATGATGGGAATCGGCGCGCCCCAATAGCGCTGACGGCTGATGAGCCAATCGCGAATGCGGTAGGTCACTTCGAAATCGCCGAAACCGCGCTCCTTTGCGAAGGCGATGACGTCGTGCATCGCCTCGCGGTTGTGGCGCCCGTCAAACGGGCCGGAATTCACCATGACGCCATCCTCGACATACGCGGTGGTCATTGTGGCTGCGTGGAGCGGGCGGTCCGGCGGCTGAATCACCACTTTGATCGGCAGGCCGTATTGGCGGGCAAATTCGAAATCGCGCGTATCGTGCGCGGGCACGGCCATGACCGCGCCGGTACCGTATTCCATCAGCACGTAATTCGTCACCCAGAGGGGAGCGATCTCGCCGTTGTAGGGATTGCGCACGTGGAATCCCGTGAACAGCCCCTCCTTGCGGGTGGCGTCCGCGACGCGTTCGGCGGCGGGGATGCGCGCCTGGCGCTCCACAAAGGAACGCACCTCCGCCTCGCGCGGCGTGCCCCGAACGAGTTTTTGCACCAGCGGGTGTTCGGGGGCGATGGCCATGAACGTCACCCCATAGATCGTGTCGGGACGGGTCGTGAAGATCGGACACGGATCTCCGGTTTCCGCGATCGTGAAATTCACCCGGGCGCCTTCAGAGCAACCGATCCAGTTCGCCTGCATCGAGCGCACCCGCTCCGGCCAGCGGTCGAGGAGCGCCAGATCGTCGAGGAGTTTTTGTGCGTAGTCAGTGATCTTGAAGAACCATTGGGTCAGCGCGCGTTGCGTCACCGGTCGTCCGCACCGATCGCAGGTGCCATCGGCGCGCACCTCTTCGTTGGCCAGCGTGGTGCAGAATTCGCACCAGTTGACGGGCGCGTTTTTTCGATAGGCCAGGCCGCGTTCGTAGAGTTTGAGGAAAATCCACTGGGTCCACTTGTAATAATCCGGATGGCAGGTCGCCACCTCACGGTTCCAATCATAACCGACCCCCCAGCTTCGAATTTGTCGCTTCATCTGGGCGATGTTGGACAGCGTCCACTCCCTCGGGTGTACCCCGCGGCTCTTGGCCGCATTCTCAGCGGGGAGGCCGAAGGCGTCCCATCCCATCGGCGCCAGGACGCGAAATCCGCGCATCATCTTGTAGCGAGCGACGGCATCGCCGATGATGTAATTGCGCCCGTGTCCGACGTGCAGCGTGCCGGACGGATAGGGGAACATCACCAGGCAGTAGTACTTGTTCTGTGCTTCGGAGGTGTCCACCTGGAAAAGCCCTTCGCGCTCCCAGAATTCCTGCCATTTGGGTTCGATCTCGGCAAACGGATAGCGTTCGTTCATGTTTTCCAAGCCTTGGAAGACCAGTGTCGCCTCGTTTCCAAGGCTTGGAAAAAAGCGATCGATCTTCTTCCAAACCTTGGAAAACGGCGTCCATTGTGCCGTAATATGAAAAAGAGATAAAGGTGAAAGCAGCGTAGTGCAAGCGGCAAAGGTGGGCGAAGGCAACCATGTCAATCACGAGCATGTCAGTTGTTAATCTCCTCCCACCATCCATAGTAACATGACCAATTGCGCATCACGGACAGAGGAAAAAGTATTCGTACAGGCTCATCCTGTTGGGATCCGAACGGAGTTACGCCCGTGGGAGGGCAGGGATTGTCGTCAGATGCGGCTGGCGGAGTGGCGATGAAAGGCGGGGCACGAGTCGGTTTTTTTTCTCGGCGGGGATTGGCGCTGACGATGCTGGTCGTGCGCGAGTCCTGGACCTCCCTCCATCGCAACCATAGTCTGGAAACGGCCGCAACGCTCGCGTATTACGGCTTTCTGGCATTGATTCCTCTCCTGCTGCTTGTGGTGCACCTGGCGAGTCGGTTTGTCGTTTCCTCTCAGACGGCGCTCGAGGCGATGGAATCGCTGATCGAACGAGTCTTTCCGGCCGCCGGAACGTCGGTGATGGCGGAACTTCGAACCCTGGCGCAACAGCGGGCCTGGCCGCTCCTGAGTCTTTTGGTGCTGTTCTGGTCCGTGACGCCATTGTCCGCCACGCTGCGGGCGGCGTTTGCGCGGACTTTTGCGCCGGAACGTCCGTTGCCGTTCTGGCGGGCGAAGCTTCGGGATCTGGCGGGCACCTTGACGCTATTGGCGCTTTTTCTTGTCATCGTCGCGGGCCGCATCGTCTACGGCGCCATCGCCCACCGGTTGACGGAGGGTCTCCCGTGGGCGGTGGTGGGACTCCATTTGGCGGGCTCGGTGGTCGCCGCAGTGGCGTTTCTGGCGGTTTTTTACAAGGTCTTTGTGCCAGTTCGCCTTTCGGCCCGGGAACTCGCCGGGGGGGCGGTGACAGCGGCGGCGCTTCTTTTTCTATTGCGTCCCGCCTTCGGCGCCTTTTTGCGTTTCAATCCGCATTATGGTTTCGCCTTCGGATCGTTGAAAGCGGTCTTCCTGGTGTTCGTCTGGACCTATCTGTGTTTTGCAGTGATTCTGCTCACCGCTGAAATCATGGCAAATGTGCGCCGGCGGGATACGGCGTTTCTGAGGCTTTATTTTGAGCGCTCTGAGAGGTCACGCGGTCCTTCGGCGGCGCTGAAGCAGAAATTTGAGCGGGTATATAAGGAGGGCGATCGGATTTTCGAGGAGGGCGAGCCGGGCGGCGTGATGTATTTCATTCAATCGGGCGCTGTCCGTTTGGAACGCGCCGGGCGTCCTCTGATCACGCTGTGCGCCGGCGATTTCTTCGGGGAGATGTCCATGCTGATCAACACCCCACGGACGATGGCGGCGGTGACGGCGGCGCCGAATACGCGGTTGATCGAGGTCAGTCGCGAGAATTTTGAGCAGATTTTGCGCGAGCACCCGCGGGTTGCCGTGACGATCCTGCGGGAGCTGGCGACGCGGCTGAAAGCCACGGATGAGCGGCTCACAATGCCGCCTTCAGTGCCTCCGTCTGATCTGTCCGTTCCCACGTGAAGACATCGAGGTCTTCCTCTCGTCCGAAGTGGCCGTAAGCGGAGGTCTTTTCGTAGATGGGGCGCAACAAATTGAGCGTGCGGATAATCTCGGCTGGTTTCAAAGGAAACACGCGCCTCACCGCCGCTTCAATCTTCTCCTCCGGGACGGTTCCGGTGCCGAAGGTGTCCACATTAATCGCGACGGGCTCCGGATAGCCGATGGCATAGGCCAGTTGCACCTCGCAGCGTTCAGCGAGGCCGGCTGCGACGATGTTTTTGGCCACATAGCGGGCCATGTAGGCTGCGCTGCGGTCCACTTTCGAAGGGTCTTTGCCCGAAAAAGCCCCTCCACCGTGACGCCCCATGCCGCCATAGGTATCCACGATGATTTTGCGACCGGTGACGCCACAATCGCCCTGAGGCCCCCCCACGACAAATCGTCCGGTGGGATTAACAAAATATCGCGTGCGGCGTGAGAGCAGACGTGCGGGGAGAGTCTTGCGGATGATTTCCTCAATCACAGCCTCGCGAATCCGGCGGTGCGAAACTGTCGGAGCGTGCTGGGTGGATACCACCACCGTATCAATCCACGCCGGCCGCCCGTTTTGGTAGACGACCGAGACCTGGGATTTGCCGTCAGGCCGAAGAAACGGAAGACGGCCGGACCGACGGGCATGCGCGAGTGCGAGGCACAACTGGTGCGCATACATAATAGGCGCAGGCATCAGTTCCTTGGTGTCGCGGCAGGCATAGCCGAACATCATGCCTTGATCTCCGGCGCCTTGTTCGGCCGTGGCTTTACCGGTTGCTTTGCGCGCATCCACGCCGCGGCTGATATCCGGCGATTGACGGTCGAGCGCGACGAGAACAGCGCAAGTGCCGCCATCGAAGCCGGTCTCCGCATGGTCATAACCGATGGCCCGCACCTTGGCGCGCGCAACATCCGCGAAGTTCAGCACGGCGCGCGTGGTGATTTCGCCGGCGATGACGATCATGCCGGTCTTGGCGAGCGTCTCGCACGCGACCCGGCTATGGGGATCCTGCGCCAGACAGGCGTCGAGGATTGCATCGGACACCCCGTCGCAAACCTTATCGGGATGGCCCTCGGTGACCGATTCGGATGTAAACACGTAATCTTTCATAGAAATTTTCCTGTGTGGGATTGTGCGATGACTCACGTGATTATTTCGTAAATATCCGGCGCAGCGCGCTGGGCGAGCTGTGTAAAGCGGTCCATAATTTCTGACGCCGACTCGGAATAGAGGGCGTCGGCGGCCATGCGTTCGAGCTCGTGATAGCGTAGGCTGCGGATCATGCCTTTGACGAGGGGGATTAGATTGGGACTCATGCTCAGTTCGTCCACACCCAGACCGACCAACAACGGCGCAAGCACGGGGTTGCCGGCCATTTCGCCGCAGACGTCAGTTCGAATGCCGTGATCGCGCGCGACATTCACCACATGCCGGATCAGCCTCAAAATCGCGGGGTGGGTGGGCTCATATAGATAGGTGATCCGCTCGTTTACCCGGTCCACCGCGAGCGTGTACTGGATGAGATCGTTGGTCCCGATACTGAAGAAACGCACATGTCGGGTCATCAGATGGGCGGTCAGTGCGGCGGAAGGAATTTCGATCATCGCGCCCACCTCGATGTCTTCGTCGAACTCAACGCCCTCTCGTTTCAATTCAAGCTTGGCTTGATCGAGAATACGGTTGGCGTGGATCACCTCGTCCACGTTACTAATCATGGGGTACATCACTTGGACGTTCCGGTGGGCGCTGGCCCGGAGAATGGCGCGCAGTTGCGTCAGAAACACGTCCGGTTGTGCCAGGCAAAAGCGAATCGCTCGCCAGCCCAAGAACGGATTGAGCTCCGCCGGAGTCTTCAAGGAAGAAAGGAACTTGTCGCCGCCGATGTCCATCGTCCGGATAATCACCTTGGCGGGCGCCATTCGGTGCGCCACTTGCTCATAGGCGCGTGCCTGTTCGTTTTCGTCCGGCGCCCGGTTGCGGGACAGGAAAAGAAACTCTGTGCGAAAGAGGCCGATCCCCGTGGCGCCGTGCCGCAACACGGCGTCCACGTCGGCGGGCAGCTCAATATTGGCGAGGAGCGGGATGCGGTAGCCGTCGAGGGTTTCGGCGGGGGTATCGCGCAGTCGCTCGAGTCGGGCCCGAATGCTTTGGCGAGCCGTAGCAATTCGCCCGTAGTGTTCGAGCGTCTCCGGTGTGGGTCGCAGAATCAGAAGCCCCTTTGCGCCGTCGAGCAGCACGGGATCCCCTTGAGACACGCGAATGCTGGCATCGTGCAGGCCGACGACCGCCGGAATATCGAGCGCCCGCGCCATGATCGCAGTATGCGAGGTCGGACTGCCGAGGTCGGTGGCAAATCCGAGAACTTTCTTGGGATTCAGCGTGGCTGTTTCGGAGGGTGCCAGGTCGCTGGCGATAATAACACACGGATCTCGCAGATTTCCCAGTTCAGAACTGCTTTGGCCTGCGAGATTTCGGAGAATTCGGCGAGTGACATCTTTAACGTCCGTCGCGCGTTCGCGAAGGTACTCGTCATCCAGCCCCGCCAGCGCTGCGCTGTAGCGTTCGGCGACACTGAGGAGGACCGATTCCACGTTTCGGCGATTCACCCGCAGGTTACGGATAACCTCCTCGACGAAGGAGCGATCGTCCACGACCAGCAGATGGGCGTCAAATATGCTGGCATGTTCCGCGTCCATGGCCTTTTCGACGCGCTGTTGGATTTCATGGAGTTGGTGTCGCGTCGCAATGACGGCTTCCTCGAATCGGGCTATCTCGCGCGGTATTTCCGCTTCGTCAATGGTGCGCTCTACCACGCGTACATCTTCGGTCGTCAGCAGAAATGCCGGTCCGTGTACCACGCCGGGAGTGACTCCGACGCCTTTGAGGACGATCTCCTGTGTCTTGTCCGCCATGACTTTGCTACTCGTAAAACCCCTTTTCGAACAGATCGGCCACGGCCGCCACGGCTTTTTCCGCGTCAGGGCCCTCGGCTCGAATGCGCATTTTGGAACCCGGATGACCGGCGAGCGTCAGTACCCCCATGATACTTTTGGCGGACACTATCTGGCCCCCTTTTTCCAGCGTCACTTCGGAACGGAAGGCGGAGGCCGTCCGGACCAGCAGCGCCGCGGGGCGGGCGTGGATGCCCAGTGGGTTCTTTACGACAACCTCGCGTATGGCCTCGCGGCCTATCGTTGTCGAGGACTTTCGTTCAGTCGTTGACACGGCCGCCTCCTCGCGTCAGCGATTCGATAATGTGCTGGTCGAGCTCTTTGGCGGCGTCATGCCCCAGTTGCCGTAGGCGGTAATTAAGGGCAGCAGCCTGGATGACCAGCGTCACGTCGCGCCCTGGCGCCACCGGAATGGTGATCCGCGGCACGGCCACGCCCAGAATCTCGACCATTTCCGGGTCGAGCCCGATTCGATCCACTTCGGCGCTCTTGTCGGCCGGCACAAGACGAACGACCATGTCCAGCCGTTTCTCGCGCCGCACCGATGACACCCCCAGCAGGCTCGGTATGTGGAGGATACCGATGCCTCGGATTTCCATGTGATAACGCGTGACTTCAACAGACGTGGCGATCAAACCACTGCTCATGCGGCGCAGTTCCGTGACATCGTCGGCTACGAGGCTGCAACCTCGGGCGATCAGTCCGAGCGCAATCTCGCTCTTGCCGATGCCGGGCGGGCCTTCCAGAAGAATGCCGATTCCCTGGAGGTCCACCGTCGTCCCCTGCACGCGGAGACAAGGTGCGGCCAGATCATCGAGGATTCGCGCCGCCGATTGAGCAAGACGGCTGGTGTGCAATTCGGTGCGCATTACCGGTGTGCGTCGCGCGCGGGCGGCTTCCAGCAATTCGGGAGGGGTGCGCAGATTGCGGGCCAGGATCAGACAGGGAATGCCGGCGGCAAACAATCGGCGCCATCGTTCTGCGCGCGTCGTGGCATCCAGCGTTTTCAGGTACGTCATTTCCGCCAGGCCGCAAATCTGAACGCGGCGATGGGCAAAATAACGATAGAA
Source organism: uncultured bacterium (assembly GCA_938005705.1). Classification (GTDB taxonomy): domain Bacteria; phylum Verrucomicrobiota; class Kiritimatiellia; order PWTM01; family PWTM01; genus CALLML01. The sequence continues at coordinate 16,639 of CALLML010000044.1, forward strand.
ACCCGTCAGCGCCAGACCCGGACGATTAACCGCCGGCTCTGGGATAGGGCGATTCAGATGCTCGGCCCCGCAGATCACCCGCAATTTCAATTCCGCGGCGCGAGGGCCCAGCAAATCCTGGACGCACAGCGGCATAGTCACTTGCGAGTTGCGGATCGGACCGCGGCGCTTTCCACGCGGCCCAGTCCAACGGCCTTGTGTTCGTGCGTTTTATCGGCCCATCGCCGCATTTGTTTCAAGACTTTTTCAATGGCGCCGTCAATCGACAGATACATGTCGTGTGTTTCCTCGCGGGCCTCCACATGGAGGTGGTGCGGCGCCTGCACAATAATCTCGGCGGAATGGCGGTGTTTCTCCAGGTTAAGAATCACCCGCACGCTTTCGATGCGGGGAAAATCGGCAAAAGCGCGTTTTAGCTTCTCCGCGACATGCGCTTTCAACGCGTCGGTGATCTCCACATGTCGCCCGGTTAGCGTGATGATCATGGCGTTAGCGCTCCTATTTGGGTTTTCTGGTTGTTTGTCACATGCTGAATCGGGGGCCCAGATAGAGCTCCCGGCTCACCGGATCATGAATAAGAAAATCACTCGTGCCCTCACGCAAGACTTTTCCCTCGCAAATGAGGTAGGCACGATCCACCACGGCGAGCGTTTCTCGTACATTGTGATCCGTAATCAATATACCCAATCCCCTCGCTTTTAACTGCATAATAATCTGTTGCACATCATAGACAGCCAGCGGATCTACACCGCTGAACGGTTCGTCGAGCAGAATCAACGACGGGTTCGTGACCAGCGCTCTCGTGATTTCCAATCGGCGTCTTTCGCCACCACTGAGCGTGTACGCGGGCTGCTTGGCGAGATGACGGATCCCCAGTTCGTCCAACAGGCGTTCCAGTCGGATGCGGCGTTCTTCGACCGAAATGGGAAGAATTTCCAGAATCGCCATGACGTTTTCCGCTACGGTCAGGCGGCGAAATACGGACGGTTCCTGAGCGAGATAGCCCATACCCATGCGGGCGCGGCGATACATAGGGATGCGCGTGACATCGCGGCCCTCAAAATGAACTTGCCCGCGAGTCGGAGGAATCAGGCCAACGATCATGTAAAAACAAGTCGTTTTGCCCGCGCCGTTCGGGCCTAGCAATCCGACAATCTCGCCGGGGCGAACATACAGGTCCACCCCGTCCACGACGCGCCGGTGTCGATAGGCTTTGACCAACCCTTCGGTCTGCAGCAAATACTCGCGGTCATCCACCTTAACGGCCTCCTGAAATCCAATCGCGCGCCCCGCCTTTCTGGGGATAAATAATCAGGCGAGCATCCCGGTCGCATTCCATGCGATTCTGGTTGCGCCAGAACGTGATCTTTCGCCCCATCAGCATATCCCGCCCGCGCATGACCCGAGGGTTGTCCTCCAGCACGATTTCGCCGGACGCCACGTCATAGGAGACACGCCCGGCCCACGCGCGAATTTCGGCCTGGCTCATGACCACACGCCCCTCGGCCAGGAGCCGCCGGGGCTGGTTATTCTCGTCGAAGAAAATCGAAAGCTTGTCGGTCTTCATTCGAAGGTGCGGATCGCTCACGACGACGTCTTTTTCAAAGACCACATATTGCTTCGTCGCATCGTAAACGAGGCGTTCGGACGTCACCACCGTCAAATCGCCCGCCACGGGGATGTCGTCGGTCGTCCCCTCGGTGAGTGGAGGGAGATCGGGCGTTTGTGCCATAGCAGCGCAAGCCGCTATGAGAAATAGCCATCGCTTCATGGTTTTCGTGCCTCCTGCGCGCTGTCCAGCCGGATATTGCGCAACACGACCCGCGCGTTACGTTCGATCCGAAAGTGGGATTCCGCTCCGTTCCACGCGAATCCCTCGCCGGTGATCACTACATCCCCGCGTACGATCCGGACACTGCCATCCGATCTCGCTTCGTTGTTGCGCCGGTTGTACATACACAGCGGCGCCGTCACGCGCGTCTCCACGACGCCGTCTTTCATCAGCTCAATTTTCAAATTCGTGATTTCAAACACGTCGGACGCAACGGCGCGCGCGGCGTCGCCGGTGACGACGTATTTCAGGGCGCCCGCCGCGTCATACTCAGGCAGGCGAAAGCCGCGCACGACCTGCCCCTCGCGAAATTGTGCCGGGGCTGTTACCGCCCACGCGAAGGAGATCGCCATCACGCCTGTGGACAAAATTCTCATCGTTTTCCTCCTGGAGACCGGACGACCGCATCAATCGCCCTCAACTGCCGCCACAGGCTGTCCAGCAAGGCCGTCGGCAGGGCGTTGGCCGCATCGGATTTTGCACGCACCGGACGCGGATGCGTCTCCAAAAACACGCCGTCGCACCCTGTTGCGACCGCCGCCCGAGCCAATGCGGGCGCCCATCGCGCATCGCCGCCGGACCGCATCCCCAGGCCCCCCGGCCGTTGCACGCTGTGGGTGGCATCGAAAATCACCGGATAGCCTGTCTCCCGCATGATCAACAAACTGCGCATGTCCGCCACCAAATTGTTATAGCCGAAACTCACGCCACGTTCCGTCAAAAGAATTTGGCGGTTGCCGGTGCTTTCAATTTTCTCCACAACATGCACGATATCCCACGGCGCCATAAACTGCCCCTTTTTGACATTTACCACACGGCCGCTGGCGCCTGCGGCGACGATCAGGTCGGTCTGACGGCACAGAAACGCGGGAATCTGAAGTACGTCGACGACAGCGGCCACCCGTTCCACTTCCGCGACGCTATGGACATCAGTCAACACCGGCACGTCATACCGTTGCCTCACTTCGGCCAGAATCTCCAGACCTCGTTCAAGACCCGGGCCGCGAAAAGAGGATAGGGAGGTCCGATTGGCCTTATCATATGAGGCCTTGAAGATAAAAGGAATCCGGCACCGCGCCGTCCATTCCGCAAGACGACCCGCCAACGAAAGACATGCGGCCCGGCTCTCAATGACGCACGGCCCCGCGATCAAGACCAAGGGCCGGTCGGCACCAATCTTCACGCCGCCTGCTTGAACGAGATGTCGCATGATCAAAAAAACGCCGCGTCGTCACCGAAAGGCAGCCGCCGCGCATATCCCTTATAGCCGGAACAGCGCTCGAACGCAACCGTGCGCCACACCACCCGATGGCGCTGTGGGGGATGAGCGGCCAATACAGGCGCCAACGATTCACGGGCGGCGTGGAAGCCGTCCCTCTAACTCCATCGCAGGCCGTTGGAAGGTCGGGTTCCACCCCGACCGCACAGCCCTACAAAGATTTTCGTCCCTTCCCGCATTCCGACCCTTCGTCTCACCCCTCAAAACAATCCACAGCGCAATCGCCGTCTCAATCAAACGGCGATTGCGGCGACCGGTACGCCCTGCTATCATGTCTTTCGGAAACGCCGCTCAACGCGCGGCGCCAGGAGAAACAGTCATGACATTCATGATGATACTTTCCGTGGTGTTGGCACTCGGTGTTTTGATCATTGTGGGAATTTTCTTCTACTTTCTGAAGCTCTGGGTGCGCGCGTGGATGTCCGGCGCAGGAGTGAGCATCTTCAATCTGCTGGGAATGAAGCTGCGCGGTATCCCCCCAACGCTGATCGTAGATGCCCGTATTCGCGCCGTTAAAGCGGGGCTGGATATCGACACCGATTCGCTCGAGGCGCACTACCTCGCCGGCGGCAATGTGATCAATGTTGTGCAGGCCCTCATCGCCGCGGACAAGGCGAACATTGACCTGAGTTTCAAGCGCGCCGCCGCCATTGACCTGGCCGGGCGCGATGTCTATGACGCCGTGCGCACAAGCGTCAACCCCAAGGTCATTGACTGCCCCGATCCGAGCAAAGGCACAACGATGCTCGACGCCGTGGCCAAAGACGGCATACGACTGCTGGTCAAGGCGCGCGTGACAGTTCGCGCCAATCTCGAGCGGCTGGTGGGTGGTGCAACGGAGGATACGATCATCGCGCGCGTGGGGCAGGGCATTGTCAGCGCGATCGGCTCCTCGCCCTCCTACAAGGCCGTACTGGAAAACCCGGATCACATCAGTCGCAAGGTGCTCGACAGCGGCCTGGATTCGCAGACCGCGTTTGAAATCGTCTCGATTGACATCGCCGATGTTAGCGTCGCGGGTGTCAGCGGGGCGCGCGAAGTGGCGAACGTCGGCGCGTTGCTCGAAACCGAACGCGCCGAGGCCGACAAGAAATTGCGGCAGGCCGAGGCCGAAGGGCGCCGGGCCACGGCGATCGCGGCCGAGCAGGAAATGCGCGCCCGCGTCCAGGAGATGCAGGCAAAAGTCATCGCCGCGCAGGCTGAAGTTCCGCTGGCGATTGCGCAGGCCTTTCGCGAAGGGCGGCTGGGCGTGATGGATTTTTATCGGATGCAAAACATCATGGCGGACACCGCGATGCGGGAGTCCATCGCCGGCGAAGAAGGAAAACCTGCCGGTGACCGGCCGGGCGCCTAAACTCCGGCGTTCGATCAGCGACGGAGATCAAGCGCGATGAAAGGATTTTGGACAGCGGACAGCACCGTGGAAAACATCATCTATATCCTGCTGGCCCTGGCCTGGGTCGTCATTCAACTCGTCGCGCGCAACGCCAAACGAAAGATGGAGGAACCGCCGGCCGGACCGACGAGATCACCTCCGCGGCCGCCGCCTTCCGTGCTCGATCCTGAGGAGGAATTGCGGCGCTTTCTCCGCGAATTGAGCGGCGAAACCACGACATCGCCTGCTCCACCTCCCATTTCCACGGCTCCCGCTCCGGCGCCGCCTCCGGCCTTTGCGCCGCCCTCGCCACCGCCTCTGATGCCTTCGAAAGCCGGGCGCGCGCATGCGGAGAAGGTCAGGCGAAAACCTAAATCGCCCTCCGCCGCAGCCTTTCCGCCGCCGCACTCGGCCGTCGTCGGAACGGACCGGTGGGAGGCGCCGTCCGTCCCTCCTGCTGCGGCCTACACGGAACCGGCGCGCGCGGCCGTGCCGCTCACACCTCGATCCAGCCTTTCTTTCTCCGTTCCGCTGCCCTCCCCGCGTTCGGTCGGCGCCTTCTCCACGACGTTCGGTCCCCGTTCGCGTCGTCGCCTCGGCGACCTGCGGTTGCGGGATCGGCGCACATTGCGAAAGGCCGTCCTCTACCAAGCGATTCTCGGACCGCCTCGGGCGTTTACGCTTTGACGGTGGACAATGCAGCTTTATCTGTAGTTTTGCCTCAAACGGGGGCCCAGAACTAGTCCGCCTCGGCGGCCGAGCAACCCGGTCTACGCTCGCGCGTGAAGGCCGGCGGCGCCAGCCCTGCGCGTCGCGCGTCGTCGAAAAGTCGACGACATGACCTGGCAAAATATAGGCACAAAGTCCGGACCGGTCGAAGCATCCGTTTTTCGGGAGATCAGTGCAAAGCGCCGAACGGCGCGGGGGCTGCGCCGACGGTTTTTACCTCCATACAGAGGTCGTCCGCCTTCCCCGCTTGATTTCACAGTGTCATCGGCTTGGAAAAAAACGTTGCGTTATTCAATCAAATCGGCTAATCAAGTAACTTGTACGTCTGTTTTGCCCTGACCGTAACGGTGGGGCGTTTTAGTCATTTTCACTCACCGCAGGAGACCGTGCACAACATGGACAAGAGCCGCATCGCCATCATTGACGGCAACGAGGCCGCCGCTTACATCGCGTACAAGACCAACGAGGTTTGTGCGATCTATCCCATCACGCCCTCTTCCCCGATGGGCGAATGGGCCGACGAATGGTCTGCCGCCGGCCGTCGTAATATCTGGGGCACGGTCCCACTCGTCGTGGAAATGCAAAGCGAAGGCGGCGCGGCTGGCGCCGTGCATGGAGCGTTGCAGACAGGCGCGCTGACCACGACCTTCACGGCCTCGCAGGGGCTGCTGCTGATGATCCCGAACATGTACAAGATCGCCGGCGAGCTTACGCCTACGGTCTTTCATGTCTCTGCCCGCTCGCTCGCCTGCCAGGCCCTCTCGATTTTCGGCGATCATTCAGACGTCATGGCCGTTCGCCAAACGGGATTCGCGCTGCTCGCGTCGGCCTCGGTACAGGAGGTTATGGACATGGCGCTGATCGCGCAGGCGTCCACACTGCGCGCCCGCGTGCCTTTTCTTCATTTCTTCGATGGTTTTCGTACGTCGCACGAGGTCGCGAAAATTGAGATGATCAGCGAAGACCAGATTCGCGCGCTCATCCCGGATGATCTCGTGCTCGAACGTCGTCGACGCGCTATGACGCCAGATCGCCCTGTCTTACGGGGCACTGCGCAAAACCCGGATGTGTATTTTCAGGGTCGCGAGGCCGTGAATCCTTTCTATGCGCACACACCGGCTGTCGTCCAAGGGGTCATGGATGAGTTCGCAAAGGTTGTCGGGCGCTCGTATCATCTTTTCGACTATTACGGGGCGCCGAATGCGGAACGCGTAATCGTGTTGATGGGATCAGGCGCCGAAACGGCGATGGACACCGCCGAGTATCTCACGCGCCGCTTGGGCGAAAAAGTGGGCGTGGTGGTCGTCCGGCTCTATCGGCCCTTCGATGGAGCGGCGTTCGTGGCTCGTCTGCCGAAAACGGTCCGGGCGATCGCCGTACTCGATCGCACGAAGGAACCGGGCAGTGCCGGCGAACCCTTGTATCTGGACGTCGTCGCCGCCGTCCATGAGGCCGTGGCCGCGGGCACCATGGCACGGGAAACCGCGCCCACGATTGTGGGTGGGCGCTACGGGCTTTCCTCGAAGGAATTCACGCCCGCGATGGTGAAAGCCGTTTTCGATGAGCTTCAAAAGACCTCCCCCAAAAACCACTTCACGATCGGGATTCACGACGACGTTTCACACACCAGTCTCGAATACGATCCGCATTTCATTACGGAATCCGATCGCACGATCCGCGCGATGTTTTTCGGTTTAGGCGCAGACGGCACCGTCGGCGCGAACAAAAACTCGATCAAGATCATCGGCGAGGAAACCGATCTATATGCGCAGGGCTATTTTGTTTACGATTCGAAAAAGGCCGGATCGCGCACCGTTTCCCACCTGCGGTTTGGTCCGGAGCCGCTGCGCGCGCCCTATCTGATTCAGTCGGCGAACTTCATTGGCTGCCACCAGTTCATCTTTCTCGAACAGGTGGATGTCCTGAAATATGCAAAACCCGGCGCCACGTTCCTCCTCAATTCCAGCCCCTACGCCCCCGAGGAAGTGTGGGATCACCTGCCGCGCAAGGTCCAGGAGCAGATCATCTCGAAAAATATCCGACTCTTCGCGATGGACGGTTCGCGCGTCGCCCTCGCGGCCGGCATGGGCAGCCGTGTGAACACGATTATGCAGACCTGTTTCTTTGCGATCTCCGGCGTGCTGCCGAGAGAAGAGGCCATCGAGAAGATCAAACAGGCGATCAAGAAAACCTACGGCCGCAAAGGCGAGGAAATCGTCCGGAAGAACTTCCAGGCTGTGGATATGACGCTCGAGAATCTGAAGGAGATTCCGGTCCCGGCAACCGCCACGAGTACGCGCGAGATTCCGCCGGTAGTGCCGGACGAAGCCCCGGCTTTCGTCAAAGAGGTTCTCGCGCCGATCATGGCCGGCGAGGGCGATGACCTGCCGGTCAGCAAGATGCCCGCGGACGGTACGTTTCCCACCGGCACTACGCGATGGGAAAAGCGGAATATTTCGCTGTTTGTCCCTGTCTGGGACGAGCAGGAATGCATTCAGTGCGGCCATTGCACGCTGGTGTGTCCACACGCCTGCATCCGAGCGAAAAAATATCCGGCGAATGCGCTGGTCGGCGCGCCACCGACATTCAAGTCGGTCGAATGGAAAGACAAGAACGAGCCGGGCCTCCGGTACACGATCCAGGTGTCGGTCGAAGACTGCACCGGTTGCGGGTTGTGCGTCGAGGTGTGCCCGAAGAAGAGCAAAACGCGCGTCGGCCACAAGGCCGTCAATATGGCCGAGAAGGAGCCGATCTGGGAAGCCGAAAAGGCGAACTGGGCCTTCTTCCTGCGGCTTCCGGATGGCGACCGCGGCGCGCTGGACTTGTCCTCGATCAAGGATATTCAGTTTGCTCAGCCGCTGTTCGAGTTTTCCGGCGCCTGCACCGGCTGTGGCGAAACGCCCTATGTCAAGATCCTGAGCCAATTGTTCGGCGACCGCGCTTTGATCGCCAACGCAACCGGGTGCTCCTCCATCTATGGCGGCAACCTGCCGACCACGCCGTGGACGGTCAACGCCGCGGGCCGAGGCCCCGCCTGGTCGAATTCGCTCTTCGAGGATAACGCGGAGTTTGGCTTCGGCTTCCGCCTGACCCTCGACAAGCACCGTGAATTCGCCTGCGAATTGCTGCTGCAATTGCAATCGCAGATTGGAGAGTCCCTGGTTCGTGAGCTTATCGAAGCGCCGCAACGCACCGAGGCGGAATTGGCCGCGCAGCGGGCGCGTGTGCGCACATTGAAAGAAAAACTGGCCGCGCTACGGACGCCGGCGGCACGCCATTTGGAGGCGATCGCCGACCATCTCGTGCGCAAAAGCGTATGGATCGTCGGCGGCGACGGATGGGCCTACGATATCGGTTACGGCGGATTGGACCACGTGCTGGCCAGCGGACGCAACGTCAACGTCCTGGTATTGGATACGGAGGTGTATTCAAACACGGGCGGGCAAGCGTCGAAGTCCACGCCCCGGGCAGCGGTGGCGAAATTCGCCGCCAGCGGCAAACCCTTCGGCAAGAAGGACCTCGGCATGATGGCGATGTGCTACGGGAACGTTTACGTGGCCCGCATCTCGCTGGGCGCTAACCCGCGGCAGGCCCTGAAGGCGTTTCTGGAAGCCGAGGCCTATGACGGGCCATCGCTGATCATCGCCTATTCCCACTGCATTGCGCACGGCATCAACATGCAGAAAGGCTTTGACCAGCAGAAGGCTGCCGTTAACAGCGGACATTGGCTGCTCTTCCGCTACAACCCCGATCTCGGGGCCCAAGGAGGGAATCCGCTGACCATCGACAGCAAACCGCCTTCAATCCCGTTGAAAGACTACGTCTATGCGGAGACCCGCTACAAGATGTTGACCCTCAGCAAGCCCGACGAGGCCGCGCGCCTGCTCGAACTGGCGGAAGCGGACGTCCAAAGACGGTGGAAGTTATATCAGCAATGGTTGAACCAGCCGGAAGCTGCGCCGGCTACGGCCGGCTGAACAGATGCATTCGCCCGATCTCCGAACGAAAGGAAACACGTCATGGATCTGCGAACGACCTATCTGGGTCTGAACCTCAGAAATCCGATTGTCCCCTCCTCCTCGCCGCTGTCGCAACGGTTGGACGATATCCGGCAACTGGAGGACGCCGGCGCGCCGGCCGTCGTGATGTTCTCCATCTTCGAAGAGCAAATCCGGCATGATGCCGAGGCACTGGAGCACCTGCTGACGGCCGGCACGGACAGCTTCGCCGAAGCGCTCTCCTATTTTCCCGATGTGGGATCATACAAAGTGGGCACAGAGAAATATCTTGAGCTGATCTCCAGCGCAAAGGCGGCGGTGGATATTCCCATCATCGGCAGCATCAACGGGATTTCGCCGGAGGGTTGGACCGATTATGCCATGGAAATCGAACGGGCGGGCGCGTCGGCACTGGAGCTGAACGCCTACTACATTGCCACGGACCCCGATCGTTCCGGCGCCGAGATCGAGCAGATGTATGTGGACGTTGTCCGCGCCGTGAAAAACGCCGTGCGCATTCCCGTGGCGATGAAGCTCAGCCCCTTCTTTAGCTCCACCGCTCACATGGCTCGGCGCCTCGCCGAGGCCGGGGCCGACGGACTGGTGATGTTCAATCGGTTCTACCAGCCGGACTTCGATCTCGATGAAATGGAGGTGCGCAGCGATTTGAACCTGAGCACGCCGCAGGAAATGCGGCTGCCGTTGCGGTGGATCGCGATTCTGCACGGCCGTGTTTCCTGCTCGCTGGCGGCAACCACCGGCGTGCACAGCGGACGCGATGCGGCTAAATACCTGTTGGCTGGTGCGGACGCTGTGATGACCTGCTCGGCGCTCTTGAAAAACGGCATCGGGCATCTCCGCGTCATGCTGCGCGAACTCGAAGAGTGGATGGCGTCAAAGGAATACACGTCCGTCGTCGAGATGAAAGGGGCGATGAGCCAAAAGAACGTCGCCAATCCCGCCGCTTTCGAACGCGCCAACTACATCAAGATATTGGAAGAATACAAAGGACGATACACCACCGTCTGATCTCGCGCAGGCGTGGTGAACGGGTTATATATGGAAATACGGCTGGAACTCAAAAGGAGCAATAATATGAAAGTCAAAGTGGATGCGGATGCCTGCACCGGATGCGAACTCTGCGTGGACACGAGCCCCGAAGTCTTCGAAATGAAAGACGGAACGGCGACGGCAAAAACCGACGCCGTGCCGCCGGCGGCCGAGGCTTCGGCCCGTGAAGCGGCCGAGAATTGCCCGGTCGAAGCGATCAAGATCGAGGAGTGAAGACTTTTCCTCGTTGGGATGAAACCGCCCCAAGGCGACGGCCGAAGGGCGGTTTCGTTTTATAGCGCGAGATGCCCACGGTGTAGCGGGTTCATTCCGATGATGATACCGATTCTCTCGTTGCTGGTAATGGCGATGATTTCCCTGATCGTCACCCGGCTGGCGGCCGTCGCCCTTACCTTGACGGGGCTTTCCAGCGAAGTCGCGCGATTTCAGGCCCGCTCCGCGCTCGCAGGGGTGGGCTTCACCACGCGTGAATCCGAGGCAATAGTCAATCACCCCGTGCGGCGGCGCATCATTCTCTGGCTCATGTTCGTCGGCAATATCGGCATCCCTGCCGTCGTCGCCACCCTGGTGGTGTCCTTCTTTTCGACGGTACAGGCGGAGCGCCGGACCGCGCCCCTACTGATCTTGTTTTTCGGGTTGGCTGCGCTCTGGCTGCTGGCTCGGAGCCGGGCGGTCGAACACCGCATGAACCGTGCGCTGACCTGGGCCCTGAAACGATGGACCCGCCTCGACCTGCAGGATTACGTTTCGGTGCTCCAGCTCGATAACGGATACGCGGTGACCGAAATGCTCGTCGAGGCGGGCGACTGGATCGAAGGGCGAACCCTGGCGGACGCGGCGTTGACGCGCGAAGGCATTCTCGTGCTCGGCATCCGGCGCGGGAATGGCGAATATGTCGGCACGCCACGCGGCACGGATGTCATCAACGCGGGCGACACCCTCGTGCTCTATGGCCGCCTGGACCATCTTGCCGACCTCGACACCCGTCGCAAAACGTAGCGACTCATAGGGAGGCCGGGGAAAGGGCCGGCCTCTCCGGCCAGGATTCAGCCGCACCTTCCCTGTTCTGACACGGTTCGTGATCTTCCTTTCCATCACGTCTCTTCCGGTTTGTACACAAGATTATTTATCCCACATTTTGCATTTAAGCAGACCGATGGTGTTTTCACCCTGTGATGATTGGGGGCAGTGAGGTTTTGCTTGTGTTCGATCAATCGTAGAGCGGTCATTTCATGGTCTGCGCCCTCCCCCGATTACGCCTCGACGGTTGCCCACGGGGCAACCGCATGGCAGTTGCACAGCCGCAGATCGACACGGTGAATGCGCTGCAACCCGTAGCGGATTTTGGCCCACCGGCGGCGATCCTGCACGCCCAGGCGCAGCGTCGGACGGCGGCCGCCGCTGCCGTAGATGGCT
>CALLML010000045.1 GCA_938005705.1 uncultured bacterium
TCGTCGAGAGTCAGAAGCTTTCCGGACACGGGACCCAGGGCGCCCCCGTGGCGTTTTCATGGTTTAGGTCGAGGGTTGGCCCGGGATTGGACATGCGGGCCGCGACGTGCGCTTGTGTGTTCCCGTCGGCGAGTGGATTGGTGGTCCCGACCGCGAGGACATCCTCCTCCGGGACCTGCAGGACCGGGATTCCGGAGGGTGTCTCGAAGAGGCGGCCGCGGACCATGGCGTCCTCCACTGCCAGGACGCCCCGGCAGAAGCGGTCTTGATTCCAGAAACCGCGCTTCAAAGTGCCGTAGACGAAGAGCCGCAGTGATTGTGGATTGGGGATTTCGGATTGTGGCGAATCGAAATAGACGGGGTGGGCCTTGGCCTCCGGCAGGAACTCCCTGATGTCCTTGCGGGATGCCTTGCACTCTTTGCCGTTTTCGAAAACGAGGGCAATCTATTTGGGCCGATGTTGCGGCCACGGCTTCTCGGCAGCCGCCTCGGCCTGGGCCTCGAGCGCCTCGAAGTCTAGGTCCAGCGCGGCGCCTGCCTGTGCGTCGCACGCAGACAGGTCCGTTCCGAGGGGGAACGCCCACCGTTCACGGTCGGTTGCGAAAAGCTCCATTCGGTTCTCCGGTCATCTCCCGACAAATCCGGTTGATGCCGGTGGGCGGTCGGCCCGTGCCCGGGGTGAACCGCGAAATCAGGCCCAGAGCCCTGTCGCTTGGATACCTACCGGAGATCGTCGGAAAGTGTCGGAGGGGTTCGGGTTTTGGACGGCCGCGGAGAAAAGCGAAGTTTGGGGGCTGACAAGACCTCCATGCTTCTATTGTGTTACTCGACGTTACTCAACGTTACTCGAAATTACTCGAAGTTACTCGACGGACGAGTGGGAGTGTTGGAAAGACAGATTGATGGAAACCAAGTGGTTGACAGTCATCGAAGCGGCGCAATACCCCAAAATGGGTAGATCGACCATTTATAAGCTGGCCCAGGAAGGGAAACTGCTTGCGCACAAGGTTGGACGGCAATGGCGATTCGACGCGAAGGAACTCGATAAGTGGCTGAAGTCCGGGAAGTTGGCGTGGACAGAGGATTGAACCCGATGACATCAGGCGCGCGAATGAGAGAGGGGAAGTCCTTTCAGGATAGCGAGGGCTTTCCGACCTCCCAAGGGCGAAGAGGGGCGGCATCACGTCGATGAGTCGCTTGTGCAGAAGGCGGTGCGTATGGCGGTGACGAGGGCCGGTGTGATAAAGCGGGCGACCTGCCATACGTTCCAACATTCTTTCGCCACCCATTTGCTTGAAGGTGGTTACGACATCCGAACGGTGCAGGAACTGTTGGGGCAAAAGGACGTGAAGACGACGATGATTTACACGCATGTCCTCAACCGTGGACCATCCGGCGTGCGGAGTCCCGTGGGCGGACTTTGAGAGGTGTCTTATGCCGATCCGCATAACATGCCATGCTAAATGGAGCGGCCAGCGGAAATGCTCTGTTTCTCAGATGATTAAGTCATCTTTGACAGAGTATCCGAAGGCATTTTATACGGACAGAAACGAGAAATCTCGCATCTTATGCGGGTCAACCTAATTATTGTTCGGCAAGGACACCAATAGACAGGAGACAAAAGAATGAATAAACCGATGATTGGTAAGGTTCTCGTGGTCGGTGCCTCCGGCTTACTCGGACGAGCTGTGGTTCGGGCTCTTGACGGTCGTGCTGAGGTCATCCAGGCTTCGCGCAAGAATTCGACACAGACGGTTGATATTACCGATCAGGCATCAATCGAGGCACTCTTCGGGCGAGTAGGAAGCGTCGACGCAATTGTCTGCGTCGCCGGCATGGTGCGGTTCGTTCCATGGGCGAACGTAACCAATGATGACTGGGCGCATGGTCTCTCGCAAAAGCTCATGGGCCAGGTAAACCTCGTGCGTGCTGGCTCACCTTTTGTTCGGGACGGCGGGAGTATCATCCTCACTTCCGGTGTCCTCGCGCAATATCCAATACCCGGCAGCAGTATCGTCACCACGGTAAATGCAGCTATCGAAGGCTTCGTCCGTTCAGCTGCCATCGAGATTGGCAGGGGTGTTCGAGTAAACGCCGTCTCACCAGGATGGATCACTGAGACGATGGTAGCCATGGGCATGGATCCGTCGCCAGGTATCCCGGCCGCCGAAGTTGCAGAACGATTTGTCCAGCTCATCAAGTCAGACGCAAACGGCACCGTTCTTGTTGCAGCGAAGGAGGGATGAAGAAGGAGCATACTCAGGGGGGACATGAGTTTGATCTATGGATCCCAATAAGCGGTTCCAGCGGAGTGCCCCCTCCGCTGATGATCAACCGCACTTTCAGCAGAAAGGAGTAACCCAACATGAAAATTGCATTCATTGGTTATGGTCAGGTCGGAGCACCATTGGCCGACCACCTGCAACGTCTCGGTCATAGTGTCACGTTGGCGGCCAACGACCCGACTTCAGAGAGCTTGAAAAAGGCTTTGGCAAAGAACGCGAACCTAAAGGTCGCCGCGCCGAAGGTTGCCGTCAGTGATTCGGAGGTTGTTTTCCTTGCCACCCCGTTCCAGGCCAACGAAGCCGCACTCAAAGCGGTTGCTGATGAGATCCGCGGAAAGGTGCTTGTCGACTGCACCAACCCGGTTGGCGCCAACCTCAGCCACGGATTGAATAGCGTTCAGTCAGGCTCGGAGATGGTGCAGGCACTCGTTCCGGAAACAAAGGTGGTCAAGGCATTTACGATTTACGGGTTCGAAAACTTCGAGAACTGCTCCTACCCCGGCTACAACGTAAAACCAGTAATGATGTATTGCGGCAACGATTCGGGAGCCAAGAAGATCGTGGGCGAACTGATAGCGCAACTTGGTTGGGAGCCGCTTGATGTCGGCGGCCTTGAGCAGGCGCTGCATTTGGAGCACATGACCCTTCTATGGGTGCGCATGGTTCGCGTGAACAAGCACTCACCCAACATGGTTTGGGCTATGTTAACGCGGTGAGCAGAATATCTTTTGCCGAATATTATGTTCGACAAAAGGAGAAGGAAGAAATGACAAAGATTGCAGTCGATGAAAATGCCTTTATTTACCCGATGCCAATGGTTCTTGTGGGGACAATGGTAAATGATCGGCCCAATTTCATGGCGGTCGGATGGGTAACGTGAGTCAATTTCCAGCCTCCTATGATCGCCGTCGCACTGGGAAAAGCACACTATACAAATATCGGGATTCATGCATCCAAATCGTTCAGTGTCAATGTGCCCAGTATTGACCTCTTGGAGAAGACAGATTAGTGCGGAATCATATCGGGTCGCAAGGAAGACAAATCATCATTATTCAAAGTTATTGAGGGTAAGGCGACCGGAACCCCGATGATCGAGGATTGTCCGCTGTGCATGGAGTGTAGGCTTGTAAATATCGTAGATCTTCCGACCAACGAGGTCTTCATCGGAGAAATTGTGGGCGCTTACGCTGATGCAGAATGCTGTTCCGACGGTAAGCCTGATATCAAAAAGATCAGACCTTTCACTTTGACCATGCCTGACAATCAGTATTGGCAAATCGGTGCCTTCGCTGGAAAGGCATGGAGCATCGGGAAGAGGTTAAAAAAGTAGCAAGGTCGAACAAAGCGCTGCAGCGGACACGCAAAACACTGCGCGCCGCTGAGCATCAGCGTTGGGTGAGCAGATGAGATGAAGAGATTTGATTGGTATATGCGTGCGGAGGCCAACTGTGGCCCCGGCGACTACAGACTACATGGTTCAACAGCCCAAGCCCAATAGGGACCGATTGATGCCGGCCAATGCTTAACTTCCAGTTGAGCGCAGAACCGGTCCTCGAGTTCGCCCTCCAGGTGTTCGTTGCGCATCATATAGACTTCAAACATCTCTATCCTCCGCCCCACGCAGACGAACGACGCGCTGTTCAGGAAACGCGCACCACCAGCTTCCCCCGCACATGCCGTTGCTCGAGACGTTCCAGCCCATCGGCGAGCTGCTCGAACGGCAATACCTCCGCCGGCGTCTGCAGACGGCCGGTCGCCGCCAGCGCCGCCAACTCGCCGCCCATCCGCGCCAAGTCTTCCTGTGCGCGACGGTCGCCAGATAGATGCGCGCCACCCAAGGCGATTTCGTGCATGGACGGCGCCCGGTCGAATGGACGCAACCGCCGCAAGTCGGGCAACCCCGCCACGCATGCCAATCCGCCTTGGAAGGCCAGCAAGTCGAGCGCCGCCGTCGCGCTTTCCGGCCCCACCGTATCGACGATCGCATCGAACCCTCGCCCGCCGGTAAACGCCAATGCCCGTTCCTGCAAATCCGGCGTACGATAGTCGAAGGCGACCTCCGCCCCCAACGCGCGGATCCACTCGTCGTTGCGCGGCGAACAGGTCGCGGCCACGCGCGCGCCCGCGATCCGCCCAAGCTGCACCGCAAAGCTGCCCACCCCGCCGGCCCCGCCCAGCACCAACAATGTCTGCCCGACCTCAATCCGCAAACGCCGGTGCAGCGACTGGTACGCCGTCATTCCCGCGCAGGGCAGCGCCGCCGCGGCGATCTCGTCCAAGCCAGCCGGCATCGCGCTCAAAATGTGATCTGGCGCAACCGCGAACTCGGCGAAACAGCCCGGACGCGCAAGATTCAAATGCCCAAACACGCGCGTCCCCAACGCCCAGCCGGTCACGCCGGGACCGATTGCGTCGATTTCGCCCGCCACATCCAAGCCCGGCACATGCGGAAACGTCCACGCCGGGTACCCGGAGTGAAGCAGCTTGTAGTCCGCCGGATTCAGGCCCGCCGCGTGTACGCGCAACCGCACCTCGCCGGGTCCAGGCGCCGGACTTTCCACCGTTCCCAGCCGGATTTTCGCGCCCGGCGCATCCACGAGCCACGCTCTCATCGAGCACCTCCCTCGCGCTCCGGCTCCGCGCGCCACGCCGCAAGCGCGGCGCGCACCTTGGCCTGCGTTTCCGGCTTCAACACCTCCAACGCGATGTGCAGGTTCACGAAGGCATTCACGAAAACCTCGCTCCGGCAAACGAGCTGAACCCGCCGCAACTGGCACTGCGTGGTCACGGCCAGGTCGGTGCGAGTGATAAGAAATCGCTTTTCGGGCGGCGCAGGCACCCGCCCGCTGGGACCGGCATGAAGGAGCGCTTTCAT
>CALLML010000046.1 GCA_938005705.1 uncultured bacterium
AACCTCGACCGGGTTGACGATCAGACGGAAACGGTCGCCCAGATCAATCATCGTCGCGTTCAACGCCTTGCCGGGCCTCGCGTCGAAAACGAGTCTCACCGGATCTTCTTTGCCGCCAATGCCGAGCGGATGGATTTCGCAAGAGGGCTTTTTCGCCGCAATGCTGGGGCAGACTTCCAACATGTGCGCGCCGAGCACGCGAGGCCCCCGTGGGTTGAAATGGTAGGTGTAATCCTCCATGAAGGATGCGCCGCCGCCGCGCCCCGCGCCCATCACCTTCAACGCGCGCACCAGCGCCGCCGTCTTCCAATCGCCCTCGGCGCCGAAACCGTAGCCGTCGGCCATCAACCGTTGCGTCGCGAGGCCCGGAAGCTGTCGCAGCCCGTGCAGATTCTCGAACGTGTCCGTGAACGCCTTCGCGCCGACCTCCTCGAGAAAGGTGCGCAGCCCCAGTTCGATACGCGCGGCCTCGCGCAAGTCCGCGCGCCGCGCGCCGCCTTTGCGCAGCGGAGCGGCCATGCGGTATTGCTCGTCATATTCGGCGCACCGGCGATCGGCTTCGGCGTCGGACACCGCCTTGACCCGCTCGACCAGGTCCCCCACCCCATAGCCGTTGACGGTGTAACCGAAGACGATCTGCGCCTCCACCTTGTCGCCCTCGGTGACGGCGACGTCGCGCATGTTGTCGCCGATGCGCGCGACGCGGAGGTTTTGCTGGTCTTGCCACGCCGCCGCCACGCGCATCCAGTCGCCGACGGCGGCGGCCACCGCAGCTTCCTGCCAGTGGCCGACGACGACCTTGCGCGCTTTGCGCAGCCGCGCGCAGATATAGCCGAATTCGCGGTCGCCGTGGGCCGACTGATTCAAGTTCATGAAATCCATGTCAATCGCGTCCCACGGAATATCGCGATTGAACTGGGTGTGCAGGTGGAGGAACGGCTTCGCCAGTTCCCGCAGGCCGCGAATCCACATGCGCGCGGGCGAGAACGTGTGCATCCAGAAGACGAGGCCGGCGCATTGCGGCGCGGCGTTGGCGGCGCGGCAAACCGCTGTGATCTGGTCGGGTGTGGTGACGATCGGCTTCGCGACCAGCGGCATGGGCAACGCCTTCGATTTCGAGAGGCCGGCCGCGATCGCTTCCGCATTCGCTTGAACTTGCTTCAGCGGCCCCGGCCCATACAGGTGCTGGCTGCCGGCGACGAGCCAGACTTCGAGACCCTCAAACGGATTCTTCATGGCTTCTTCTCCTGTCCGTAGTAGGCGTGCGCTCCGTGCTTGCGCTCGAAATGTTTGCGGCGGACGGCCTCGGGCAATTCGCGCAAGTGCTCTGCCGGCGCGCCCATCAGCAAGGCCATGCGGGCGACCTCCTCCAGCGCAACGGCATTCTCGACGGCGGCCCTGGCGGTCGCGCCCCAGACGAACGGCGCGTGCCCCGGCAGAAAGACCGCCGGCACATGGAGGGGATCGAGGTTTTGCGCTCGAAAGGTTTCGACAATGGAAACGCCGGAGGCGCGCTCATATTCCGCGGCGATTTCCGCCTCCGTCAGCGGGCGAGACACCGGCACGGCGCCGGCGAAATGGTCCGCGTGGGTCGTGCCGAAGCACGGCAGCGGCCGCGCCAGCTGCGCCCAGACGGTGGCGTGCGTGGAATGCGTGTGAACGATCGCGCCGACAGTCGGAAAGCCGCGATACAGCTCCAGGTGCGTCGGCGTATCGGAAGAAGGTCGCAAACGGCCGCTGGCGACGCGCCCATCTTCAATCGCCAACACCACGATATCTTCCGCCCGCAATTGGGCGTAATCCACGCCGCTGGGCTTGATGGCCATCACCCCCGCGGCGCGATCCGCAACGCTGGCGTTGCCCCAGTTAGCGTGACCAGACCGTGAGCGCGCAAGGCGAGATTGGCTTCCGCCGCGGTTTGCCGCAACTCAGCGTATTCCATGCCGCGCCTCATCTCGAATCCGGAGCAGTTCCTTCATCGCGCCGCTCAGGTCGCGTTCGCCGCGCGCGCCGAAGGCGTCGTGCAACGAGCGATAGAGCGCATACAGGCGATCGTACACGGCGGCGGCGCGGCGATCGGGCGTGAAACGCTTCGGCAACACGCCGGTCATCGCGCGCGCGGCGGCGGCGAAATCGGCGTGTCCCCCACCCTTTCGCCCCGCGGCAACGGCGCCGCACATCGCCGCGCCCAGCGCGCAGGTTTGCGCGCTCCGCGAGATTTCGATCGGACGTCGCAGCACATCGGCATAGATTTGCATGACCATCGGATTTTTCGCCGCGATGCCGCCGCAGTTGACGACGCGGCGGATCGGAATGCGGTATTCCTCGAATCGCTCCAAAATCGCGCGCGCGCCGAAGGCCGTGGCCTCCACCAGCGCGCGGTAGATTTCCGGCGGCGTCGTGCCGAGCGTCAGGCCGACCATCAGTCCGGTGAGCCGCTGATCCACGAGCACGGTGCGATTGCCGTTCCACCAGTCGAGCGCGAGCAGACCGCTTTCGCCGGGGCGCAGACGCTCGGCGTCGCGCGTCAGCGCCTCGTGCGAGCCCGCCTTCGCGCCGCCGGGCCGGATGCGCTCGACAAACCAGTTGAAGATGTCGCCGACCGCGGATTGTCCGGCCTCGAGACCATGCATGCCGGGCAGCACCGACTCGGGGACGATGCCGCAAAGACCGGGAATATCCGGCAGTTTTTCCGCGAGAGGCGCCACCGCAATGTCGCACGTCGAAGTCCCGACGATTTTCACGAGCACGCCGGGGCGGATGCCGCTGCCGACGGCGCCGAGGTGCGCATCGAACGCGCCCACGGAAACCGGGATGCCCGCCGGCAATCCCAGCGCGCGCGCCCACTCCGCGGAAAGCGTCCCCGCGCAATGGCCCACCGGATACGCGCGATCGGGCAGCGTCGCGCGCACGCGCGCGAGGTCGGGATGCAATTTCGCGAGAAAGTCCGCCGCCGGATAGCCGCCCCACGCGGGATGGAACATCGCCTTATGGCCGGCGGCGCAAATGCAACGGAGGAGTTTCGAAGGATGCGTCGTTCCCGTAAGGACGGCGGGGATCCAGTCGGCCAGTTCCACCCAGGTGTGCGCCGCCGCGAATACCTTCGGGGCTACGCGGCGGGCGTGAAGCAGTTTCGACCAATACCACTCGGACGAATAAACCCCGCCGCATTTCGCCAGATACTCCGGCTTTTCCGCACGCGCGAGCGACGTGATCTCGGCGGCCTCGGCATGGGCGGTGTGATCCTTCCACAGCCACGCCATCGCGTCGGGATTGTTCTCGAAGGCTTTCCGGAGCGCCAGCGGCTCCCCGGACTCATCCGCCGGCAGCGGCGTACTGCCGGTGGTATCCACGCCGATGCCGACGATCCGATCGGGCGAGAAACCTTTTTGACGGGCCGCAGCGCTCAGCGCGCCGCGCACCGCAGCCCGCAATCCGTCGAGATAGTCGCGCGGATGCTGACGCGCGAGATCGGGCTGCCGGGCGTCGAGCACGATGCC
>CALLML010000047.1 GCA_938005705.1 uncultured bacterium
AAAAGAAAGTCATAGACATCCCCGATCCTGTGGATAAGTGGGGCCTTACGGGGCTGGGAGGGCCCCACGGCCCACTTACCCACAGGCGTGCGGGGATGTACATACCAGGGCGCGAGCTTGCTCGCGCCGCAGGAAACGAGCCTGTAAAGACACTTTCGAGAGCATTAGTAAATTGAAAGAGGATGCCGGCTGAGCGCTGCGAGCGGCGGGCGTCACTTTGCCGCCCACGATTCGAAAAGCCCTGCCATTCAGAGGCGGGACAGGGATGTATGGGCCTCATACGCTCGTCACGTCATAAGTGGTAAGAAACGATCTTTTTTGAATTTTTTGAAAAGGTCGAAGAGGTACTGAAATCGAACCGAGCGCGGCGTCCTTCCTCAGATGTAACAAGGCTGGCCATCCGCAAAGAGACGTATTTTATTGAATTGGGGCCTCCCTTTCCCGATCTTCGGGAGCAGAGAACGTGTCAGGCTTTTGACAGCAAAGCCCGATTTTGATTTAACTCATGTTCGGCAAAGAGTGGCGGGCAGCGAACCTTGCCTGCGTTCCCATGTTAAAAAGCTCCTCATAGAGAGCGTGATAGCGCTGAATTGTGGCGGAGACGTGAAAGGCGTCGCGGACTCGTGCGATCGCCCGTTCTCCGCAGGCGCGGCGCAGTGCCTCGTCATCGAGAAGACGGCGCAGCGCGGCGGCAAGCGCGGGGACGTCACCTGGCGGTACGCAAAGGCCCTCAACGCCATCGCGAACGATTTCCGAGGGGCCTCCGACGTTGCTGACGATGCAAGGCACGCCCTGGGCGAGAGATTCCAGGACGGCTTTACACAGGCCATCCGTTTCATCCGAAGGCATAACCGTGACCGCACAAGCGCCCAGCAGCGCGGCGGCATCGGGCTGGAATCCTACAAAATGAATTCGAGGATTGTCGACCTGGTTGCGCCGCAGACGTTTTAAACGCGTATCGGTCACCTCACCGATCATCAGGAGATGGAGCCGGGGATCGGCAGGCAGGCGTTGAAACGCCTCCACCAGCACGTCGCCCCGCTTGCATCCTCGCCATCGGGCGGCGGCACCCACCACCCGTGCATTGGGTGGCAGGCCGAGCATCGACAGGCGATCGGCTGCGGCGGGTCGATACCAGGACGGATCGTGGCCCTTGTATATTGTGACCAGCTGCTCCGCCGGCCATCCGATTCGGAGCATCGCCGCGCGCACGGATTCACAGATGCAAGCGATACGGGCCACCCCGCAGCGCCGGTACATTCGTCGGGCGGCTCTGGAGAGAAAGGCCGCACCGCGGTAGGCTATCCATACGGCAGACTGGTTGCGCGGCCACGCACGCCAGATGTTGTATAACGCGTCGTTATGGAGTGAATGAACCACGTTCGGCTTCCAGGCCGCTATCCGCTCGCGCAGATCACGGAGACCGCGAAACCAGGGCCAACGCGACCACACCCGGGTCTCCACTTGGACGCCTCCGGCTTCCATCACGGCGGTATGAAGACGTTCCGGCCGTATCAGTGCCAGTATCTCCACACCGGAACGGGCCAGCCCCGCAAATAGATGCGCTTCCGGTGCATCCACATGCTTTGCCACAACCAGAATACGCATGGCTCATTTTTTGAAGTCTCTTTAAATCCCCATGATTCCTTCGTCAAAAAAAATGATGTTTAAGGGCAATCCTCGGTCTTTCAGATGGCGGAAGAGAGAAAGGTGAACGGAAGATCAGGAACGGTGGGCGACGGAACGATGCGGGACCGTTCGGAGAACAGGTGGCCGCCTTCAGTTGGGGCTCGCCGCCATTGCCTCGCGCAACGCGCACCCCAAGGCGGCGGCTCCATGCCGGTTGCGCTCTTCTTAGGCAGGATGGGCATCCGGTGGTGGAGCCCGGGATCAGAACGGCCGCATACCGGCGGGAAGCGGGCTTCTTTCGCGCGCCTTTTTTGTGAAGTTCGGCCCCGTCGTCGCCGGCGGCGCACCGGGGTTTGCACTTGTATCACAGCAAGCCGCGGATGTAATTGGCCTCGTGATAATCCGGGGGGCTTTCTCCCCGCCGGATGGCCCTCCACAGGCTCAGAGGATCGGCACCCACGGCGCGCGCATAGGTGAGGTCGCAGCGGAATCGGCGCGCCCCCGCCGCTTGCAGTTCTCCGAGACGTGAGGTGAGCGCAAAAGGACGCGCCGCGACCAGCGCGTGAAGATTTTCTTCCCGCACCACGATATAACGCTCTCCACCGCGCCCCCGCCATTCCGGCCCGTTTCCCGCCGGCGCCGTGGCGGAAAGAAAAAGCGGCGTGAATTGGAAGACGAGCACGACCATGTGATCAGCTTTTCGGCGCAAACGCGTCCGCAGATTGTCCCCGTCATCCTCCGGAGAAGTGATACAGTAACGGAATCCCATTTCGACGAGCTCATCCACCGCCTCCGCATTAAGGCTATAGAGGGGCCAATCCGCCGAAAGATCCAGATCGCCGAGCGTCAGCTTAAGCGATTCCGCCGCTTCCCGCAGAATCTCCAGACCCGCCAGGCTGCCGAGCTCCCATTTCCGCCAGCCGTTTTTCAGGAGCGCGCGAATCCGCGTCCGCGCTTCGGTGACGGCCGCACCTCGCAGGAGAATCGGCAACGCCGCACGTCGACGCGGGTGGTTCCCGCCTTCGCAGAGCATGAAGGGCAGCACGACTTCATCCGCATCGTCCGCCCGGGCGTCTGGTGGCGTATCCAGACGCAACGACCATTTGACAGGTTCGGGGGACATGTCCCGTGGGGCCTTCGGCGAGGAGCTGGGGGCCAGTGCTTCGATGCGGCGCTGCTGGGCCGTTTCCCGCGCCTCGTCCAGAGCCGCTGCGAGGCGGCGGCGCGCTTCATTCCACATTGTCGCGGGCACAAAACGGGTCGCGGGGTCCGACAGATCGAGCGACTCCGCGTGCCAATCCGTTTCTTTGAGCCGCTGAAACGCCTTCTGCATCGCCGCCCTCGTGCCCTCCGGTTGGCGGGCGGCCTCCAGGGATGCCGGCCATCGCACCTTCGCTTCGAGAGGGGGGAGGCCCGGCACGCGCGCCACACCCGACACTTCCAACGCATCGGGGGTGATCTTCGCCATGACATGAACGGGATGGCGGACTCGATATTCGCCTGGGCGCGGCCTTGAAAGGGCATACCGTCGCTTCACGGCCTGCGAAGAGGAACAGTACACCGGCGCGCCCACCGGCAGCGGAGGATGATCGGACGGCAGCCGGACGGCGACCTTATCGCTCGCCTCGACGCTGATGTGGGACTGGCCGTCGTCTGTGCCGCGGATCTCGGCTATGGCGAACCCATATGGGCGTTCCGCGCCGGGCACATCCACTTGCAAGCCGTCGTGGCGTTCAAGGGGACGGCGGGTGACGAAGACTAGCCAGTCGGCGCCGCGTTCTCGGCGCACGGTCAGGACTTTACCGATCTGCGTACCGCGGTGTCCGATGGTGCGGGCGTCAATGACGCTTTCCGACGGGTTTTGAGCGTCGGCATAAAGCTCTGTCCAAGGCCGGCTGAAGATGGTTTTCAAATCTTCTTGGAGCGCTCGCTGCTCGGATGGGTTCAGCCGACCATCGAGAAGTCGCCGGTAATAATCAACTGTCGCCGCCACATATAGCGAATTTTTGAGTCGGCCTTCGATCTTGAGCGCGGCGACGCCGGCGGCGTGGAGGGCTTCCAGGCGGCAATCTAGCGCAAGATCCTTCATCGAGAATGGAAAACCGGTCCGTCCGACCGCGTCGCAAAAGGCCTCGCGGCAGCAGGAGGCGCAGCGTCCGCGGTTGCCGCTTCTTCCGGCGGCGTGGGACGAAAAGAGGCAAAGCCCGCTGTAGGAGTAACACAAGGCGCCGTGAACGAAGACTTCAATCTCGATGCCGCCGCCTTCGCGAACAACGGCAGCGATTTCTTCCAGCGAGAGCTCGCGGGCGAGCAAGATGCAAGAGAATCCCCGACGCGCGAGAACACGCGCGCCTTCGGGGCTATGAATCGCCATTTGCGTGCTGGCGAAGAGGCGCAGACCGGGGAAGGATTGTCGAACGCGGCGGGCGACGCCCAAATCTTGCACAATCACGGCATCCACGCCGATCTCTTCCATCCGCGCGAGCGCCGAAAGGGCGTCGCGCCATTCCCGCTCCAACACCAGGGTGTTGAAGGTGACGTACACTTCGCGCCGCGGCGTGAGGGCGTGGGCGTAGGCCGTGATTTCGCTCAAGCCGCTTTCGTCAAAATTGAGCGCCTCTGCGCGCGCAGAAAAACGGCGCAGCCCCAGATAGACGGCGTCGGCGCCGAATTGAAAGGCGGCGAAGGCCTCGTCGCGTCCTCTGGCCGGCGCCAGCAGGCGAGGACGGCGGGACGAGGGCGCGCAGGTCGGGAGTTCGCGAGTGGGGATCCGGTTCATATGGAATGGCGGAGATCGCGCTCGTGTCGAAGCCACGATAAAGACTGTCGCCGATGGCGTCAACCCGCGCCCTTTCATCAGAAGGGAGATGGCGCCGGGGCTCCTCGATGGTTGTTTTCACCAAGGCTTTCTAACGCGCCATGAGAACGGCACGGGTGGCGTGCGCGGCGACATGAGCGGCGGCGCTGCCGATAAAAAACTCTCGGATGCGGCTATGCCCCATAGCGCCGAGGGCGATCAGGTCGCTGTCGCGCTCCTCTGCCGTCTGGAGAATTGCCGGGCCAGCACGATCGGCCGCCATCACCGCGAATTCGGTTTCCGCGCCGTGGTCGCGCGCCAGTCGCACACCATTGGCGGCGCGTGCCCGCGCCTCATCCAAATTTCCTTTTTGCGCGATCGAAAGCACCGTCAAGGGGGCGCCAATCGTTGCGGCGAGCTCGGCGGCGATTTCCAGCGCTTGGCCAGCTTGCGCACTGCCGTCGTATGCCGCCAGGATGTTGCGAAGAGGACGAAACGTGGCGGGGGTGATCAAACAGGGGCGCCCGGAATGGCGACTGACGCGGTCAGCGATGGATCCCATCATCTCGCCGAGAAAGTCGGCGTGTTCACCTTTTTGCCCGAGTGTCAGGAGTTCGGCCTTGGCGCTTTCCTCGAGAATGACCGAGGCAGGGTGACCCGTGCGAATCAGAATTTCTGGTTCGATGCCTTCCTGCAGGCTCTTGATGCGGAAGGCCTCGCCGATCGCTTCGGCCTTCTCCCGCAGCATCTCGCGGAACTGAGGCAATTGGGCTGCATAGGGAGAGGCGCCGATCCAGCCGGAAATGTCCGCCATTAACGGCCCTTCGAGCATACGAGCATCCATGACGTGTAGCCCGATCAACCGCGCGCCAACTTTCCGCGCCAGATGCAGGCCGTATTCGCGCGCCGTGTCACCGAATTTTGAGCCGTCCGTGCAGACCAGGATACTCTTGAACATGATCGTCTCCTCCTCTTGTTCGAGCACCGACGTGATTATAGCGCTGCTTGAGTGCCGCGGCAAAAAAAGATGACCGACGGGATCAGACCGAGTTCGGCGCACCGATCACGTGACGTCCGACGATACGTAGACGCCCTTCCGCAATCCATTGCAGTGCGAGCGGATACGCGATATGCTCCTGTTCCTGAATGCGCGCGTGGAGAGACTCCGGCGTATCGTCCTCACGCACTAGCACGGTGCGCTGAAGGATGATCGGTCCCGTATCGGTACCCTCATCCACGAAATGCACCGTGCAGCCCGAGACCTTGACGCCGTAATCCAGTGCCTGGCGCCACGCCTGCAATCCCGGAAACGCCGGCAGCAGCGACGGGTGGATATTGACGATCCGGCCGGGAAACGCGCGCAGCAGGCCCGCTTTTACGAGACGCATAAAGCCCGCGAGCGCGATGAAATCCGCGCCGTGCGCACGCAGAATCTCCAGGGCGCGCGCTTCGCCCGCCCCGTCGAGTTTCGTGCGAAACGGCGAGGCATCCACGAAATACGCCGGCACCCCCGCGCGCCGCGCCCGCTCCAGGATGAAAGCGTCGGCGTTGTCGGAGAGTACGCAGACTACGCGTGCCTCGATTCGACCATCGCGCACAGCATTCAGCAGCGACTGAAAGTTGCTTCCCGATCCGGATCCCATTACCGCGAGGTTGAGCATGACGGTCTCCGCAGTTGTCTTCGAATGGCGGCGCGAACCCGCTCGTGGAGAAGACCATTCGTGGCCAGAAAGCGCATGCGATGGCCGCCGAGCTTCTCCAATACTTCCGTCTTGCCGCCGGCGCGTTGCACGATCAGGCCCGCCGCCGCAACATCCCAGATAAAAATGCTGGTCTCGATATAGCCCTCCAGGCAGCCGGCGGCGACATGGCACAAGTCCAGCGCCGCGGAGCCCATGATACGCACGCGCTGCAGCATTCGCGTCAGCGCGTTGAACACGCCGTGCGAAATGACCGTGTCGCTTGTTTTGGCGGCCAGGCCAGTCGCCATGATCGCGCGGCTCGGATCGGATACCTGCGAGACGCGGATCGGCTTTCCATTCCGCCGGGCGGAACCGTGGGCCGTGGCCGTGTAGAGCGTGTTCAACTCTGGTGCAAAAACCGCCCCCGCCAACACTTCCGTTCCCCTTCGCACTGCGACGGATGAACACCATACCGGCAATCCGTGCGAAAAATTCACCGTGCCGTCTATTGGATCCACGATCCACTCAAAGACGGCGTCCGCCGCGGGCTGCTCGCCCTCCTCGCCGAGCAGGGCATGATCCGGGAAACGAGATCGGATCACCGCCTCCGCCTTGCGCTGGCACTCAAGGTCCAGCACCAGCTTGACGTCGCGCCGCAGCAGACGGGCCATTTCCGCGCGCCGACGCGCGTTGCGCAGCGCGTGCAGGCCGGCGGCTTGCGCTGCCGCAACCGCGCAGGCTAAAAGAGCGGATTCGCTGGGATAGGTTTTCATCAACGTGTTTTTTTATGCTCGCATTCGGCGTCAAATGTCTATTCTAATTAACGCCTATTTTCCAAGGTCTGGAAAATCGCCGAAAAATTTTTCCAAGGTTTGGAGGCCCGATTCATAGTGAGGTGACGCCCGTGCACGAGACACGAGCGGATGTGTGGCCAGATCGAATCGTCGGACTGACCTTGCTCGTGCTGTGCGCTCTCGGACCTACGGTCCGGACGCAGGAGACGGCACCGGGCCCTGCGCCGAAAAACCCCGATCCCGAGCAAATGAATGAAGCCTTCGGCCTACCGCTATGGGCGGATGATCTGCTATGGGATGACGATGACCGCGACGTCGGTCAGCGCCTGCAATGGCCGGAGGAGTCCCGCACACGCTTTGTCTCCACTCACCGCATCTATCCGCCGCCAACCACCCGCGTACTTGGCGTGCGCCCTTACTCGATGGCCTTTTACGCGGAAGGAGGCCGTCCGACGCGGGTTTCTCTGTTTTTCATAAATAAGGGCGACTTTGAAGGGTTTCTGAATCCCGATGAGCGTAAATCCGTGCTTCGCGACGCAGTGCGGGCGTTTGAAAATGCGCTTCAGGCCGACGCCGAACGCCTGGCCGCCGTGTTGAGCGCGCTGCTGGGCGATCCCGGCCGTGCGGTCACCGGGGACCGCGCGCTGCGCGAACGCGTGCTGCGGTGGGACTGGCGTGGACATGCGTTTCTGCTTGCTCGACAGTCAGGGGAATATGTAGCGTTGAGGATCATACCGGCCGTGGAGGCGGACGACCGAGGCCGCGCCGAAAAAATCAGCGACTCCGAAATGCGACGGCGTCTGGCCGAGCGGGTCCAGCGACGTGAAAACGGCGATGTGATTATCACGGATATCCCCATGGTGGAGCAAGGACCGAAGGGATATTGTGTACCCGCCACATGGGAACGCTATCTTCGCTATCTGGGTATTCCGTCTGACATGTACGCCTTGGCAATGGTGGGTGAGACCCGGCGCGGGGGCGGAACAGAGACGCGCACTATGGTCAGCAACATCCAGTCGCTGGTGGCGCTTTACCGCCGGAATATCCGCACTTTTTCTGGTGGCCTGAGTTGGCCGAAGGTTACGCGTTATCTGGACGAAGGCATCCCGGTGATGTGGGTCATGCGCTTGGACCTGACGTTCGATCAGGCGCTCACCGCGCGCGCTAAGGAACGGGCGGCCGTGAAAGACCTGGCCGAATGGAAACGGCGATTGGCCCTCTATCGCAAGGGAGTGTCGCGGCTTCGCCGAGGGGGTGGCGACGATGACAGCCATATGTGCCTCATTATCGGCTATAACACCGACACTGACGAGCTGGCGATCTCCGACTCCTGGGGGCGGGAATATGAAGAACGCTGGATTACCGTCGAGGAAGCGGAGGCCATTTCCCGGAAAGAGTTCATGGCGATCGGGTGGTGACGTCTCGCGCGTATGCCCTGTGGGGGCGGCGAGTCTAAGCGATGGCTCAGGCGGCGCGCGGGTCCAACGCGTCGCGCAAAGTATCGCCCAGTAGGTTGAACGCCAACACCAGACCGAACGCGGCCATCGAGGCGAAGGTCAATTCCCACCACGCGCCCTGCCACAGCCGCAAACGACCGCTGGCAATCATGGCGCCCCACGAAGGCTCGCCCTGCGCGCCCAGCCCCAGAAAACTCAGGAATACTTCCGTGCCAATCGTCGCCGGAAAGCGCACCGTGAAGGTGACGATGACGATATGGAAGATATTGGGCAACAAATGACGGGCCAGGATGCGCATAGGGCCGGCACCGAGCGCGCGCGCTGCCGCCACATAGTCCACCTCCCGGCGCCGAATGGTTTCGGCGCGGATCAGACGGCACACGCCCACCCATGTGGTCAGGCCGATGCCGATACAAACGCCTGTTAGCCCCTTGCCGACGAGCAACGTGACGGCCAGGATCAGCAGAAGACCCGGTACCGACGCGACAGTCGTGTAGAGCCAAACCACGATGTCGTCGGTTCGGCCCCCGAAATATCCCGCTGCTAGACCCAGCACCACCCCCAGCGGAATGGCGATCAGCGACGTGCCCATGCCGACGACAAAGGCAATGCGCGTGCCTTGAATCAGACGCCGCAACACGTCGCGACCGAGGCCGTCGGTGCCCAGCGGATGATCCCACCGTCCGGGCGGCAGATAAGCCCGCGCCAGATCGGTTTGCTGATAAGTAGGCGTCCGGTCGTGGGCGCGCGCCCGCCAAACTTCCATTTGCGCGATGGCGGCGCACACGGCGTAGGCCACGATGATCATCATACACGCGCGTGTCATCCGCCGCTTCCAAAACTGGCGCCAGGGCCGTGAAGTCCTCGCGCCGTCGTCCGCTGATCTGTTCGTTCCCGACATGGCGCGAACAGTTTGCCATGCCCTTTCTGGCGGACAACGGCAATTTTATCCAGCGCGAGCCGATTGCGCTGTGGATTGTTTTGAGGGTGAGACGAGGGTCTGAATGCGGGAAGGGGCCCAAATCTTCGTAATTGGGACCAAAACCTCGGTTCCCGCCTCCCCAACCGGCGCTTCGGCCTCCGAATAGCTCCCTCGGGATAGACCTCACCCCACTTCGTCGGTTTTTCTCCGAGTTCCGAACTCCGCCTTGTCGGGTGAGAGTGCGCGTGACCTACGATAATCGCGTCTGTCCAGTCGTTTCATTGACCTTTGCCCCCCCCCTGCGCCAGTAACTTCGCCAGTCCGATGTGCACCAGCATCTCCAAGCCCACGCGCGCATGAAACACCGTCCCACCGCCCGCTCCACCGCCGTCCGCGATTTCCGCGCATATGTATTGGCCGTATGGACGGCGTCCGACCCTCCCATGGCCTGTGATGGAGTTGGAGGAACGGCTTCCACGCCGTTCGTGAATTGCTGAATGGTCGCAAAATTCGTGTTTATTGGGAGCGGCGAGAACAACCGGCGAATAGCGCGGGGGCGTTGGGGTAAACGATTTCCGTCTCCCTTCGCCGACACCTGTATTCTCCGCTCATTCCCTGCGGTGCCATCGGCTCGTCCTGCGCTTAACCCGCTTGCGGCAGCCGCCGCTTTGAGGCATCCTACTATCTATGGACCAAACGGCCCGCAGACGTCCCGGATGGGATGAGTATTTTCTCGATATCGCGCACGTCGTCGCGCGTCGATCAAACTGCCGCCGCCGGCAGGTGGCCGCGGTAATCGTCCGCGAGCAGCGCATCATTTCCACCGGTTATAACGGCACCCCACGCGGCATCCGCAATTGCTTTGATGGCGGTTGTCCTCGCTGTGCCAGTGATGCGCCATCGGGCGACCAGTTGGGGGACTGCGTCTGCGCCCATGCGGAGGAGAACGCCATCGTCCAGGCGGCGTACCATGGTATCAGCGTACGTGGCGGCGTGCTCTATTGCACGATAAGCCCGTGTCTGATGTGCGCCAAAATGATCATCAACGCGGGCCTAGTCGAGGTCGTGTACGAGCACGAGTATCATTTCTCCGATCAGGCGCGCGCGCTCTTTGAAGAGGCCGGCGTACGCTACCGGCAGTATCGGCGGACGGATGCGACGAACCCACTATGAAGGACGATCGCGCTGCACACCGAGGGAAGAATCCGCCCGTGGTTTGGGCCATCGGTGGCACGGATCCGAGCGCCGGGGCGGGATTGCCCGCTGATATCAAAACCCTGCAGGCGCTGGGCGTGTATGCGGCGCCCATCGTCACGGCGGTCGTCGTCCAGAACGCGCGCGCCGTATGGCGGGTTCAGCGCGTGTCGGGAGCGCTCATCCGCGCGCAGATGGAGGCTCTGCAGGAGGATTTTCCGCCGTCGGTGGTGAAGATCGGCATGCTCGGCGGTGCGCCGGCGGTGCGCGCCGTCGCCGATGGGCTGAGCCGTCTTACTGCGCCGGCGGTGTGCGATCCGGTGCTGGCCTCGACCAGCGGAACGACGCTGCTCGACGAGGCCGGTGTCCATGTTTTCGTCTCACGTCTATTGCCGAGGGTGGACGTGCTGACGCCCAATCTCCCTGAGGCGGAGCGGCTGACGGGAATGCGCATCGCGCGTCGCGCCGATATGCCGCCGGCCGCTGCGCGTCTGCGGGCGATGGGAGCCAAAGCGGTCGTGCTGAAAGGCGGCCATCTGGCGGACGGCGTCAGCGCGGATTATTTCACCGACGGGCGTGAGTCCCTCTGGCTGGTCGGCCCCCGCCATTGCGGCGATGTACATGGGACCGGTTGCGTGTTCGCTTCGGCGTTGGCGGCGGGATTGGCCTTGGGTCGGGGGGCGGCGCAGGCGGCTCGTCTCGCGAAGGCCTATATTCGTCAGGCGTTACGGCGCGCCATGGTTTTTGGCGATGGCCGGCTTGTGCCCGCCCATGCGGGCTGGCCCTCGGTCGCGCGGTAGATCGGGGGAGAACCCTGACGTCGCGAAAGCGCTGGGACTTCTACGCAAAAAAAAGGTTACGGGCGCCCGGAAGGTCTCGGCAGAGACGATCAGGCCGATATGTGGTTTCCGCCCGAAGAAAGAAGCGGTGAAATCCATGGCTCAAGCTGCGAACGAGCGAAAGAGAGTGCAGCGGACTGGTCTTCGGCAAGGCTTCCCGGGCCGCCGGTCTATCTTTCCGCTGCTCTCGGCCGCCGCGGCTACCGCCCTCGCGTGATACCCTCAGCCTGCCGGAGCGGCGACGGCAGGCGCGCGACCAGCCAGTTGTAGCGGCGGGCAGAATCGGGTAGCCGGTTGAGTTCGGCGGCATCCGGGGGGGGATAATCCTGCACAAGCAGGTGCGCGTCTGGATCGGAGAGATACGATTCGTCGAGCTTCCCATACAGGTGCCACCGCAGGTCGCCGCCCACGGTGTCCACCGCGGCGGATTCACCGGCGCGCGCCAGAAAAGCGAGCAGGTTCGAGCGCATCGCGTCCCGCGCAGCGCGAATGACGGCGCCGGTGGCACCGGAAAGGTCGGTCGCTTCACGAGGATCGTTCTGTCGGTCGAAGAACCATTCCCGCTCATCCCCTGCCGAAAAAACATATTTCCACCGGCGGTTAACCGCCATGTAAAGACCTTTCGGGCCGCTTTCATATTGCGAATAGACCGAGCGATCCTTCGACTGCCGTCCGGCAACCACCTCAACAAGGTCCACACCGTCAAGGGGATAACTCGGCGTGGGCGCGCCAGCAGCGGCGAGCAGCGTCGGCATCACGTCCACGAGCGACACGGCCGTATCGCAACGGGCGCCGGTGGGAAAGCGCGCAGGATAGCGGATCAGCAGCGGCACGCGCGCGGAGGGGTCGTGCATCGAGCGTTTGCCGAAACATCCGTAATCGCCGAGCAACTCGCCGTGGTCGGAGGAGAAAATCACTAGGGTGTCGTCCAGCAAGCGCATTTCCTCCAGCGCGGAGAGAACGCGGCCGATCTGGGCATCAATAAAAGAGATCGTCGCGTAGTAGTAGGCGCGGATGAGGCGCAGGAACTGGAGATCGAGACCGCGATCGCGGTACTTGTAACGGTTTTGAAAACGGTTGATCCATGTCAGTAATTCGGCGCGATGCTCCGGCAAAAACGGCAGGGGTATGTCGGGGATGCGGTAGAGCTTGTGCCAGGGTTTCGGCGGCGCGAACGGGGGATGCGGATGAATGAAACTGGAAAAAAGAAACCATGGGCGCTCTGACGCACCCTCTTCGCGCAGAAAACGAAGGGTTTCGTCACCGACCCATTGGGTTGGGTGCGCCTCGACCGGCAGGGTGGAAACCTGCGGCGTGTAGTACATTTCGCCGCGTGCGCCGTGGGGTTCGTAATAATCGAAGCCACAATCGCGCAGCCAGGCAACGTAATCGTCCTGCGCGGGGTCGGATACGCATTCCTCTTGGATGCGGCGCGTCTGAAATCCGCGCAAGGCGCGATGATCCGGCGTAAAATGACATTTGCCCACGGCATGCGTTCGATAGCCGACGGCCCCCAGCAGCGCGGGTAACGAGGCGCCGTTGTCGTCCATCATCGAGCGGTTTTCATACACCCGCGTCCGCGGCGGGTAGAGCCCGTAATGCATGGAACATCGCGCCGGAATACAGACCGGGTTTGGCGAAAACGCCTGCTCGAACGCAACACCTTCGCGGACCAGACGGTCAAGATGGGGCGTGCAAATGACAGGATTATTCAGCGCGCCGATCGTGTCGAAGCGCTGCATATCCGTAAAAAAGAATAATATATTGGGACACGACGTTTTCATGCGGGTTGAGATCTTAGCGGAAGGGAAGCGTCTCGGCATCATTTTTTCGGGACGCCGGCGATCGGCGAGTGTGCGGTTGACACGGTGATCATCGCTCCACACGATGGCCTCGCGTATGCGCGTCAAAACCATCAGCGAGCGGCAGCGGCGTAATCCCAGCCCTCTTGCTTGGTTCATGCTGCTGGCGGCGATTTTTCTGATCACGATCTTTCGTCATTATCCGTGGGACAGTTTCGCCGGCGGCGACCAATCCAAGCAGGCGTTCACCTCGCTGGAAATGGTCCAGAAAGGGACTTGGTGGTATCAGCGACTCCCAACAGGACGCCCCGCAACAAAGCCGCCTCTGATGAGCTGGATTTCTGCCGTGCTTTATTTCTTGTCCGGTGGGATCTGGCCGCTCGCCTGGCGCCTGCCTTCGCTATTGGCGTTCGGCAGCACATTGTGGCTGCTGGGACGGGCAGGAGGCCGCGTGGGCGGTCGTTGGGGGGTTTGGATCGCCGTGGCCGTTTACGGCCTGAACATGATGTCCGTCAAACTTGCGGCGATGATTCGGACGGACATGCTCCTCTGTCTTTGGATTACCGTCGCCGGCGGCATGATCTGGAATCATGTTCGCTCCGCCCTGCCGTGGTCCGCGCGGGAGCGCGCGGTGTTCGCGGCGGTGGTTCTCGCCGCCCTTTTCACCAAAGGGCCGGTCATTCTGGCGCATTTGGTCCCGCCTCTGATCGCATGGCGATGGATTCGTCGGCGGTTAGACCGGTCGGCGGGTGGAGGCCCCGGCCTTGCTGTCTGGCTGGCGCCTTGCGCCGTCTTCGGGCTCTGGGTGCTCGTGGGTGTGCTGCGGGATTCCGCGTTTTTCCGATGGGTGGTCCTGCGGGAATTCGGCAACAATTTCGCACAGATCGATATTGACGCTGCCGGGCGCGTCGCGGCCTCGACGCGAGGCTTTCAATCTTTGCTGCTCTATCCGTTGCACCTCCTGCACCGTCTCCTGCCCTGGAGTGCGGCGCTGTTGGGATGGGGGTTCACGGACCGCGAAGGCCGACGCCGCCTGCGCAACGATCCGGGTGCGCGCTGGCTGATGACCTGGCTCGGCGCGGCCCTGCTGGCCATGTCGTTGACGCCGAGCAAGCGGGTGGATCGCGTTTTCCCCGCGGTCGCACCGTTCGCGCTGCTGACCGCATATGTCTTACGCCATGGCGCGGGCGCGTTCCCGCGACCGGTCCGCGTGCGGCGGGCGATGGCCTGGACGGTTGCCGCAGCCCTGTTGTGGGGACCGTACACTTTTATTGAGAGACGCCACAATGACACCGGCTTTGAGGGGACGCGCCGCGAGTTCGGCGTTCGTGTGCGGCATTGGGCAAATGAGACTCGCCGACCGATCACACTAGTCGGCCCCGTAGATGAAGACGATCAATCTCTGCCGCTTCATCTGCGCCTGACGAAATGGATTTCGCCGCTCGAGGTAGACGCCGCCTTGGCGCGCGGCGAGGCGGTAGTGGCTCCTGCGAACCTCCTCGAATCGCGTGCCGGCGTTTCGGTAATTCTCCGGCAAAGAACTGTCCCAGGCCAGAAACACCGGTATGTGCTCGGTGTCCCCACCTCATCCGTCTCCTTGGGACTTTGAAGGCCGTTTGCGGCGGTCGCCGCCGGTGGAAAGGCGCAGAAGCGAGAGGGCGCCCCATCGGCGGTTCTGGTGCGCGAGCGAATCTTGTTCCATTGGCGCCACGTGGTAAAGTGGGGAGCGGCTGTGCATGCTCCCTTAACCTCCGTTCATGGAATTTCCCTGACGTGAGTCCGGACGACATGGTCACAACCTTGGATGGCGAACGATGGAAAACCATACCCAGCACAGGATGTCTGCGGTGTCCGCGCCCGCGTACCCCCCGGCGTGTTCCGAAATAGAGGAATACCTGGACATTCGGCAGCAGCGGGGTCGGGTTTTCCCGCGCGCCGCTCTGGTGGGGGTGTGCGCCGGCGGAGTCGCCTTGTTGTTTCGCATGGCCGTGATGAGTGCGGCCGCCCGGAGGAACGAAGTGCTCCGCTGGGCGCATCGCTTTCCGGCGATCGGATGGATTTTTCCCGTGGGACTCGCGCTGACGGCGGCGGGGGCGGCCGTTGCGCTTACGCGCCGCTATGCGCCGGAGGCCCGTGGAAGCGGGATTCCGCATCTGGAAGCCGTTCTCTGCCATTTCCGCGAACTCAACTGGGTGCGGCTGCTGCCGGTGAAGTTTCTTGGAGGAATCCTTGGGATCGGCGGAGGACTGGCCCTTGGACGCGAGGGCCCTACCGTTCAAATGGGCGGCGCCGTGGGCGATGGGGTGTCGCGCCTGTTGAAGTCTTCGGATCGAGAACGGCTGACCTTGATATCGGCCGGAGCGGGGGCGGGACTGGCGGCCGCTTTCAATGCCCCCCTCGCCGGTGTTGTGTTTGTGCTGGAAGAATTGCGGCGCGATTTTCAGCCGGTCGTCTTTGGCGCCGCCTTTGTCGCCGCGGTAACCGCCAATATCATCGCACGAATTGGGTCGGGTCAGTTTCCGATTTTTTCCGTTCCCGACTATCCCGTCCCGCCGCTGACCTCTTTGCCGGTGTTCGCCCTGCTGGGAGTGGCAGCGGGATTGTTGGGCGTGTTGTTCAATCGAATCTTGTTGGCTTCCGTGGAGGTGTATGGAAGGGTGAGCCCGCGCATGACCGTCGCTGTGGCCGCCTTGACGGGCGGCGTTGTGGGACTGGCGGGCTGGTTCTCCCCTCTGCTGCCGGGTAGCGGCGATACCCTGGTGAAAGCCGCCTTAAGCGGGGATATTCGTCCCGGCATCATTCCCTTGTTTCTGCTCATCCGGTTGGTCCTCACCGTCGCCAGTTATGGCACCGGCGCACCGGGCGGCATCTTCGCCCCCTTGCTCGTGTTGGGGGCTTTGCTGGGGTTGAGTGTCGGTCATAGTGCTCACACCCTTTTTCCCGCCGTCGCGCCGACGCCTGGCGCCTTTGCGGTGGTCGGGATGGCCGCCTGTTTCACCGGCATCGTGCGCGCTCCCCTCACCGGCATCGTACTGATCGCCGAAATGACAGGCAGCTATTCGCAGATGCTGCCGTTGCTAGTGAGCTGTTTTGCGGCATACGCGGTCGCCGAATTCCTGAAAGAGACGCCGATTTACGAGGCGCTGATGGAACGCGACCTGGCGCGCGCGGGCGAATCTCATCTCCTGCAAAAAGCTCAGGTGGTGGAATTCATCATCGAGCCCCATGCACCGTTCGATGGCCGGGAAATACGCGCGCTCGGGCTTCCTCCGGGGTGCATCATCGTTCAATGCGCCGAAGGTCGGCGCGAGTGGGTGCCGAGGGCCGGCGCCCGATTGACGCATCATATGCGTATCACGGTCGTGGTGGATCCGGCGGCGAACGGCGCCCTCGAAAGACTGCGGTGGGGTTGCCGAACACCGTCCTCAAGTCCAACCACTTCCGCCGGGACCACCTCCGAAGGGCAAACGGCAATAGCGGTGGCCTCAGAAAACGCGTCAAAATCGGAAGTTTCGGAGACCTCCATCCGTACGTAATTTCGGATGCCCGCTGTGAGAAAGTGCGTTTGAACGGGGTAATTCAAAACCAGCCGGTGTTGATGGCGAAGGGAGGAGACCTCTATGTTCCCCCGCCAGCCATCAACTCGTCACATGCACCTGAAACCGACAAACCGGCAGAAATGCATCAATGAGAAACGCAAGCGCGGGTCACAGGTACTAGTCGTCTCATAATTGTCCTGACATGCTCGTTTCCGGCGTCGCGGCCTCAGCAAGCGGAGGCCCTACATTCTTCGGCCGCAGGGCGCGAGCTTGCTCGCGCCGCAGGGAACGAGCATGTAAAGACAATTTCGAGAGCATTAGTAATTCGTATCTTCTCAAACCCTGAAAGCCGCCCGCGATGGATGCAGGCCCTGGCGGTGGAGACTCATGAAGACTCGCTCGAGCAACCCCGGCACTTGAGCTTGGAACGTTGCCCTTGAGCGGGATGCGTCAGCGCGTGCGCTCGGAAAAGAGGGCTGATTCTTATGTTGACCGCGGATGTGCACAGATGCGAGCGGCTTCATTTCCTCTCCTGTTCACGCCTTTCGCAGTTCCTTTCATCTGCGTGAATCCGTACCATCCATGGTTTTTTTTCCGTCATTCGAACTATGGCGCGAACACAGGAAGCTGCGACTCGCGGGCCATGCAGCCGGAGCGTGTTTTTTCCTCCCCTCGGTGGAAGAAGGCCATAGATCCACTTCAACTCCAGAATCGCTCAAAGACCCGGACGTCTGAATATTGCGTTCGAATGGAAAACCCGTTAGCGTCTTTCCGTATGTTGATGGTCAGAACTCTATTGATCCGATCAGCTTTTCTGGGTGCTCTTTTGGCGGCTATCGTGGTTCAGAGCCAGGAAGGCACGTGGTCTTTGGAGCCCGCGGCAGCGCAGCGCCAGGCGGCCGCGGAGGAATTGCGCCGACTGGCGGACGGTCTGCATGCGCGCTCAATGGACGACCTGGCCATCGCCGAGTACCAGCGCTTGATCCGCGAATATCCGGACTATCCGCAGATGGACGCCGTACTGTTTCGTTTGGCCGAATCCTATCGCCGCATCGGACAGGGGGGGCTTGCCGATCGTCTCTTTCAGCGGATCTTGCGCGAGTTTTTTCAAAGCGCGTATGCTGGGCCCGCCGCCCTCCGGCGCGGAGAATGGCTTGAGGTGGCCGGCCAGGCAGATGAGGCCGAATCGCATTATGCAACGGCCATGAAGACTTCCGCCTCAACGGAGCTCATCGCCGTCGCCGGTTATCGCCTGGGCCGTTTGCGGCGCGCGCGGGGCGACCGCAAGGACGCGGAACGGGTTTGGCGTATCGCGCGGGATGCCGCGCCGGACTCGCCGGCCGGCCGCATGGCATCGCTGGAATGGGCCATGATGCTGTTGGATGGCGAAGATGCCATTGCGCGACGCGACGAAGCGATCCGAATGCTGGAATCCGTGGCCCGGAGCACCGACCCTGCTACGGCGCCTGAAGCGCTTTTTTGGCTGTTACGACTTCGGTATGATGCAGGGGATTTCAAGGGCGCCGTCGAGACCTTCGCTGAACTAAGCCGCCGCTATCCGGAAGCCCCCCGGATAGCGGAAGCTCGGCGGATAGCCGCGTGGGCCTATCTGCGGGCCGATCGCGCTGGCGAGACGGTTGCGCTCGCCCGCCAGACGCTCGCCCGCCCCTCCGACGGCGCCGAAGATGAATGGCTCTACCTGCTGGCTAGCGCGCAGCGGCGGTCGAACGCGGAAGCGGAAGCGGCGCGCACGTACCATCGGCTGCTCGACCAGCATCCCAAAAGCCGATTCGCGGCAGCAGCTGCGACTGAATCGGCGCGGTTAGCCTTCCTGGGCGGGAAGTTCGAGGAGGCGAAACGCTTGGTGGAAATCGCGCGGCAATACGACGAAACCGCCGAGGAAGCCCAGTGGATTTTGGGCGAGACCCAAGAGGCCCTGGGACGGACAGATGAGGCTATGCGCCTTTTCCGCCAGATATCGGAACGCCAGCCCGCGGGTCCGCGGGCGCCAGACGCGCTCTATCGTTTGGCCCGCCTCTTCCATCGCCGTGAAGAATGGGCCGAAGCGGCGACGCTGTATCGCCGTCTTGCGAACATCTTTCCGAAGCACTCCGCCGCCGCGCCGGCGCGGGCGGCCGCCGCCGCCTGTTTGGCCCGCCTGGAAAAATGGGAGGAGGCCGTCCAGGAATGGGGGGCGCTTCTGGCCGAACACGGGGAGACCGCTTTCGCCGAGGATGCCCTCTTTTACAAGGCCTCCGCAGAAATGCGAATGGGGCGGGATGTCGACGCGCGCGCGGGATTTGAAACCCTGCTTCGTCATCATCCGGATACGACGCACGCCGTCGAGGCGCGCTACGCGTTGAGCCTCCTGCTCGAGCGCGCCTTAGACCTCGAAGCGGCCGAGGCGCAACTGACCGCTATCCCGCCCTCGCGGCTCACGGGGGAATGGGTGGGCCGTTTTGCGTTGCGCCGGGCCGCATTACTCCGCAAACTTAACCGGCTGGACGATGCCGCGCGCGTATTGAACGGGCTGCTCACCACGCCGATCCGTAAGGAATTGACTCCCGAAATACTCGAATGGTTGGTCCATCGTTCGTTGGAAGGGGGCGATATCGGCTCCGCGACGCGGGCGGCGGAGACATTGCGAGACATGGCCGACGAAACTTGGCAGGCGATCGGGTGGTATTGGTTTGGACGGACACGGGAGATCGCCGGCAAGCCCGATGAGGCTATCGCCGCGTATGCCCGCGCTGTCGCTTCCGTGCCCGCGCCGCCCCGCGAACAGGCGGAAGCGCTATATCGCTGGGCTGAATTGCTCGCCGAAGGCGGGGACCTTTCGGGTGCGCGTGCGCGGTTCACGGAATTGTCGGAACGGGCCACCGGACACGAGACCCTGCTGGATTTACGCGCGCGCGCCTTGTTCGGTCTGGGACGGGTGGCGGAGCGCGAGGGACGATGGGAAGAGGCCGCACGCTACTTCCTGGGCGTCGGCATCCTCTTTGACGACCCGGTTCTGACCCCCGAAAGCCTCCGACGGGCAGCCGAAGCGTATCGCCGTCTCGGTGCGGAGGAACGCGCCGAACAGATCCTTCGTGAACGGACGGAGCGATATCCGCGCGCTTCGGCCACAGAATGAAACTGTTTATCGCCGTCCGGAAAGTCTGCGAACGCGCCCTCGGTTGACCGATCGGAACAGCCGTACAATTTCGGGTCAGCGCGCCGGCATCAGCCGATGGCTCCCTTCGCGGTGACAGTATCCGGAATCGTCGGACAAGCCGGCCTGTCAATGCGGTATCTGAAGTGGCGTGATATCTTCTTCGTCGTCCCACGCGATCGGAAAATACGACGCGCGCGAACGAGAGGTGCCGCGGATGGACTTCGGATCCAGCTATCCCACGCGAGTTGCGCCCTTTGAGACTGTGGGGCCGCGTGATCACCCCCTGCAGAGAAATGAACAACACCCGGTTTGAAGGCCTTTCCCTGTGCCGGATGAGGCGAAGCCGGCCAAAGCGCAAAGATCAAAGGGCGCTGCTCTTCTAATGTTATTTGAAACTGTCTTTACCTGCTCGTTCCGCGGGAAGGGCCGAGACGAGCTCGCACCCTGGGGGAGGGGACCGTAGGCCTTCAGCTGACGGAGGCCGCGACGCCGTACACGGTATGTCAGGGCAATAACGAAACGACTCGTTACACGAGCATCCGGCGCGTCAAATCCACAAAACGGCGGTCATTTCTCGGTTCTATTTCGCCAATCTCGAATTGACCCGGTGAAAGACCTGCGTATCATGGATTGGTTTTTTCGGGCCCGCTGCCTCCGCTTGTGGAAGCAATCGGACCCCGCGGAGAACCCCGTGTCATGAACCTGAAAAGAATTCTGTCGGAAGACCTTGTTCGGCTCGATCTCAAGGGTACGAACAAGCAGGAAATCCTGCGAGAAATGGTGGATATCATGTATAACGCCGGCCGTGTGCTCGACCGCGAGTCGGCGCTGAAGGCGGTTGAGGAGCGCGAGGCTAAGATGTCCACCGGCATGCAGCACGGACTCGCCCTTCCTCATGCCCGCTGCGAGGCGGTGGATCGCCTGGTCGCCGCCATCGGCATCAAACGCGAGGGAGTGGATTTTCAATCCGTGGATGGCGAACCGAGCCGGATTTTCGTCATGACCCTCTCGCCGCTTAATCGGACGGGGCCTCACATTCAGTTTCTCGCGGAAATCGGCCGTTTGATCAACCAGCCTGAGGTCCGTCAACGCCTGCTGACAGCCACGACCCCCGCCGGCGTCATCGCGGCACTCTCGCCGGAATGAGGTCCGGCCCATGGTCCCCCTCG
The DNA here is from genome assembly GCA_938005705.1 of uncultured bacterium. Taxonomy (GTDB): domain Bacteria; phylum Verrucomicrobiota; class Kiritimatiellia; order PWTM01; family PWTM01; genus CALLML01. The sequence goes on from CALLML010000047.1 coordinate 20,982, forward strand.
TTTTTCAGAGCTGGCCGATCGCCGCGGTCGAAACCGTAGCCGGCGCAGCGCCGGACCTGATGCACGCGATGCAGCGGTTTGTGTTGCAGCTTGCAGTGATCCTCGTTGCTGCGCGGACTGGCGGCATCGTTTTTCGGCGTTGGCTTCGGACGCCCGCGGTTATCGGAGAAATCATCGCCGGCGTTTTGATCGGCCCTTTCGCGCTGGGCTCGATTCCGATTTTTCATTTTGGCCCTCTCTTTCCTTGTATCGAGGGCGCTCTGCTCCAGGTTTCGCCCGAAATCTACGCGATGGCAACTCTCGCCTCGCTGATGTTGCTTTTTCTTTCCGGTCTTGAAACCGACCTCGGCGTATTCCTGCGTTACTTTTCAGCCGGGACGGCCGTCGGCATCGGGGGGGTAGTCGTTTCGTTCTTTGTCGGCGCGGCGTGCGCCCATCTCTTCGGCTTTTCGGAGAAGTGGTTTTCGCCGTCCACGCTCTTTCTCGGCGCTGTGACGACGGCTACGTCCGTCGGCATTACGGCGCGCATTATCTCCGAACAACGGAAAACAGACTCGCCGGAGGGCGTGACGATCCTGGCGGCGGCGGTGTTCGATGACGTGCTCGGTGTCGCCGTGCTGGCGGTCGTCATGGCCATGGCGAAGGCCGATCACGACGGTGTGAGTCTGGCCTGGGGGCGTCTCGGTGTTCTCATCGCCAGGACCTTCGCTTTCTGGCTCGTGTTCACGGCGGGCGGGTTGCTCTCCGCGCGGCGCATCAGCGCCATCATGAAACGGATCGGCTCCGAGTCGACGATCGCGTCCTTTGCGCTTGGGTTGGCCCTCCTGCTGGCCGGTTTCGTCGAGATGGCGGGCCTAGCGATGATCATCGGCGCCTACATCATGGGGCTCTCGCTGTCCCGTACTGATCTGGCGCTGGTCGTTCGAGAGCAATTGCGGAGCGCTCACGATCTGTTCGTTCCGGTTTTCTTCTGTGTAATGGGGATGTTGATTGACCTCCGCGTTTTGTACACCGTGCTGGGCGTCGGCCTGATCTTCGCTCTCATCGCAATCGCCACCAAATTGCTCGGCTGCGGTCTGCCGGCACTGGCCTACGGCTTCAACCTGCACGGGGCCTTGCGCATCGGCCTCGGCATGGTGCCGCGCGGCGAAGTGGCGCTGATTATCGCAGGCACAGGCCTGGCCGCCGGCGTCATCAGCCCCCCTATCTTCGGTCTGACCCTGGTGATGATCATCATCAGCACGATCACCCCACCGCCCCTGCTGATTCGATCCTTTGCCGGCGGCCCCGGCCTGCGTCAGACCGGCCGCCCGGTAGAGAAACAGCAGGAGATTGTTCTGGACCTGACCCATCCAGACCTGGCTGATCTGCTCTTGCGGCGCATCGCCCGCCTGTTCCGACAGGAGGAGTTTTTTGTCACGCCTATCAGCGAGGACCCTCCTGTTTACCAGGTGCGCAAGGATGAAATGGTCTTCACCCTCCGACTCGAAGATGCGCGCGTGGTGCTATCAGCGCCGGCGCGCCACGCCGATGTGGCGCGATTTGTGCTGCTGGAGGAGGTGCTCGATATTAAAAATATCGCGGATTCGCTCAAGAGCTCCGCCACGGCCGAATCCCTCAGCGTCCCGCTCGCCGAGTCGCTTTTTCGAAAGACCTGACGCATGTCTCAGACCACGGTTTATACCATTGCCTGTCCGCGATGCGGTTCCCGCCAGCCCGTCGAGCTGTGCGAGTCCATCAACGTCCGCGAAAACCCCGCGCTGCGCGAAGACCTGATGGCCAACCGGCTCAACATCGTGGTCTGTGCCGGATGCGGACACCGGTTCCGAGTGGACAAACCGCTGCTCTACCATGATCCCGAACGCCGCTTCATGATCTACCTATATCCTGCGCCGGAGGAGCAGGCCGCTGAAGCGGAACGTCTGTTCCGCGGCATGATCGAACGGCTCGCCGGTCGGTCGCTTCCGACGCCGGCGCCGGCCATGCATCTGGTGCTGAACCGCGTGGAGCTCGTCGAACGAATTTTTCTGCTGGAAGCCGGCCTGGACGAACGCATCATCGAATACGTCAAACACTCGGTTTACACCAAAAATTCCAACCGTCTGGATCCCGTTCGCAAACGACTCCTGTTCAATGCGCAGGACTCCACCGACGAACACCTGTTTTTCGTCGTCCAGGATGTCGAGACGCGGCAGTTGGAGGCGGTGATCCAATACAATCGCGCCGCCTACCGCGCCCTATGCGAGACGTTCGATGACGATGTCCAGACCGCGCGCCTCCTCGAGCTTTTCCCCGGTCCTTATATCAGCGCCCGTCGGCTCCTCCTCGAGCCACCGGCGCCCCGCTCCCACGATTCCCCCTCCGCCCCCGATTTGTCCGAGATATGAAAAGGGCGGGGCCCAACACGCCGGTTTCCAAGGCTTGGAAAAAAAACTCTCCCGCGCTTCCAAGCCTTGGAAAACGCACCGCTAGCCCCGGCACGGTGAAGAAAAAACAGTCGGAGCCGGTCCGCTCTCGGGTGGCCGCCAGCCCGACGGAAAACGGCCTCGCGACGGGATCCCGCCCTTCTGCTATCGCCGATCCGCGACGGAACCTCGCCCTCACCTCTCGCCCCGTCGTTTGCTTCATCAGTCTCGGCTGCGACAAGAATACCGTGGATACCGAGCGGCTGATGGCGAGCCTGGTGCAAGACGGCTTTCTCATCGCGGAGCGGCCGGAAGACAGCGACCTCGCCCTGGTCAACACCTGTGGTTTCATCGCCGATGCGCGCGAGGAATCGGAGCAGACCCTGCGGGCACTCGCGGCGGGCCGGCGGCGCGGGCGCCCTCGCCGAATCGTCGCGCTGGGTTGCCTTGTGGAGCGGCTGCGCGCCTCGGACGGTCTCGCGGCACATCTGCCGGCGGATGTCGCGATCGGGTTCGCCGACTATCCCCGTATCGGCGAAATCTGCCGCGCGCTGCTGGCCGAGACGCCCGCTTTTCTCCCGCGTTCCGGCGAGAACGTGGAGATGCGCGCCAAGGCCTTCGACGCATTTCAGCGCGGACCTCGATTGCTCACCGGGCCGCCGCATCTCGCCGCGCTCAAAATTTCCGAGGGCTGCTCCAACCGCTGCCGCTACTGCGCCATTCCGTTGATCCGGGGCCCTCACGTCAGCCGGCCGATCAAGGATCTCGTCGCCGAAACTCGGCAGCTCGTGGACTGCGGGGCGCGGGAGATCGCCATCGTCGGTCAGGACACGACCGCGTACGGGACGGACCTCTACGGCGAGCCTTCATTGCCGCGATTGTTGAGGGCGCTCGCCGAAATCGAGGGCCCAGCGCGTTTCCGCCTGATGTACGCGCATCCCCGGCGCGTGAGCGATGAGTTGTTGGCCACTCTCCGCGACAACACCTGTTTTCTGCCCTATCTCGACCTGCCGCTGCAGCACATCAACGACCGTGTGCTGCGTGCCATGGGGCGCGGGCTCACGGGCGTGGACGTTCGACGAACCGTCGAACACATTCGCGCGGCCTGGCCGGCGGTGGCGCTGCGGACGAGTTATATCGTCGGTTTCCCCGGCGAGACCGAGGCGGAATTCGAGGAACTGCTGCGCTGGGTGGAGGAAGGCGCCTTTCTCTACGCCGGCGTGTTTGCCTATTCCAGTGAGCCGGGCACCCCAGCCGGCGCGGAACCGGATGACGTGCCGCCGGCGGAGAAAGAGCGGCGGCGCGCAGCGCTGATGGAGACCCAACGAGCGGTGAGCCGACACCGACTGCGCGCCGAGCGGGGAAAAACGATCGAAATCACGGTGGACGAACGGGCCGAACGTGGAGAGCGGTTTCCGCACGGCGCCGTGGCGATCGGCCGCGCGCCGTGGCAGGCGCCCGAAGTGGACGGCGTCGTTTACTTGCGATCCCGACGGCCGCCCTCGCTTGGCGAGATCATTCGCGCACGCGTGGTGGAGACACTGGATTACGACCTGGTGGCGGTCGCCGAGGAAACGCCCGCATAAGTTCACGCGCGCCCGACATTTACGCCGCCGGCTTTTCGCCCTGCGTGGCGCGGGGCGCCAAAAAACCCGGCGGGAACCGCCCTTGCCTTTTTCGTGTACGCGACTAAAAAAAACGTAAAAAATGAACAACGAATGGAGAGTGGCGATATGAAATGGAAAACTTTTTGCCTGATTCTTGGTCTGACGGGCATGGCTTTTGCACCATGGGCAGAGGCCCATGACTTTCAGATGGGGATACATCGGGATAGCACGTCCTGAGTGGTTACGCGCCCAAATCAGGGGCGATGATCTCGCAAGTGCCGTCATGTGGCCGGACGGTGGATCACCCTCGCTCCAGTTTGTCGAGGAGTCGTCGACTCAATTTGCTTTCCAGTCCGGTTTTTATTCCTCACTCGCGTCGCTTTTGGATTATCTGGGCGCCGGCCAGTATTGGAATCTCGGCATCGAATTGAGCGGCTCGAATAGCCGGTATCGCTTTTACTTCGCGGGTGTAGCCGAATCGGACTTTCCGAATGTGCCGACGTTCAACTCGATTCAAGAGCCGATAGGTCTGAACCCCACATTGACCTGGAGCTGGTCCGGTCAAGCGGACGTGAAAGGTTTCGAATTCGTGCAGCGGAACCAAACCCATCAACCGGTCAAGGAAGGCAGTTGGTTTTTTCTCAACGGAGAAGAGGGCTTCGACAGCACAGAACAAACGCTGAGTTTGTCTCCCGTGCCCGGCGAATTGGAGACCCGCATCCTGTATGCAAACCTGGCTGGGGGAATGGCGTCGGAATGGACCTTGCAAAGAGGCGATGACATCATCGGCAACAACAGATTATTCTACGTCTCGAGTTACGATGGAAAAAACGTTCAGGTGGTTCCCGAACCGCTGAGCGCCATGATGATCGTGGGTGGTTTTCTTGCCGTTCGGTTGATCGCCTGGTTCCGGTCTTTGCGGCGGGTTTGATCGAACATCCCGAGAGGGCTCGTGTCCCGCGACGAGTCTTGTCCGCGATAATTCTTGTCTGTAACTTTCTCCAATGGAAAGCGCCGGCCTACACGTGCATGCCCCGTCGTTTTTTCGCTGTGCGGTGGGCGCTGCCCTTGATTTTTTGGCGGTTCCGCTCGCACGATCGGCTTGAAGTCGCCCTCGTTTCGGGCTTAGGTTGTGCGATCGCGGGCCGGTCGAGATGAGGGTGATATGCTGCCGCAATGGATCATCGAAAAGAAGCGGGACGGACGGGAACTCAGCGCTCAAGAGATCACTTTCTTCATCGAGGGCTATACGCGCGGCGACATCCCCGACTACCAGATGGCGGCTCTCGCCATGGCCATCTACCTGCGCGGCATGACGCCGGAGGAGACCGCCGTGCTGACCGACGCGATGATGCGCTCCGGCGTCGTGCTCGACACTTCGCGTATTCCCCGCCCCAAAGTGGATAAGCACTCCACCGGCGGCATCGGCGATAAAGTCTCCCTCCCGCTCGCGCCGCTGCTGGCCTGTTGCGGCGTCGCCGTGCCCATGATCTCCGGGCGCGGTCTCGGCATCACCGGCGGCACACTCGACAAGCTGGAGTCCATCCCCGGCTATCGCACGCGGCTGGCGGAAGAGGAGTTTCTGGATATCGTCGCCCGTTGTGGGTGCTCCATCGCCGGCCAGACCGAGCGCCTCGCGCCGGCCGACCGCAAGCTCTACGCCCTGCGCGACGTCACCGGCACCGTGCCCTCGATTCCTCTCATCACCGCCAGCATTATGTCGAAGAAACTCGCCGAAGGGGTGGACTATCTCGTTCTCGACGTCAAATTCGGCTCCGGAGCGTTTATGCGATCGCGCGACGACGCGCGCCGCCTAGCTGAAAGCCTCGTGCGCGTGGGCCGCGCGATGGGCAAAAATGTGCGCGCCCTGCTCACGGATATGAACCAGCCGCTCGGACGCGCCGTGGGCAACGCCCTCGAAGTGATCGAGTCCGCCGAAATTCTGCATGGACGCGGGCCGGAAGATGTGACGCGCCTGACCCTCGCGCTCGGCGCCGAGCTGCTGACGATGGCGGGTGTCGCAAAGGATGACGCCGCCGCCCAGGCGCTCCTCTCGCGAGCGATCGCCTCCGGCGCCGCTGCGGAGAAATTCGCCGAGATGATCCGGCTGCACGGCGGAGACGGCGAGATCGTCGTGGACTACAACCGTCTGCCTGCCGCTTCCCTCCATCAGCCGCTGACGGCGCCCTGCGAAGGTTTCATTGTCGGCGTGGATGCCGAGCGCATCGGCCGCGCCTGTGTGCTGCTGGGCGCGGGACGGCGCCGGGTGGAGGACCGCGTGGACCTGGCGGTCGGGCTCTCGGACCTCGTCAAGGCGGGCGAGCGGGTCGAGAAAGGGCAAACCCTGGCCATCGTTCATGCGAATGACGCCGCACGGCTGGACGAGGCGCTCAAATGGCTGCGGGAGGCTTTCACCTTCGGGGATGAGCCTCCGCCGGAGGCGCCATTGATCGCGGAGCGGGTCGTATGAAACAACGTCCTTCCCTGCTGTCCTGGGCGATGGATATGTCCGCGATGGCCCGCGCTTTTGCGACCGTGCGGAGGCGCTGGCCCCGGCTGAAACCTCTCGCCGCCGTGGTGCTCGGGTCGGGCTGGGGAGAGGTGGCGGAGGCGTTTGAGCCGCGCGGCGAGATCGGCTATTCCGAGATTCCCGGCCTCGGCGCCGCCGGCGTGCAGGGCCATGCGGGGCGCCTGCTCTGGGCCGGCCCCGCCGGGCGCGCGCTGTTGATTTTTCAAGGGCGGCGGCATTGGTATGAGGGGGATGGATGGACGCCGGTGGCCCTGCCCATCTACCTCGCGCGCCGGTGGGGTGCCCGCTCGCTGATGCTGACGAACGCGGCGGGCGGCATCCGCCGAGATTTGCGCGCGGGCGATCTGATGGCGGTGCGCGATCACATCCACGCCATGGGGGCACATCCGCTCGTCGGTCCCCACGACACGTTCTGGGGCCCGCGGTTCCCCGACCAGACCGCCGTGTACGATCCGACGCTTCGGTCGCTCCTGCGCGACGCCTTTCTCGCGGCAGGAGTCCGCTGGAAAGAGGGTGTGTATCTGGCGGTGTCCGGTCCGACCTACGAAACCCCCTCCGAGATTGCGGCGTTTCGGCGCTGGGGCGCGGATGCGGTAGGCATGTCCACCGCGCCCGAGGCCATGCTCGGCCATGCCGCGGGAATGCGCGTGGCGGCGCTGTCATGCATCAGCAACCTCGCGGCGGGCATCGCACACACGCCCCTAAGCCATGAGGATGTGGCGCGCGCGGCGGCGGAGGCCGCGCCGCGGATGAAGGCCGTGTTGAGCCAATGGTGGAAGCGACTGTTGGAGATATCGGAGCCGTGACCTCGAAAAGCGAACCGCTCGTTGAGACAAAGCGGTCGGCCTTGTTCGCCGCCGCACGCGCCGCGATGAAACACGCCTATGCGCCGTATTCCGGCTACCCGGTGGGGGCGGCCCTGCTGGATGAACAGGGACGGATCTTCACGGGCGTCAATGTCGAAAACGCCTCCTACGGGCTCACGATCTGCGCGGAGCGTGTGGCGCTCGGCGCGGCCGTGGCGGCGGGCGCGCGGCGCCTGCGGGCCATCGCCATCGCCTCGGCGCGGCCGCCGGCGCCAGTGCCCTGTGGCGCCTGCCGCCAGGCGCTCGCCGAATTCGCCGACGCCGATATGCCGGTGTATGTCCTTCCGCCGAAGGGTCGCGCGCGGCAGTTTGCCCTCGGTGACCTCCTGCCGCACGGGTTTCGGCTGCGCTCGCCAGGACGTTGGCCGGCCTCGAAAGAAAAGTTTGAATGAACTGCCGATTCAAAATGCTGATTGTGGTTGTTGGGATGCTGGCGGTTTTGCCCGCCCGCGCCCAGTGGCGCTCCATCCGAAATGCGCAATTGAACGAAGACGCCTATTACGACGGCGACAGCTTCGAGCTGTTCACGGCGCGCAGCCGGCGCGTGTATCGGCTGTATTTCGTGGATGCGCCGGAGACGGACAATTCCTTCCCCGACCGCGTGAAGGAGCAGGCGGATTATTTCAATGTTTCCGTCGAGCGCGTGTTGGAGCTCGGAAAAGAAGCTCGGCAGTTCGCGCGGGAATTTTTGAAAGACGGCGTGATCGTCCATCATCGTCGGCAGGAGGCCGGCGGACGCGCCGAACGATATTTTGCGATTGTTCAATCGCCGGACGGGCGCTATTTGTGCGAGGCGCTCGTGGAGGCCGGCCTGGCGCGTGTTTTCGGCGCCGGCATGGATTTGCCGGATGGCACGCCGGAGGCGCGTCACTGGTCGCGCCTGCGCGCGGCGGAACGCCGGGCGAGGGCCGCAGGCGCAGGCGCCTGGGCCGAGAGAAGCCGGCGACGGTAACGGCGGAGGGGAGAGAAGCCCGACTGTGGGTGTCACCGCCGTCGGCGGTGGTCGGAGGAAACATCGTGAAATGAACAGAGTCAAAAGCGGCTTTTGGACAGCCGGGCTGCTGATCGTCTGGCTGTCGAGTATCGTCTGCGCTGCGGATGAGTCTGCGCTGCCGGTCTTTGTCCCGCCCCATACTCCAGCGGTGGTCACCGCCGGTCGGTTCACCGAAGATTATCGTTTCGGCTGGACCGCATGTAATGTGCGGCTGCGTTTTTCTGGCACGGCGATAAACGCCCTTGTGAAGCTGACGCGGGGACGCGCCGCAGCGCTACAGATCGTGGTGGACGGCGTGCCGACTCGGATGCTCATCGTGACCCCCCATCAGACCCTCTACCCGCTGGCGGAAGGCTTGCCCGACGGCGAGCACACCGTAGAACTCTGGAAGCGAACGGAAGGATTCCAGGGTGAAATGCAATTAATCGGATTCCAGCTGGGGGAGGGCGGGGCGCCTTTGCCAGCTTCTCCGGCGAATCGACGCATGTTGGTCATTGGCGATTCTATTAGTTGCGGCTATGGCAATGAAGCGCGCGAGACGAGCGAGGGCAACACGCTGGAGAACGAGAATGGATACCTGGCGTACGGACCGATCGCCGCGCGCGCGCTGGGCGCCGAGATTATGGTCGTGGCCTGGTCCGGACGGGGTATGTTTCGAAACCGTGATGAAGAAAACGACCGACGCGATGTGTTGCCCGATCTCTTTGAGCGGACGCTTCCGCTCGACCCAGAGCAGGTGTGGGATCACCGGCGATTTGTCCCGCATGTCATCGTCATCAATCTCGGCACCAATGATCTGGCTCGCGGGCGAGGAAACGTGAAACCCGAGTTGGACAAAGCAGAGTTTCTTCGTGCCTATCGCCGGTTTCTTGAAAGGCTGCGCGGACTTTATCCCGACGCCTCCATTCTCATCAGCATCGGTCCCATGGCTATTGAACCCATCGCAGGCTGGCTGACGGAATTGGAGGCCGAATATCCCAACGTGTATAGACTTGTGTTTGAAAAACGTGAGGGCGCCGAGTTCTTCGGAGGGCATTGGCATCCCAGCGTGGTCATGCATGAAATCATGGCCCGCGCTCTCGCTGAGAAAATTCGCGCGGTGGTCGGCTGGTAGCAGCCTCCATCGGATTTCATGGCCTTGAACATGTACGGTGACGCGGAGCGAATTCGTCCGAATACATCCCTTGCCCGATGCGGCGGTCTGACTCCGTGTGATCCTCCCCGAATGGCCGACGGCGAGCGGCGACGAGGGGACTTGGCACACGGTGGATCCGCGCGAATACGGCGGGTCGACCAGATTCGAGGGACTGCCCATTCAAGCTCCTTTCCAGGACGACGGAACGAAAACCGTGCGGGTTTAACTCGCTTCCAAAACGGCGGCGCATATAATCGGTGTCAACGTTCGCTGGGAAGAGCCGTATCAGGAGGCCGCAATGAACGGGCAATCCGACGGAAGATCGGATGGGTTGAAAAAGTGGAGTATTGAGGAGCTGGCGGCGGTGTTGGACCATACGCTGCTGAAGCCCGAAGCTACGCCGACGGATATTGATCGGCTTTGCGCGGAGGCCATCGAATACCGCATGCACGCAGTGTGTGTGAATCCTGTCTATGTGCCGCGTGCTGCGAAAATGCTCGCCACTTCCTCGACGCACATATGCACCGTTGTTGGATTTCCGTTGGGCGCGACGCGATCCGAGATCAAGGCGGAAGAAGCGCGGCGCGCAATTGGGGATGGGGCCGAAGAGATTGACATGGTGCTCTTTATAGGGGGCTTGAAGGCTGGTCTGTTCGACGAGGTTCGCCGGGACATCGAAACTGTGACGTCGGTCTGTCACAGTGCCAAGGCACTCTGCAAAGTCATCTTGGAAAATTGTCTATTGACACAATCCGAGAAGGAACGCGCCTGCGATCTGTGCGCAGAAGCCGGGGCGGACTTCGTCAAAACCTCCACAGGACTGAACCGCGCCGGAGCGACCGTAGAGGATGTCCGGTTGATGAGTCGGCGAGTTGCGCTTCGGGGTTTGGGCGTCAAAGCCGCGGGCGGCATCCGCACGCGCGCGGCCGCGCTGGCCATGCTCAACGCCGGCGCTACGCGAATCGGGTCCAGTAATTCCGTGGCTATTCTGCGCGAGACAATCGCCGCCCTCGAACGCGAATCCGATGAATGAGGCCCCGCCGCGGCGCATCCTGCTGATCGTGCTCGATTCGGTGGGTATCGGCGCCGCTCCGGACGCCGAGAAATACGGCGACGTCGGCGCCGCCACGCTGTCCCATATTGCGGATGCTGTAAACGGCATTCATTTGCCGACCCTGGAACGACTGGGCCTGGGCAATATCGCCGAGATGACGCCGATCCATCGCCCTATTCGCGGCATTCCGCCGGCGTCGCAACCGGCGGCGGCATGGGGCGCCATGTGCGAACGATCCGAGGGCAAAGACACGATCACGGGGCACTGGGAGATCGCCGGACTGCTGATGAGGCCTGGTTTTCACATTTTTCCGCCCGGCCCTCCATCCTTCCCGGAAGACCTAGTGCGCGAATTCGAGCGGCGGACAAGACGCCGCCTCATCGGCAACAAAGCGGCGAGCGGCACCGATATTCTGAACGAGCTGGGGCCCGAACACCTGCGCACCGGAGCATGGATCGCCTACACCAGCGCGGATTCCGTCTTCCAGATCGCTGCCCACACGCAACTCATTCCGCTTGAGGAACTGTATCGAGCGTGTGAAATCGCCCGCGAACTGTGCAATCCGTTGCGGGTCGGCCGCGTCATTGCACGGCCCTTTCGCGGCGTGCCGGGCCGTTTTGAAAGGACTGCCGACCGCCGCGACTTCGCATTCGCCCCGCCCGAACCGACGGTGCTGGAAAGATTGGCCGACGCCGGCGTGCCCGTGCGCGCCGTCGGAAAGATCGAGGATATTTTTCTCCGACGTGGCATAACGGAGTCTGTCCACAGCGGCGGCACTCGATCTTCCCAGATCGCAGTCGAAAATTTTCTGGCGTGCGGCGAGTGCGGCCTCATTTTCGCCAACTTCATTGACTTCGATATGCAGTATGGCCACCGGCGAGATGTCGCAGGTTATGCGAAAGCGCTGGAACAGACGGATCGCTGGCTGGCGGATTTCCTGCCGAAACTGGGCGCCGACGATGCCCTGATGCTGACGGCGGACCATGGCAACGACCCGACGTTCCACGGAACAGACCACACACGTGAATACGTCCCGCTGCTCGTATTCCGTCCCGGCTGGGAAGGTCGGCCGCTGGGCGTCCGCGATGGCTTTTATGACGTCGCCGCTTCCCTTGCGCGGGCATGGGGCCTGCCTCCCTGGCCGCGCGGCGTCGCGTTCGAGGCATAGGGATCTTCAAAAATTTGCGGTGCCAGCAAGCCACGTACTGTGGTCCGGCAGGGGCTCAACGGTTGGAGACGGTGTTACCGCCCGCAAGCTGTGTCACCCACTATGTGGTTCGCGGATGGCTCCGGTTTTCGCATGCTCCGGTCGCGTAAGTGGCCATGGAAACTCGCGTTGGAGACGAACCCGATCCCCAATGTTTCCTTGAGGAACGGCGCCATTTTTTAAATTGATTTGTGCGAGAAAAATCGCCAATGTCACGGTCCGTCTTCCGATTTTCGAAACGAACAGGGAGTCATATATGGCCAAAACCGTGTTCATCGGAGCTGGCAGTCTGGGTTTCACTCGCGGTCTAGTGCGGGACCTGCTCACCTTTCCCACGATGCGCGACGCCGAGATCGTGCTGGTTGATGTGAACAAAGAACGCCTCTCTATGGCTCGACAGATGGTCGAAAAGATTGTCGCGCTCGGCTCCTATCCAGCCAGGATCACCGCCACCTTGGATCGTAGGGAGGCGTTGAAGGATGCCGATGCCGTTTGCGTGACGATTCTGTGCGGGAGCACGGACGTCTGGCAGCATGACATCCTGATCCCGAAAAAATACGGTGTAGATATCAATATCGGCGACACGCGCGGCCCGAGCGGCATTTTCCGCGCCCTGCGGACTATCCCGGAAATGCTCGCGATCTGCCGTGACGTGGAGGAGCTTTGTCCGAACGCGGTGCTGCTCAACTACACCAATCCGATGGCCATGCTGTGCCACGCGATGCAGCGGGCGTATCCGCATCTTCAAATCACCGGTCTGTGTCATAGCGTGCAGGGAACGGCCCATATGCTGGCGCAATGGGTGAATGTCCCCTACGAGGAACTGCAATATACGTCCGCCGGCATCAATCATCTTTCCTGGTATGTGCGCCTGGAACATCGCGGACAAGACCTCTATCCGCGGCTGCGCAAGGCCGTCATGACTAACAAAAAAATCTATAACCAGGAACAAGTGCGCAACGAAATGTTCCTGGCGCTGGGCTACTACGTCACCGAATCCAGCGGTCACAATTCCGAGTACAACTGGTGGTTCCGCAAACGGCCGGGCCTGATCCGCCAATATTGCACCACGGGCACCGGCTGGAATCCCGGACATCACGCCTACATTCTCAACGTATATCGTCGGAGGGAAAAAACCTGGAAGAAAGAGGTTCGCGAATGGCTGGCCAAAGAGTCGCCGATTTCCCTAGCGCGGGGGAATGAGTACGCCGCCTCTATTATGCATGCCTATCTGGGCGGCGAACCGTTTGAATTTAACGGCAACGTGCCGAATACCGGCTTGGTGACCAATCTGCCGGCAGGTTGCTGTGTGGAAGTGCCCGTGATCGCAACCCGCAAGGGCTTCGAGGCGATCCATGTCGGCGCCTTGCCCCCGCAATGTGCGGCGCTAACGGCCTTGAACGCGACAATCGAGATGATGGCGGTCGAGGCGCATTTCAGTGGCGACGCCGAAATGGTCTATCGGGCCATCTGCAACGACCCGCTGACCGCCGCAGTGCTTTCGCTGGCGGAAATCCGCAAAATGACCGCCGAACTCTTCCGCCGCCATCGCGCGTGGCTGCCGCAGTTCAAACGCGTGAATCTCTAGTCCGTTGGGATTTCTTTCCCGAGGTTGTTGCCGGGGGCCAGGAGCGTCTTTGAAAAAAATCGGAGACCGCCGGTGCCGCGTCGGACCCATCGTTTCAGGCCCCGCGGCGCCACCGGCTCATGGCTCGTATCAGCGTTAGGCGCCCAGCGAGCACGCGGGAAAACCCGCCTGACTGTTGCCTCCAGCACTCGACTGTGGCACAGTGGAAAGCATGAACGAGCCTGTCGCCGAGACGACGCCACCGCCGCGCCGCGGCGACATTTCCACGCCTTCGCCGTTACAATACTGGCGAAGCTGGTTGCCCGAGCTGGCGGCCGTGGGGACGCTGGGCGCTTTGACGGTGTGGTTGTTCACGGGCACGGGCCTCGACATGCGAATGGCCACCGCGTTCCGGTCATCCGGCCGCTTCCCTCGTCCAACCGAACTCTCATGGCTGTGGCGGTCGCTATATGAAGGCGCCGGTGCAAGCGTCGCCGCCGTGGCCGCCGCGTCGGTCGTGGTTCTTGCCGCCGGTCTGCGATCCGTGGCGTGGCGGCGCTGGCGGCGCCACGCCGCATTCGTATTGCTCGCCGTCGCGATCGGCCCGGGTGTGGTGGTCAATATCGGATTCAAGAACTTCTGGGGCCGTCCTCGTCCGATCCATGTGCGTGAACTGGGCGGCACATGGGAATATCGCGACGCGACCGAAAAAGGAACTGCGGGGCGCGGCAAGTCGTTTCCGTGCGGCCATAGCTCGGCGGGCTATGTTCTGACGGTCTTCTGGCTGATCTGGAAACGGCGGCAGCGCCGCTGGGCAGCGGCGGCGCTCGTGGCGGCCGTGTTCTACGGAACCGCGCTGGGCATCGGCCGCATGATGACCGGATCGCATTTTGCTTCGGATGTCATCGCGTCAGGGCTGCTCGTTCATCTTTCCAATGTCATCCTCTACTATTTCATCTTCAATATCCCCGGCCGGGAGGACGGACCTCCGCCCGACTCATTAAAAGTCCGGATTTCGCCGGTTGCGATCGTGGGTTGGGGCGTGCTGGCCGCAGCAGTGATCGTCGCCTCGTTCATCGCAACGCCCTATCACTCGGAGTTTCGCTACGTCGCTGCCCTCGCAGCAAATCCTCGCGAGGGCCCGGAGTCTGAGATAGAGATGGTTTTCCCTCCGGAAGACATTTCGTTGACGCTGCGCCCCTGTGAAGAGCTGTCGATATCCGGTGAGGCGGAGGGGTTCGGCATGTTCGGCAGTCGCCTTCGCCGGCTGGGACCGGCGCCGGTTTCCGGTGGCGCCCTGCGGTTCGAGTTGAAACCGGAGGGATGGTTCTCCGATCTATCCATTCGTCTCGACATCGGTTTGCCGCCGGCCCGCGTTCGGATCGTCCGAGTCTGCATGCCGGGAGGTGGACTGGCGATCTCCAGGCCGGCAGAGGCGCCGTGGATAGTGGATTTGTCGGGCGCGAGCGCGGCGCTGATGTCGCCGCCGGCAAGAGCGAGTCAGCGGACGTCCGCAGCGGCGTCGGATGAGCGCAGGGAACGAAGCAGGACGAGGTAATGGGGTCGCATGGCGCGGCCCCGATAGAAGGGCCGGACCACGGTCAACGGCCGGACCTCGCGAAACTGTCGCCGGATCGCTTCCGGTATGGCATCGTTACTCATCACCAGCAGCGCATCACGACCGTCGAATCGTCCCGGGTAACTCGGCCAGAAGGCAAATTGGTTACTGGCGCGGCCGGTATTAGGCACGAAAATCTCGGGATGACCGGGCGTGTAATAAGCTAGCAGCGACGCTAATTGATAGCCGCCAGCGATCACGAAATCGGCGCCGGCGCTCTGCCGTTCGCATTCCACGATCGCCGCGAGGTCGGCAGCCCCGCCGATGCGACGGAACCGCTCGTTGCCGAACGGCCACGGACCTGCCAGAGCGATGTGGGTGAGAGCCGCCAGCAGGGCATGCGCCAGCACAACGAGCGTGGCGCGCCGCCACCGTGCGGGATCGCTCTGCATGCGCGGCGTCCATAGGCCGGCGAGCAGAATCGGGCACATCGCCAGCGCCGGCGCAGCCCAGTTTGCCTCGTACTCGCCGTTCAGACTGACCAAGGCATAGGCCAGTGGCAGTGGCGCGATCATACCCCCGAGAAATCGCACAGCGCGCGGATGAGGCCGCGTCCAATCCCGGCGAATCACGGCGGCAGCGAGGGCGGCGGCATACACCGGGGAAAACACGGCCACCTGGCTCAGCAGAAAACTGCCCAGCGCGCCGAAATCGGCCTGGAACGGACGGTCCAACGCGCCGCGCTGCCATAAATGAGAAAGTGTGACCCATCCGTGGCGGGCGTTCCAGATCAACGGGGGCAGCAGACCGCTGAGGCCGGCAAGGACCATTCCCAAGAATCCCGGTCGGCGCAGACGGCCTCGCCACTCGGGCGAGATCAGCAGGATGGCAAGAAAACAGACCAGCTGGGCGAGGTTGGTAAACTTGCAGAGCGTACCGGCGGCGACGGCGGCGCCGGCGCCGAGCCATGCGGCGCCGCGGTCGGTCTCGATCGCGTCCCAAAAGGCGGCGGCCGCCGCCAGCCCGAAAGCCACGCTCAAAGGATCAATCGTCATCAGTAAGCTGCCGGCCAGAAACAGCGGCACCGTCGCCGCGACTGCAACGGCGCCGAAAGCCGCCGCGGGACCGAAGAGTCGGCGGGTGAGCCAGTAGATCAGCCCGCTCGATGCCGCTGATAGGAGCACAGCGGGAAGACGGACCGCCCGTTCGCTATCGCCGAACAGCCGGGTGGAGGCGGCAATCACCCATGCGACCCCCGGCCCTTTGCTGTAATAGCCGATGTCCAGGCGGCGCGACCAAAGCCAATAGTATGCCTCATCGCCGGCCAATTCCAACGTGCCGCTGTAGAAGACCCTGAACAGCGTCAGCACGGCAATCAGCGCGGCTGCGCGCCGACCGTATTTTTCCCCCCCACCTCCCTGCCGAAATGTCCAAGATAGTGCCGTCCACATCGGAGCCTCAATCAACTTAGTACGTCATCAAGGTAGGCGTTCATTCATTTATGTCCCAGATGATGGAATGGCTCCGACCTTCTTCCTTTGGCGTCGTAGCGTCTCGCCTATCAGGTGGATCGGGAAAATAGTTTCAAAAAGTTTTGGAAAAGTCGAGGCCTTGAACCTTCTCTTTCACAGGAAGCCGGCGATGGGCAGGGAATGCCTCATGGGAGTATTTGTGAGAAGAGATGATAGGGGTTTTTCCGATTCTGAGTGTGGATATGCCTACTGTAAACGCGTTATCAGCTCGGCGAGTCCGTCCACCACCGGAACGCCACAGGCTTCCAGGCGGCGGCGCGCATTATGGCCGGCGGGGATCAGCACACAATCGGCACCTATCCGCTGCGCCATTTCGTGGTCGTGTACGGTATCGCCGATGACGAGCCGGGGCGAATTTCCGCCACGTCGCCGCGCCCACGCTTCGCCCAGGTCCAGTTTGCCGCGCGCATAGACGTCCGAAGCGCCGACGATTTCGTCGAACCAGGACGTCAAGCCGTAGTGCGCCACCAATTCCACCAACGTGTCCTGCAGATATCCCGAAATCACGTGTTGGCGCGCGCCGCGCGCGCGGAAGAACGCCAGCGCATCGAGAGCACCGTCGCGCAACCGGCACTCAAGCCGTCGCGCCTCATAATCGCGCATGAATTCCAGGCCGATCTCCTTGAACGATTCCCGCGTCCAGTCAAATGGCAGATCGCGGTAGTAAGCCTCCACCGGAAAGCGAAACGTCTCCGCATAGCGTTCGGCCGATAGCGCCGGCAGTCCGCGGCGGTGCAGCACCGCGTTCATCGTTTCGACGCAAAGCCATGCGTCATCAAACAACGTGCCGTTCCAGTCCCAGATGACGTCCTGATAATGATCACCCATCGTTTTGGCTTTTTTCCAGCGAGAGGTTGCCGCCGGCGGCGGCCTGCGCTAGCATATGCGCCGTCGGCGAAACCGCCACGTCGCCGCGTGGAGCGCCGGCGCGGTTCCTGACGAAAAACATACCATGAAGCGAGCGACATGTAATCCGTCCGTTTTTGCGATTTTGCGCGGGCTGTGTTTATGGATACCGGCGGTCACCGTGCTGCTCGGTGCGCAAATTCTCCGTGCGGCCGACGCGCCTTCCGATCTCGTAGCGCTCGAGCAGGCTGCCGTCGCGGGCGATGCAGAGGCCCAGTTTGCGCTCGGTGAGCGCTATTGGCGCGGCACAGGCGGCGCGCCGGCGCGTGATGATCTCGCTGTCCAATGGTGGACCACCGCTGCCCGGCAGATGCACGCCGGAGCGCTTTTCGCCCTCGGTAACGCCGTCGCCAAGGGACGTGGCGCTCCGCGCCATCCGGGGCGTGCAATCGCCCTGTGGAAACATGCCGCAGAATTGGGCCATGCCGGCGCAATGACGGCGCTGGGCAAGGCCTACGCACACGGCGCAGGCACGGCGCCGGATGTTGTCGAGGCCGTGCGCTGGTTTCAACGCGCTGCCGCGCGGGGCGACGCCGAGGCGGAGTACTGTCTTGGATGGCATTACGAGAACGGCGTCGGCGTGGAGCCCGATCCGGTGCAGGCGGCCATTTGTTATCTGAATGCCGCCGAACAAGGCGTCGCCGCCGCTCAGAACAGCATCGGGGTCCTGTACGCGCAAGGCCGCGGTGTGCCGAAAAATCTGCTGGCCGCCCATCTATGGCTCTCGCGAGCCGCTGCCGCGGGTGATCCCCATGCGCCCACCCATCTGAAAGCGGTCTCGCAGACCATGAGTTGGACCGAACGGCGAAAAGCCCGCGCCCAGTGGGCGGAATTTTTGCGTCGAGCGGATGAAACGACGGAATCCGTCCCAACGCCCTAACCACAGGTATGAGCGAAGATATCTTCATCGGACTCGACATCGGTGGCACGAAAACCTCCCTGTCGCTGGGAAGCGTCGACGGCGTCCTCCTTGCGTTCCGCCGCGTGGCGACCGAAGCGGCCGCCGGGCCAGAATGCTGGTTCGAGCGCGTCAAAGGTCTTCTCGATGAATTGCGCCACGAGGCGCCGGACGCCTTCCGACGCGCCCGCGCCGTCGGTGTCGCCGCCCCGGGCCCGATGTCCGTCGCGCGCGGCTGTATGATCGCCCCGCCCAACCTTCCCGGTTGGCGGGAGGTCCCGGTCGCCAAATGGATGGCGGCGGCTACGAACCGACCGGTCTTTATCAACAACGACGCCAACGCCGCTGGCCTTGCGGAGTATTTTTTTGGCGAGTTTCGAGGCACACCGGACCTCGTCTATCTGACGCTAAGTACTGGTATCGGCGCGGGGGTGATTTCCGGTGGACGATTGGTTCAGGGCGCGCGCGACCTCGGCGGAGAAGTTGGTCACCATGTCCTCGATCGCGAGGGACCGCTTTGCCCTTGCGGACAGCGCGGCTGCTGGGAAATGTACTGCGGAGGACGCAACGTCGCCGACCGGCTGCGGGCGCGCATCGCGGCGGGCGCGCGATCGCGCGTTCTCGAGCTCGCCGGCGGAAACCCGGAGCGGATAGATTTCCGTGCTCTTGTCGCCGCCGCACGAGAGGGCGACGCGCTGGCGACGGAGTTTTGGACGGAATTTATCGAGCGCCTCGCTCAGGGTATCGGAACAATCCTGATGTTTTTCAATCCATCGGCTGTCCTCCTCGGCACCATCGCGATCCACACCGGCGAGTTTCTTCTGGTTCCGCTGCATGCCGCGTTGCCCCGCTATGCCTGGTCGTTATCTCGCAAAGGTGTGCGCATCACGCCTAGTGTGCTGGGGGAGCGGATCGGCGATCTGGCGGCGATCGCCGTGGCCATTCAAGGCATCCGCGCCGCCGATGTTCGTCCCCCGGGATGCCGATGAACAGCGCGATCGAAAAGGCGGGCCGGAGCGATCCGTCCGGCATCGCGCCGCGATGGTTCTGTCTGCGCACGCGGCCAAAACAGGAACACCTGGCAGCGCAACAACTGCGACTGCGTGTGGAAGGCGTCGAGACCTATGCTCCCCGCATCCGGTATCGCAAGCCCACCCGGCGGGGGACGATCTGGTTCATTGAGGCGCTGTTTCCCGGCTATCTCTTCGCGCGCTTTGATCCGATGGAGCGAATGCGGCAGGTCCGCCATTCGACCGGCATCACGGGCGTGGTGGCGTTTGGGGGAAAATACGCCGTGGTGCCTGACGACGTCGTCGAACGATTGCGCGCAGAGATTCGGAACGAGGAAATTCGCGTCGTGACGGAGCCTTTTCATGAAGGCGACATCGCGGAGATCGTGGATGGACCCTTTCGCGGGTTGGAGGCCCTGATCGTGCGTGTCCTGCCCGCGCGCGAACGGGTCCGGGTCTTGCTGAATTTTCTCGGACGCGAAACGGCAGCGGAGATCAGCTATTCGCAGATCGCCAAGCCCTCGGCGCATCCGTTGGCGAACTGTCCGCCCCCCAGCATATCTTCCAACCCCCGTCGCGGATGATTCAGCCTCAACTTCCTACGCCCAGTTCCAACGCCAATAGAGATGCGGAGCTATGGGACGCCGCCACCCTCCCAGCTCATTACATCTCGATCCAGCCTCCGGCTCAAGTCTGTGGCGGGCGCAGCAAAATAATCCACCGGATGAGACCAGAACAAACGAAGCTTTCCGTTCAAAAAGACAGGCCCCGTTGCTACCACAAAGGCTACCACCAAGGCCGAATAACTCTACAGCGGAGGAAAATTTATTTGCGCAAGGCGCAATGATGTGCTTATAATCCAGGTAGTCTATGAGTATGGTCGTTTATTTCGTCAGAAAGAGAATCTTTGGCGCCGGTGTCTTTCTGGCTTTGCTCATGGCCTCATTGCTCTCCAACGCTTGGAGTGCAACGGTGACTTGGCAAGGCGGAAACATGACGTGGAATCAGCCGGATTCCAACAGTTTCGGTTCGAGCACGTATCAAAGCGGCGATACGGTGCTTTTCACGGGTTCCGGGTTGGGTTCTATCACAGTTGGTTCGGGTGTAACGCCAGGACCGATCACGTTTAATCATACTTCGGGCACGTATATGTTTTCCGGTACGGCGTGGAACGCTGGAACCAACCCCCTCACCATCAATGGATCGGGCACCGTGCAGATGGGAAATATGACCAACACCTCCTACACAGCGACGTGGGGCCCGACGGACATCTCAGGCGGAGGTACTCTTAATTACACCCGCGGATTAGGGTATATCGGCCGAACCGGGGCCACGATCACCGTCAATGACGGCACACTTCGCGTCGGAGCGAATAATACGGCTACATACGTCTATAATAATCCGATCGCTGTCGGAGCGAATGGCGCGCGAATCGCCTCCCAGTTTACCAATGTAGCCACGATTTTCCGCTTCACGGGCAGTTTCACCGGCACAGGTAATTTGACGCTGCAGAACGTGGGTTCTTCCAATAATCATCGCGGCTCGCCAGGGCTGCGCATTGACGGAAACAACGGCGGCTTCAGCGGCGCCGTGAACATTGTCTCCACCGCCACGGAACCGGGGCAATTCGGGCAAGGAATGGTCACATTTGAAAGTTCATCCAGTTTATTTGCCAATGCTTCTTCCGTCACCACGCGCGATGGCGGAATCCTTGGATTCAGTTATTCGGTCGGTGCCCCTGATCTCGCCAATGTCACGGCCGGCCGCCGTGGCGGGCTAGGCGCGACGGGCGCCGGCGGCACCCTCACGGCCTTGAGCAGCCCCATGAGCTATGTCGGCATCGGTGGCGTCTTGGTACTGGATAATTTCAGCGAGCTGAACAATAACCGTATTGGAGATGCAGCGACCATCGCACTCCAAAACGCTCGATTCCATATAATCGGGCACTCGGCCAACAACAACCTGACTCAAGAGGCGATTGGGGCGATGACTTTTACGGGGAGCAGCTGGCTTACGTTCGACAGACCCAACAATACGAATTCAGGCGTATGGTTGACGGCTTCGTCTCTGAGCAACGCTTCTCCTGGAAACACTCTACTGATCAGCAATTCGAATCCTGGCACAACAATCAGTTTGAATAGACTCGCCGTGACGGGTTCCAAACCGGCTTCGTCCAATGGCATGATCACGCCGGGAATCCAAATGTACGGGAGAGGCGCTACTGTAGGGAATTTTACGCGTTTTGACGCCAACAACAATCTTTTGACGGCGGTCTATAATTCGACGAACATCAATACGGCCGTCGCCACCAACGTGGTCAATGTCACGTCAGCCCAGACCCTGAACTCCAATAAAACGGTTCACGCGCTCCGTCTGACTCAGACGCTATCTTTCACTTCCGGAACCACAACGCTGACGCTGGGAAGCGGCGGCCTCATCATGGGGGACACTTCGATCGGCAGTCCTACCGTTCGTGGAGTTTTGAATTTCGGTTCGGTGCCGGCATTCATAGGAGCTTATCACACGGGGTCGCAGGCAACCATTCACTCCGTCATCACGGGGTCCGGCGGCGTCACCTTCATGGGAACATCTCAAACCGTCAATCTGACTGGCAGTAATACCTTCACCGGAGGATTGTTCATCAACGGCGGAACGGTCAATCTCAGCTCACCCAATGCAGCGAACAATAACGACACGACTGTGAACGTCTTCGGCCGTTTGACCACGAGCCAGCCGGCAGGCGCCGGGGCGGTCATCGGCGGCCTCAGTGGAGATGGACGTGTGGCGGCATACTTCGCGGGCACGGGCGCGAGCGAACTGGTTATCGCGCCCGCGTCCGGCGTTCACACCTTCAATGGAACCGTGCGTGACGGCGACGGTGGGATGACGCTGAAAATCGTTAAATCCGGCCTTGGAACCCAAGTATTTGGCCCCGACAGTGTGGGGACTTTTACCGGCGGCCTGGCGGTTGAGGAGGGCACACTAGCCATCCACGGCAATTTTTCTGTAGCCACAGGCCCCGTCACCGTGGCCACAGGCGCGCGTCTCAGCGGCCGGGGAATCATTGGTGGTTCGGTGAGCCACTCCACCGCATCCGTTCTGGCCCCTGGCGCGAGCATTGGTGAGTTGACTTTTAATTCGGCGCTCGATCTGAGCAACGGGGCAATCCTGGAGTATGATCTTGGAGTACCGACGGCGGCGGGCGTCACATATGACCATATTGTGGTCATCGGTACACTCACCGGCGCCCCGGCCGCCGGCGCCCTTCAATTCAAGTTCATTGGCCAATCCGGTTTCGAACTGGGAACGCCGTACAAGTTGTTCAGTTTCACTTCGGCATCCGGGTTGGACCCCGACCGTTTTGCCATTACAGAACTGCCGCCTGGTGCCTCGCCGGATCCGGGCTTTGGCACAAGCGGATGGCTGGTTACCTCTGATGCTCTTTATATCCAATTCATTCCTGAGCCCGCCACGGTGTCCATGCTGCTGATCGCCGGTGGGGTGATCTTATTACGACGCCGGGTAGAGCGCATGAAATCCAAGGCGGCGTCTCGTGTGCAGAATCTGCGGCGGCCGTGGCGAACGACTCGGGTTCCGCGGGCGAGAAGGCTTGGCCGGACGGCGCCTAACAAACGACTGCGGCATGGTCGTCGTCGTTGGCGGTAGCCCGGGCTCGGCGGTGGTTATCCGCGCCGCTCTCATCTCGGGGCCCAGCAAAATAAACTTCATAGCCGTCCGTTTACGGCATCTGTATTGCGTTGAACCCAGATATTGCAGTGGACTTGCGATTAAGAGGTTAAGTGCTTCACGGTGCTCTTGTTCCAAGGAAAGAAAGGAGCACGAAAAAGAGAAGCACGGCGCAGAGGGTGCGCGAGCGGATCAGGTGGGGCAAGTGCAGATTA
>CALLML010000048.1 GCA_938005705.1 uncultured bacterium
GCCTTACGCTCTCCGGCGGTGTCGACTCGGTGGCGACGATTGATTTCGGGACGAGCGGAAATGTGACGCTGACCATAAGCTCGGCGCCGGTGCAACTGACGGACGGTTCGAAGCTGAGAATCGCCAATTGGAGCGGCATCCCGCTGCTCGGCGGGGGATCGGACCGATTGCTCTTTCTCGGCTCGCCCACCGACTTCAGTTCCGTTTTCAGTCAGAGCGAGGTCGAGTTTGACGGCTACGGCCAGGGCTACCAGCTGGTAAGTGGCACCGGTCTTTATGAAGTCGTCGCCATCCCCGAACCGGGCATAGTCGGCACGATGCTGGCAGGCCTGGGCCTTTTCTGGGCGCGACGGAGAATGGGTGGTCGGTCCGCATAAAGAACGATTTGTCATCGTCCATCGCCCGAACGGCGCGGAGATCATGTCTCCGCGCCGTTTTTTTTCATCCGTGTGGAACAATATAGACAAGCGGTCCGCCAAAGCTAGTCACCGCGGAGACGCGGAGGACGCTGAGACGGCCATTCAATTTCGCTGGCGCGAAACAAGGCGGGCCTCAGGCGGTGAGTAGACGATCGGGGAGGGGCGGAACACGAAGGCAAGCCGGCGCGTTTTCGCCCTACAGCGCGTAAATCCGGCCTTCGCGGAAGGCGGCCCAGGCCGTCTCGAACCACAGATCGGTTTCCGGAATCGGACGGCGCGGCACCCATTCGTGGCGGATGTGGTCCGGGCTTTCCGCAAGGGTCTCCAGCACTCGGTCACGGAATAGCTGGTTCTCCGGCAGGAAGCGCCATTCGTCGCCCAGTTTGGGATGGACCGGTTGGCCGGTTGGGTCCAAAACTATGTACGAACCGCGACTGCCCACGCCGCTCTCCACCTGGAACCGCACCGCCTCGATATAGACCCGATGCGCGAAGCACAGTTGGCGGTTGCGCAGCGCCTCTCTCGCGCCCTGCGCCCCTCGATAACC
Source organism: uncultured bacterium (assembly GCA_938005705.1). Lineage (GTDB taxonomy): Bacteria > Verrucomicrobiota > Kiritimatiellia > PWTM01 > PWTM01 > CALLML01. The sequence continues at coordinate 967 of CALLML010000048.1, forward strand.
ACAGCCGTCCGCGCGCAGGCGCTCCCATTGCCGTCGCGCCTCGTCCGCTGCGCAATCGAGTTCCGCTTTCGACCGGATATGCGCGGCGGCGCGGCTCATCCGCTCCTGGATTTCCGCCCGCTCGACTTGCCATGCGCGCCCCGCGCGAGCGCATCCCTCAAGCCACGCGCAAAGCTCGGCGACGGCATCTTGCGCCCGCGCCGTCGCCGCTCGTTCGTCGAGGTCCGTGCTCCGGTAAACATGAGCGATGTATTCTGCGGCCCGCATTGAACCTACCTGCCCGGAGTTCAGCGCCGAACCGCCGGGCCGATACACGCCATGTGACCCGTTGACCTCGCCCACTGGAAACAAGTGGGGCGTGTTGACCGATTCCCACCACCGGTTGCCGGCCAGGCCGCCGTTGTTGTGCTGGGCACAGACGGCGATCTCCAGCGGTTCTTTTTCCAGGTCGATACCGTGCTCGCGGTACAGGGCGATTGCCGCCGGATTCATCTGCCGCAGGCGTGCGATGGGCGTATCTTGAAGCGCTTTCGATTTCTCAAGGTAGGTGCGGGCTTCGTCGCTTAATGCGGCGAAGGAAAACCCCGCCGGATTTTCGCGGAAATCGAGAAACACACGCCGCCCTTTTTGTACCGTTTCGATGTAGACGAGAAGATCGATCAGCGAGGAGCCATCAATTTTGCGCGGGTCGAAGGGCCATTGATAGCCTTTCAAAAAGACCATCGAATTCATCCGTCCGGCGTCGTCGAATGTGTCGCGCAGGAATTCGCGCGCGTCGCTGACGCCGTCGGCAGCGGCGCTGATGAATCGCGGGATGACCTGCATGTAGGTGCCGGAGACGTTCCACCGGAAACCGATGGAGGCGAGGCCGTATTGGGATTCCGGCAGACTCTGCGCCTTCACGCCGGCCAGCAGCGCCAATCCGATTGCGCCGGTGTGGACAGCGGGATAGACGCTGGTGCGATAGAGGCCGCCGGGGCCGCCGACGGCGAAAACCACGTTGTCGGCCAGATAAATCTCGAATTGTCCGCGCCGGTTGACCGCGATCGCGCCGGCGGCGCGCCGGATGCCGTTCTGCTCGATCACCAACAGCTCCACTACCGCGCGGCCTTCTCGCACCGCGATTTTTTGGCGACGCACCTCGCGTATGAGCGCGCGGCACATTTCCCGTGACGTGTAGGGGCCGATGGACGTTGCGCGCTGTCGGGGATCGTGGTCGGTCTTGTAACCGACGAACTGGCCGTAGGCGTCGCGCGGAAACGGCACGCCCAGGTTGACGAGATTCAGGAAGGCGCGGGCGGAGCCGGCGGCCTCCGCGAGGGCGAGGTCGCCGTGCATTGAGTGGCCGTTGAAGAAGGTCTCGGCGAGCAGTCGGGGGGCGTCCGCTTCGGCGCCGCACAGCGAGAGTTTGTAGTAGGTCTGCTTGTCGCTGCCGGTGTTGATGGACGTGCCCTGGTCGAGTCCTTCGGTCACGATCAGGACGTCCTCCACGCCGTTGTTGCGCAGTTGAACGGCGGCATTCAAGCCGGCGGCGCCGCTGCCGATGACGAGCGTATGGACACGGACGGTGGAAGCGTCGGAACGAGTGAGGACAGGCAAAGATTTCATCGTGATCCTCGAACAGAAGTTTGTTTTTGGTGTTACAAGCGCTGCAAAGTGAGGCCGCCATCCACCATAATCACCTGGCCGGTGGAGTAGGGGAAATCGCCTCGGACAAGGGCAGCGACCGCGCGCCCGATATCCTCCGGCTGGCCCCAGCGTTTTTGAACGCAGAGGCCTTCGCCGATGAGTTTGTCGTATTTTTCCTTCACGGCGGCGGTCATGTCGGTGGCGATCACCCCAGGCCGGATTTCATAGACTGGGATGTCGAATTCGCCCAGTCGGGCGGCCCAGAGGCGGGTAGCCATGCTCACGCCGGCCTTGGAAATGCAGTATTCGCCGCGGCTCGGCGAGGCCACCGTGGCGGAGATGGACGAGATGTTGACGATGCAGCCGCGCCAGCCGGGATCGTTCTTCCTCTGTTCCACCATCCAGCGCGCAGCGAGTTGGGTGAGGAAGTAAGGGCCCTGAAGATTGATCTTCATCACCCATTCGAAGCTTTCTTCCGTCGCGTCGAGAATGTCGGCCCGCACTTTCGGCGCCACGCCGGCGTTGTTCACCAGCACATGAAGCGCGCCGAACTGCTCTCGAATCATCGCCAGTGCGCGGGCGCGGTCTTCCGGTCGCGTGACGTCACCGCGCAGGTACAGCGGGACACCGCCTGCCCGCTTCAATGTTTCGAGGTTATCGGCGACGGCGTCTTCCGGCAGGACATCGAGAATAGCGATATTCGTCTCCTCCGCCGCCAGTGCGCGGGCAATTCCGAAACCGATTCCCCGTCCCGCTCCCGTGATCAATGCGATGCGTCTGGACATGGATTCCCTCCGTTTTGGCGCGATATTGTATAGGTTTAGGCGGGCCGCGACAAGCGTCGAGCCGGAGGGCCGATTGCGCTGTTGGGGAATGAGCGGCAAATATAAGGTGTCGGCGAAAGGGGGCGGAAATCGTTTGCCCCAACGACCCCGCGCTATTCGCCGGTATTTTTGCCGCTCCCCTAAAAAAACGGTGCAATTCGCGGACGGCGTGGATGCTGTCCTTCCAATTCCGTTCCATCGCAGGCAAATGGAGGGTCGGGTTTCACCCCGACCTCGACCGAAGGAGGGGGGAGAACACGAATATTCTCGATGTTGTCTTTACGTGCTCGTTTTCTGCGGCGCGAACAAGCTTGCGCCCCACGTCCGAAGAATGTAGGGCCTCAGCTTGCTGAGGCCGCGAGGCCTTAAACGCGCTGTCAGGACAATAATGAGACGACTCGTAATAAGAAAGAGAGCGGCGAGCGCCAAGGAGGTCTGGGTGAGGAACCCATGAGAAAACGCTGCGCCACTCTCCGAAATTCGATTGTCAATCCATTAGACCGCTGGGCGTCCACGGCGTTCAAAATTCAAGGCTATAATCAAAAGTAATTGCAAGAAAATGTCTTATAAACGCTGCCGCCCGAGGCAGGCGGGTGAAGCCTGCCGCATGGCTGATTGAAGGTGTTCTTCGCTCTGGATAAGCGGGTAAATGGCCGGGGATACGACGGAATACACGCTCCCGTAGTCCGAATTCGACCGTCCGGATCCTATTCGGGCCCCTCGGCATCCTCCGCCGATTTGGGACCGGCGCAGAGGCCGCGTTTGGATTCGGCAATGAAACGGGCGAATTCCGCGGCTGGGCCGGCCGGAAATTCACGAACCAGCGCCTCGCGCGCATCGCTGACATTGAGGCCGGAAAGATACAGCAGCGAGAACGCCCGCTTCACCTGCCTTCGGGCCTCGGAGTCAAAACCGGCGCGACGTAGGCCGATGATGTTCATCCCAGCCACGCGATTGAGCGTGTTCGATCGCACGGTGCAATAGGGGGGGCAGTCTTTTGTCAGAATGGCTCCGCCGCCGATCATGGCGAGACGTCCCACGTGACAGAACTGATGAATGGCGCAATTGCCGCTGATGAAGGCGAAATCCTCCACAATCACGTATCCGGCCAGCAGGGCGCCGTTGGCGAGGATGACGCGTTCGCCCAAACGCGCGTTATGGCCGACGTGCGAATTGGCCATCAGATAGCAGCGCGGGCCGACGACGGTCGTCGTGCCCTCCTTCGTTCCGCGATGGATCGTCACACCCTCGCGAATCACGCATTCCGACCCGATCTCGACGAAGCTCGTCCCACCTTTGAACGCGAGGTCCTGGGGGGTGTCGCCCAGCACCGCGCCGGCGTGGACTCGGCAGCATGCGCCGAGGGTTGTGCCGCCGTAAATGACCGCATGTGGCCCGATCCGGCAGCCGTCGCCGATGTGCGCGCCCGCGTGCACGACGGCGAACGGGCCGATTTCAACGTCAGCGCCCAGAGATGCGCCATCTTCCACAATAGCACTCGGATGAACAGACATGGTCATGCGCTCCTCATGTTGCCTCAAAAGTAACCAAGCCCGACTCTCGCACGCTGAAATGACCGGGGGCACTGTCCGCCTTCCGCCCCACGATCACATGGTCCAGCACGGGAATTCCGACGATGCGTCCGGCCTCGACCAGTTGGCGGGTGATGGACAGGTCCTCCGCCGACGGCGTCGGATCGCCGGACGGGTGATTGTGCGCGACGATCACCGCGGCGGCCGCCGCGCGGACCGCGCCGCGGAACACCTCACGCGGATGTACGAGGCTCGCGTTGAGAAGCCCGCGCGAGACTTCATCGGGCGGACGCAGCAGGCGATTGCGTGTGTCGAGCAGCAAGACCCAGAACACCTCCCGATCCAACGTTCGCGCCGTTTCCCCCAACAGGCGGATCACGTCGTCGGGGCATGTCAGCGCCGGCCGTTCGACCGCGCCTTCGAGCGCGATCCGCCGGGCGAGCTCCAGGGCCGCCTTCAACATCTGCGCCTTGACGGGGCCGACGCCTTTGAACGCCGCCAGTTCCTCGACGCTCGCCTGCGCGAGCTGCGTCAACGTGCCGTATCGTTCAAGAATACGGCGCGCGAGGTCGAGCACATTCACGCCCGGAATGCCCGATCGGAGCAGGATCGCCAGCAGTACGTCCTCGCCGACTCGGTCGGCGCCCTCGAGACGAAAGCGCTCGCGCGGCTGCAGCGTTTGCGGCAGCTCCTTCACGCGGCGCGGCGCGGAAATAATGTTGTAGGACGATCCCGACTGGAAAGGCATTGTTTTCATGGGCATAGGCCGCGAGCTCCGGCGGCGGCTTAGGGTCTGCAAGCTGACGGATTCGCGGCACCAAGTCAAGCGGACATTCGTGTCATGCTTTCGACCGTGATGTGGTGCCCGGGCCTGGCATTGGTGGCGCGAGACATTATTCATGCGCATGGCGCGCCGGTGGAGTATTCATCGGGCGACCGCATCCGCGGGTTTCGGCTTGTCAAGAGATTGCCGGCGGTGCTCGGGCATTAGTCTATGGCATTGACACGGGATTCGCACGAGATAGCATCGCCCAGGTGGCAGAGGGCACACCGTGTATACGGAACAGGAGGAGGAGGAGGAGTATGAGCGCGAAGGTGAAACCAGAGAATGCGAGGGTTGCGGCGGATCGGCTGGCGGCGGAGGGCGGGCCGCGCGCTGTGACAGCGCCGAGGCCGACCCTGTGGGCTCACGGCCCAGCGGAGATCGGGAAGGAAGAGATCGCCGCGGTCCGGAAAGTACTCGAACGGCGGATGCTGTTTCGCTTTGGTCTGGATCGAAAAGAGTCGTATGCGGCGCGATTCGAGGACCTGATGGCGAAAAAGACAGGCGCGCGTTTTGCGCTTGCGATGAATTCTGGCACATCGGCACTGATGGCGGGGCTGGTGGGCCTGGGCGTCAGCCCAGGCGACGAGGTGCTCGTGCCCGCCTACACCTACATTGCCACGGCGGCCGCCGTGTTGGCTCTGGGCGCATTTCCGGTCATTGTAGACGTGGACCGTTCATTGATGATGGACCCCCAAGATCTGGCGAAGAAGATCACCCCCCGCTCGTGCGTGGTTATTCCCGTGCATATGCGCGGCAGTGTGTGCGACATGGAACGGATTCTGGCCGTGGCGCGTCGCCATAAACTGCGGGTGTTGGAGGATTGTGCCCAAGCGAATGGCGCGACCTATCGGGGGCGCCATGTGGGCACGCTAGGCGACGCCGGAGCCTTCAGCCTGCAGCAATCGAAGGTAATTAGCGCGGGAGAGGGCGGCATACTGATTACGAGCGATCGAAGAGTGTTTGAGCGCGCCGCGTTTTATCACGATTCGGCATATATGTTCTGGATGGAAAAACAGGGCACGCCCGCCGAGCAGCGACGCCGGCAGCGCGAGACTTTTCTTGGCCAAAACTTCCGCATGCCGGAGCTGCTGGGCGCGGTCGCTTATGAGCAATTGAAAAAGCGCGACCGGATCCTCGCCCGAACTCGTGCGATCAAGCGCAGACTGTGGGCCGCCTGCGAAGACGCGTTCGGTCCGGAGGCGCTTGAGAGTCCGAATGACCGAGCGGGCGATTGCGGCCTCGCCATGACGGTGTTTTGCGAGAGTCCGGCGCAGGCCATGGAATGGGCCCGACTGCTCAAGGCGGAAGGCGTCAATTGCGGCACTCGGTTTTCCAAAGAAATTCCGGATCGGCATGTTTATTATTTTTGGAACTACATCATGGAAAAGCGCACGCCTCATCGAAATGGATTCCCATGGGTGTCTCGTGATCATCCTTGTATGGTTCAGTACGATCGCGAGATGTGTCCGCAGACGATCCATTGGATGGAGCGGGCTGTGTTGATGCCGATCACTCAGGCGATGAGCGACGAATATGTTCGCCAGGTATGCACCGCGATTCGAAAAGTCGGACGCTGGAGCTCTGCGCATTGACACATGATCTATTCCGCGCGCCAGTAATGAAACTCCACTAATGGACTCCGGCCGGACCGACTCGACAAGGTATAGCCGAGTTTGACTGAACACAAATGGCAGCAGGACAGCGGCTCGCATCCGGTGCACGGGATGCGGTGGAGGCCCTTGGAGTTGAGAGAATCCGGCGGGGGATTTCAGGGTGGAGCTTCATCGCGCGTCACTCACGAAAAGAGGGGGCCGGCCGGCGCTGGCCGGAGGAGGTGCATTCTGTTCGCGTTCGCCCGGGGTTTTCGCTGGCGAATCACCGTGATCCAACACACGCGGTCCGCGGCGGCGTGCCAGTAAAATCGGCTGTCGCCTCAATAAACACGAATTTTACGGTGCGTCTTGGCCTTGGGCAAATCACATTCGCTCGAGAATACCCGCCCCGAAGGTGAAGCCTCCACCGAATGCGCATAGGCCGATGCGCGCGCCGGGCGCCTGGCCAGGCAATACCTCCTGCAACGCCAGTGGGATGGTATTGGAAGAGGTGTTGCCGTATTGACGGATGTGGTTGAACATTCGTTCTTTTGGCACATTGATCTTCTCTCGAATGGCGTCAATGATGCGCGTATTTGCCTGGTGCGGCACGATCATCGCCAGATCCTCTACGGTAATCCCCGCCTCCTCGCACGCGCGTTCTAGCATCTCGATCATCCGGCGCACCGCGACGCGAAAAACCGACTGACCCGCCATACGCACGCACTCACCGACGCCCGAAAAAGGGACATAAAGCGTCTCGGGCGGCTCCCCCAGTGCCGAGAGCACAGGCCGCCAGACCCGCGCGGCGACCCCGTCTCCCTCCGTTCCTCGGCGAACCAGCGTCGCCGTGGCAGCATCGCCGAAAAGGAAGAATGTGCCTGCGTCTTTAGGGTCCAGCAACGGAGAGAGTGTCTCCGCGGTGACCATAAGAATCCGCATCGAGGGCCGCTGATGCAGCATGTCGTAAGCCGACTGCAATGCGTAGAGGTATCCGCTACAGGCGGCATTGATATCGAATGCCTGTGCCAGGACCTCCCCTTTTGAGGGGCTGAGCTGTTCCAGAATCCGGCATGCGAGTGAGGGAGTCATGGAGAGTGGCGTGCCGGTGCTGCAGATCAGCGCGTCCACATCGCTGATTTTGAGGCGCTCGCGCTCAAGCAGTTCGCGACAAGCCCGGACGGCAAGCGTCAACACATTCTCCCCTTCGCCGATCCAGAAACGTCGTTCGATTCCCGTCCGCTTCACCACATCGGCCGAGTTCCATTCGGGAAAATGGTGCAGAATCTCATCATTGGACATCTCGCGCGAGCCAAGGGCAGCGGTGATGATTCCCAGGACAACCGGGGCCTCTTCCGCTCCAATCTCCAGAGATGCCTTGCGGCGGGCGCGGGCGCGTCGGCCCAGGATCGGGCGCTCTTCCATCGCTTCGGCCAAGGCACACGCCGACGCCGGATCGTCTGCGCGCAACCGGGCGATCGGCGTGCCTACCCGCACTTCCGCCCCCGGCTGGACGAGCAGGGCCTCCAGACGACCGGCGGTGGGCGCCGCGATTTCGAACGCGGCTTTTTCCGCTTCCACCGAGGCGAACGGCGCGCCTTCAGAAAGTCGATCTCCTTCCGCAGCGTGGAATTCAACGATGCGCACGGTTTCATCCGACGGGCTGGACCCGATGGCGCGGATGACCACGATGCCGGGATCCGGGCGAACCGGCTCCTCCCACCGCAATTCAAGATCGAGCATTTTGGCCGCACACTCGAGCACTGTTCGACGGGTCGGCAACAGCTCCATCATGTTCTCGTAGCGGAACGGCAAATAGGTGTCGGGCGTTGTTACGCGAGCCATAACGATCGCGCCGCCGGTTTCTTCGGCAACTGTCGCGAGGATTTCCGCGCCCAGTCCGCCCGTACGCATATCTTCGTGCACGACGATCAACCGGCCTGTCCTTCGCGCGGAAGCGATGACGGTCTCCCGGTCCCACGGAGACAATGTGCGCAGATCCAGGACCTCGGCGGAGACCGCTGCGCTTTCCAGCACTTCTGCTACCTGTTCGCAGACGGCCACCGTATTTCCCCATCCGACCAACGTCAGGTCGTGCCCCGCGCGCGCGAGGCGGGCGCGTCCGATGGGGACGGCACGCTCCGTCGCAGACAGATCGGTGAGCACGGAGCGGTCGTTCAGCAAGTTCTTGGGATAGAAGAAAATGGAAGGACGTCCGGAACGGAATGCGGCGTTCAGCAGCCCGGCGGCATCCGCGGCGTTGGAAGGCATAAACACATCCACGCCAGGCACGCGGGTTAAGAAGCCCTCCGGGCTCTGCGCATGGAACGGTCCGAGCCCGCGGCGGTAGGCGCCGGAGACAGCCATGACGATGACCGGTGCCTCCCATGCGCCGGCCGAGCGCCAGTAAAGACAGCCCAGTTCGGCAAAAATCTGGTTGAAGGCCAGCGGGAAGAAGTCAGCAAACTGCAGGAACGCCACCGGCCGTTCGCCCGCGAGGGCGCGCCCGATGGCAGTGCCGACGATGGTCGCCTCGCTCAAGGGGGCGTTGCGCACGCGACCGGGGTGTTCCGTGGACAGGCCTCGGGTGAGGCCGAAGACATCGCCCTTCGGGTCTTCGATATCCTGTCCGAACAATAAGACGCGGGGATCCTCGCGCAGCCGGCGTCGCAGTGTTTCTCGCATCGCCTCAATCATGGTGATGCCTTTTGGTCCCGCTTCCAGAAGCGGTGATTCCGGTGCGCTATCCAGTTCGAGTGGCAGGGGGCGACGGGTCGGGCCATTGACCGGTGGCGCTGCCGAGCGGGCGCTGGCGAGCGCCGCGCTCAACTGTTCCTCGATTGCCGCATGCAGCGAAGCGAGATCTTCTTCCCGCACGCCTTGCGTGCGCAGCCAGGCTTCCATGCATGCGATAGGATCGCGGCGTTGAGCAGCGGCGATCTCTTGTGGGGTGCGGTAGACGGTCTGGTCGTCGGAATTCGAATGGCTGGCGAGTCGTTCCACCTGAAAAACGACGATTCGCGGGCTTCGGTTCTCGCGGATCGCGTCCACGATTTCGCCGAACCGGCCGCAAGCGGTCACCGGATCGCTGCCATCCATCCGCACAATCGGAATGCCGTAGAATTCTGCGGCCTCGCCGTCAGGCCGAGAATAGAAGGTGCGGCCGGCGGTGGGGGTGGAAAGGGCATAGTGGTTGTCCTCAATGACGAACAGGACGGGCAGATGCTCCCGAACGGCCTCGGCGATGGCTTCGAGTACTTCGCCTTCCTGCGAACCGCCGTCGCCGATGCCGCAAAAGACCAGGGGACGTGCCGGCTGATGGCGAATCGCCGCGGCCACGCCCACGGCCTGGAGCGCGTTATTGCCGACCAGCGTGGGGATGCTCATCAGGTTCAACGCGCGATCACTGACGAATGGGGGCATGCGCCGCCCATGGGAATCGGATTCTGCGGTCGCTAGCAGGCTATGGAAATAGCGAGCCGGCGGCAGGCCGCGCGCGAGGATGAGCGCCACATCCCGATAGTGTGGGTGAAGCCAATCCTCGGCCTTCAAATGGAACGCGAGGGCGGCCGTGCCCTCGTGGCCGGCGCTGGAGAGTTGAAAACTGGCCTCCCCCTGCTGGGCGAGAATCGTCTGCATCTCGTCGAGACGCCGTGCGGTTCGCATGTATCGGTAAAGCCGCAGCGCCTGTTCCGTATCCATTCTCCAGTCCTTCGTCATTGCCTGGTTCCACATCTTTACCGTGCGGACATGCGCTTTGGGAATCACGTCAGCACGGCGTACAACGTAAGCGAACCGAAACCTCAAGGCGAGCGATTATTGCACGCCATTGCCGCCGTTTTCTTTGCTGGCGGGCTCCTTCCGGACGCGGTCGGTGCCGTGTTCGAGACTGGAATAGAAGTCCTGGCCGCCGGAGGCGTCCTGAATTTTGAAATCCTCGAGATGAAGATGGCCGTCCGCGATAAATATGAGTCGGCATTGGAGCCGCTGTTCCATCGCCACCAGTTCGGCCTCGTCCAGCTTGCGCATCCGGTCGAGGATGACGGGATTGACCACCACGCGGACCTCCAGCGTTTCATTGCCCCGCCGATGCCGGCGCACGACCTCTGCGATGCGGCGCTGGATTTCGACGCTCATGGAAAAGGGGGATTTAACCTTGCCGCGCCCTTCGCAATAGGGACAGTCCATGAAGATAGATTCTCGGATGCTTTCCGCCGCCCGCTGCCGAGTCATTTCCAACAGGCCCAAGGGGGAGATCGGCAGCACGTTGGTGCGGGCCTTGTCCCGCCGCAGGCACTCTTTCATCTTCCGGTAGACGGTATTCTGATCCCGTCGGGAGTTCATGTCGATGAAATCAATCACGACCAGCCCGCCGACGTTGCGCAACCGCAACTGGCGGGCGATTTCCTCAGCGGCCTCGAGATTGACCTGCAAGATGGCCTCATCTTGGGTTTTGCCGCCTTTATGGCGGCCTGTGTTGACGTCAATCGCGACCATCGCCTCGGTCTCGTCGAAGACGATATAGCCGCCGGACGGCAGCCAGACCTTGCGGCGCAGCGAGTTCTCGAGCTGGTGTTCCACCTGGAAGTATTCGAAGATCGGCGCATCGCCCTCGTAGAGCTTCAGCATATTGCGCGAGCCTCGCGATAGTCGTGAAATGAGGGCGCGCACGCGTTCATATTCGGCGCGGGAATCAATGACGATGCGGTCGATGTCCTCGGTCAGCGCATCGCGTACGACCCGCTCGATCAGATTGGGTTCCTGGTAGAGGCGGCAGGGCGCCGGCAATTCCCGAATGCCCGTCTCGATCTGTTTCCAGAGGTCGAGCAAGGCGCGCGTATCGCGGACAAAGGCGGTTCGCCGGGTGCCGAGGCCCGCCGTGCGGACGATCAGGCCGATATTCGGCGGCAACGGCAGACGCGCGAGAACCTTCTTCAGCCGTTCGCGCTCGGCCTTATCTTCGATCCGGCGGGAAACGCCGCGCAGCGACGTCCCTGGCAGCATGACGAGATAGCGGCCCGGCACGCTCAGATTCGCGGACACACGTGGTCCCTTCGTGCCGATCGCCCCTTTGGTCACCTGCACCACGATCTCTGAGCCCACCGGATATCGGCGGGCAACCTCCTTGGCGAGATCGCCTCGTTTTTGCCGGGGGCGGGAGCGTTCGACGCCCTCCTCGATCTCCAGGCGCATCGTATCTTCCGGCAGCATGTCCCAGTAGTGGATAAACGCGTTTTTTTTCAGGCCGATATCCACAAACGCCGCCTGGAGACTGTCCTCCAGATTCTGCACCTTGCCTTTGAAGATGCTGCCGACGATCCGTTCATCGGAGGTGCGTTCGACGAAGAAATCCACCAGTTCACCCTCATCCAGGATGGCGACCCGTGTCTCCAAACTTTCGGCGTTGATGATGATCTGGCGTTTGGGTTCCTTTTTCCTTAGCAGTCCTTTCAGCAATCCGAACACGGCAGTTTCCTTTCCTTGCGGTTATCTTGAATAGCGGCGGATAAATACGCTCTGAATTTCCCCGGCGGCCAACGCCGCCGTCATCATGAACGATCCGCCATAACTGATGAAAGGCAGTGGCAAGCCGGTGACGGGCATCAGCCCGATTGTCATGGCGATGTTCGTGAATACGTGGAAAAACAGCAGTGTGGTCAGCCCCGTCGCCCATAGCTGTCCGAACTTGTCGCGTGCCCGCGCGGCCGCCCTCAAGCCGCCCGCGATGACCATCGCGTACAGTCCCAGCATCGCGGCGGACCCCACGAATCCCTTTTCCTCCGCAATGACGGAGAAAATGAAATCCGTCGGCGCGACCGTGCGCGGGAGGAACCCGAGCACGTTCTGCGTGCCGCGCAAAAACCCTTTGCCCCACAGACCACCCGATCCGACCGCGATGCCCGACTGAATACTGTTCCAACCGGCGCCGAGTGGATCATGGGCGGGGTCGAAAAACACGAGCAGGCGGTCCCGCTGATAATCGCCGAGCGCAAACCAGCCGATCGGCAGCACGAGCGTGGCAGCCAACGCGAGCAGGCCGAGGGTGCGCCACGGTACACCGGCAACGATCAACAGGGCTGCCGTGATCGGGATAAGCGCAAGCGCGCTGCCGAGGTCAGGTTCCGCCGCAATCAGGAAAAACGGAGGACCCGTAATCAGGGCCGAGACCGCCAAGGTGGAGGGGGCGCGGGGATCCACATGGGGAAGCGACAAAAAGCGCGCCAGTGCCAGGATCGTGGCGAGCTTGGCGAACTCCGAAGGTTGCACTCGCTGACCCAAGAGATCGAGCCAGCGCCGCGCACCGTACACGCGGATGCCGAAGAACAACACCAGAACCAGGGCTGCGAGGCCCGCCGCATACAGCCCGGCCGATTGCGCGCCGATTCTCCGATAGTCCGCCACCGCCGCGACGACGAACACCATCGCTCCGATCGCGCACCAGACTATCTGCCGGCGATGAAACCCGGCGACGGGCTGATCTTCGCCGCGGTAGCCGGCGCTGTACACGAACGCGATGCCTATGGCCATCAGTAACAACACGGCAACGACCGACACCAAGTCGAGGCGGCGAAGTAGCTTCCAGAGCAGATCACGATTCATCCCGGTCCTCCGGATCCTTCTGCGCTGAAAAAAGCGCCCAGAATTTCCTTCATGATCGGTGCGGCCGTTAGACCACCCGAGATGGCTTCGTCCACTACCACGGCAACCGCCACGCGCGGCGTCTCAAAGGGTGCGAAGGCGATGATCCACCCGCGCTTGCGCATGGCGTCTGCCGGTCCATACTGCGCTGTGCCTGTCTTGGCCGCCGCCTCAACGCCCGGTGTCCGCGCCATTCGAGCCGTCCCGTCATCCGACATGACCGCCTGCCGCATGCCCTCTCGGATCGGCGCCAACCATGCCGGCGCCCAACCAAGATCGCGGGCGTGGGGAATAGGCGCGGCGTCGAACTCGTCTTTCCCGTATTCGCGCGTTGCGCGCAGCAATCGCGGCCTCAGCCACAGCCCGCCGTTCGCCAGCGCCGCCGCCACGACCGCCATCTGCAAAGGCGTCGCCGTCAGTGCCCCCTGCCCGATGGCGAGGTTGCAGGTGTCGCCGCCGGTCCAGCTCTCGCGGCGCGCGCGTTGTTTCCATGCGGGGTTTGGCAAAAAACCGGCCGACTCGAAATCGGCATCAATCCCCGTGGGTCGGCCTAATCCCAGCGCTTCGGCCTCCCGAAGAACAGGATCGGGGCCCAGCTGAAGGGCGGTTCGATAAAAATACACATTGCATGAGTATCGGATCGCCGCCGCGAGATCGAGGGCCCCATGTCCCGCGCGTTCCCAACAGTGGAAAGGACGATTGCCGACGGTCAGCGAACCCTCGCAAACCCAACGAGCGAGCGGGGAGACGCCGGCGCGCAAAGCGGCAACAGCGACGACCGGTTTGAACGTGCTGCCCGGCGGGTAAGCTCCGGCGAAGGCGCGGTTGAATAGGGGGCGTCCCGAGTCTTCGGACAGCGTTTGCCACAATGCGGACGGCAGCATCGGAACAAAGGCGTTAGGATCGAACGCGGGCGCACTGACAGCCGCGAGGACGTCACCTGTGACTGGGTCGAGCACCACCGCCGCGCCATGTTTTCCCTCGAAGATCTTTGCGATTCGGCGTTGAAGATCGAGGTCGAGTGTCAACATCACCTCGCGGCCCGGATGGGGGGCACGCCCGCCGAGATCGCCGCGCCGGAAACCGGATGCGTCTACCCGGACCAATCGGCCGCCTGGTGCGCCGCGCAGATACTCGTCGTAACGCCGTTCGATGCCCGCGCGCCCGACGAACTCGGGCAGGGCGTAATGGAACGGCTCTTCCGCATCGAGCTCGACTTCGGCCCGTCCTACATAGCCGATGAGATGGGCCGTCGCTGCGCCGGCGGGATACACCCGCACGGGTTGTACCTGCAGATCGACGCCCGGTAGGTCGGCGGCACGCTCGGCCCAGCGCGCGCGCGCCGCTTCGTCCAAATCACGGCGAAGGGTCAGCGGCAGCGGTAACCGACGTTTCACATGGTTGCGCACGTCTTCCTCATTTGGCTCTCTGCTCAGACCTACGCGCCGTTCGACTTCGCTGATGGTCCCCTCGATATGCGCCAGCGTATGGATCCAAGCTCCAGGCCGCCGCAGTTCCTCGATATAGAGCACAAGATCGTAGCTGGGGCGATTATCAGCGAGCAGCCGACCCCGCCGGTCAAAGATGCGGCCTCGAAGCGCCGGAACGCGGATGCGTCGAATGCTTTGGCGCTCGAGACTTTGACGGTACCGTTCACCGCGGGCGACCTGGATGTGCCACAGACGACCCAGCAGCGCCAGGAAGCCGAGCGCCATCACGGCGCCAACCACGCCGAGCCGTCTCATCTCCCGTTCCGTCGCTAGGTATCGTTCTGCCATGTTGTGGATGGTTTTTCTAACGTCTATCTGCTGGAATCAAGCCGAGGGCCTCATCCAGCCGCTCGGCCACGCGGATAGCCAGCGGGGCGGTCAGCGCCCCCATTACGGCCACGCCAAGAACACGGATTATTCCTTGCCCCGCCGAGAGTCGTACCCAGCCCGCGAGTGCCAGCAACATCCAGAGTGCGAGCGTCACGCCCGCCCCTGTCAAGGCCCCCAACGTCGCTTGTGTGACCGATGCGGAACGAAAGAGATCAGCGCGAAAGCGGCCGACCATCAGCATCGCCCCCCCAAACACGAACGACGAAACTCCCAATGGCGTTCGTCCCAGGGCATCCTGCAAGAGACCTGCGAGAATCGCCGCAAACAGGGCGAAACCGCGATCGCGCGTCAACGAGTAATGGAGCGCGATCGCCAGCAATAGAGGGGCGCGCATGCCGCCCAGCCACGGCGCCGTTGGCATGACCGCCTGTAATGCGCCCGCCGCAGCGAGCTTTAGCAGCAAGGCCAGCCCCTTCATGGTGCTCCTTTCCCCCGAGGGACGTCCGCCGAGGCCATGACGACAAAGACATAGCGCAGACGGCCCAGATCAGCGTGGGGCAGCACGTCGGCGGTGCGATACAGACCTTGCTCGTCGGTCTGGACCCGCTCAATATAGCCGATTGGCAGCCCCGCTGGATAGACCCCGCCGAGACCGGACGTGACCGCTTCGTCTCCGGGACGAATCTCGAGGTGGCGGTGAATGAAATCGAGTCGGCAGCGTGCCAGGCCGTCAGGACGCACGCCCAAACCGACGAGCACCCCGTCGGCCTCGGCGCGCGGCAGTCGCGCCGCTACGCGGCAATTCGGATCCGAAATCAGGAGTACATCGGCCGTGCGCGCTGACGTTTCGACCACGCGACCGACGAGGCCTTCTGTTGTGATCACGGCCAGGTCGGGCCGAACTCCGTCGCGGGCGCCGCGATCAATCCGCACCGACTGCCACCAGCCGGCCGCATCGCGGGCGATGACTCGCGCGGCCAGCAGTGGGCGCTCGGCCGCACGCTGAAATCCGAGCAATGCTCGGAGCGTCTCGTTCTCAGCCTCCAGGGAACTTAATTCCCTCAGCTGACGCCGAAGGTGGGTGACTTCCTCGGCCAGGCGACGGTTTTCCGCCGCATGGCCGCCCAAACCACGTAGGACATCCACTGCTTCCCGCAGCCTCAATCCCAGTCCTGACACCGCCCCATACAGGGGCGCCAATGCCTCTCGCAGCACTCCGCGAAGCTCCCGGGAGGCGGTGACCGGCAGGTTCAGGAGCAGCAGAACGGCCACTGCCAGCGCCGTCCAGAGCAAAAATCCGTTTGATCTCGACATGAAACTGCCATCCGTCCGCAGGGCGAGGGAGGGCGGCCCCGTTTGTTCTGACGAACGGACAAACCGGGCCGATCGAAACGGATGGAATCAGGTGTGGTCGGAACCGGCGACCTTCTTCAGAATATTTAACTCATGTAGCACAACACCGGTGCCTTCGGCGACTGCACTCATCGGATCGTCCGCCCGATGCACAGGCAGGCCGGTCTGTTCGGCGATCAGACGGTCCATTCCGCGCAGCAGCGATCCGCCGCCGGCGAGCACCAGACCGCGATCCACAAGGTCCGCCGCCAGTTCGGGCGGACATCGTTCGAGGGTCATGCGCACGGTCTCGACGATCGTCGTCACCGGTTCGCGCAACGCCTCGCGCACCTCCAGGGAAGTGATCGTCAGGGTCTTTGGCAGTCCGGCGATCAGATCGCGGCCCTTGACTTCCATGCTGGATTCCTCTCCACATGGGCAGGCCGATCCTAGCGTGATCTTGACTTCCTCGGCGGTGCGTTCGCCGATCATGAGGTTATAAACCCGTTTCATATACTGGACAATGGCCTCGTCCATCTCATCACCGCCGACCCGCACACTTTTGCTGAACACAATGCCCGCGAGTGAAATTAGCGCCACCTCGGTGGTTCCGCCGCCGATATCCACAATCATATTGCCGGCGGGTTCCTGCACCGGCAGCCCCACCCCGATCGCCGCGGCCATCGGTTCTTCGATCAGGTACACTTCGCGCGCGCCGGCGTGCTGTGCCGAATCCTTGACCGCACGTTTCTCCACTTCTGTGATTCCGCTGGGGACCGCCACGATCACACGCGGATGGACCATCTGCCGCCGCCCGTGCACCTTGCGGATGAAATACCGAAGCATAGCCTCGGTGATTTCAAAATCCGCGATGACGCCCGCCTTCAACGGACGGATCGCCACGATGCTGCCCGGCGTCCGCCCCAGCATCCGTTTTGCTTCCTCACCCACGGCCAACACCCGATTCGTTCCCGCCTGAATGGCGACCACCGAGGGTTCGCGTAGCACAATGCCCCGGTCTTTGACGTACACCAAGGTGTTGGCCGTACCTAAATCAATGCCGATATCGAGAGAGAAAAGACCCAAAAACCTATTGAACATGATGATTCGCGGAGTCGCCCCCGCCCTTAACCGCCATGATATACTGGCGCTTTTGTGAACCATTTGGGGCGGATGGTCAAGCGCGAAAGCTCAGGGAATCGCGCGATCATCCGAAATCGAGAAGAATTGGATTTCCAAGGTGTTTCCGGTAATCTTCCAACGCGGCGATCATCTGGGAGAGTAAAAGCATCATGAGTGCACCGATCATTCGAGATGTGCGGGTGATTCTGACCTCGCCCGGCGAAAGCCATATTCAAAAGCGGTTGATTGTGGTCAAAGTCGAAACAACGGAGCCGGATCTTTACGGCTTGGGTTGCGCGACGTTCACCCAACGCCCGCTGTCCGTTCGTTCTGCGATTGAAAATTACCTCCGCCCATTGTTGCGAGGGCGCGACCCCCAGCGCATTGAAGATCTCTGGCACCTGATGCATGTGAACGCCTACTGGCGCTCCGGCCCCGTCCTGAACAATGCAATTTCCGGTGTGGACATGGCGCTCTGGGATATCAAGGGCAAAATCGCCGGCCTGCCAGTGTATCAATTGCTCGGCGGCAAATGCCGGGAGGGCGTCGCCATCTATCGTCACGCCGGCGGACGCGACGAGGCCGAGGTAGTGGACCGGGTTCGCACCTTCCTGAAAGAAGGCGTGCGCCATGTGCGCGCCCAGATAGGAGGCTATGGGGGACACGTCGAGCCGGCGCCCGCCATCGCTGCCTCCTTCCCCGGCGCCTATTACGATCCTGCCGTATACGCCCAACAAACGCTTGCTTTGTTCGATCGATTGCGAGAAGAATTCGGGGGCGAGCTCGAATTGCTGCACGACGTCCACGAGCGATTGCCACCGGCCGATGCTGTGCGTTTTGCGGTGGAGATGGAACGCTTCCATCTCTTTTTTCTCGAAGATTTATTCCCGCCCGAACAATGGGCGTGGTTTGCTCGCGCGCGAAACCTCTGCGCCACGCCCCTCGCCATGGGCGAGCTCTTCACGCATCCATCGGAATGGATGCCCCTCATCGAGGGCCGGCTGATTGATTTCATCCGTTGCCACGTCAGCGCCATCGGTGGCCTCACCCCGGCGCGCAAACTCGCTTCCGTTTGCGAGGCCTTTGGCCTTCGCACCGCCTGGCACGGACCAGGTGATGTCTCGCCCGTTGGCCACGCCGCCAACGTCCATCTCGACCTGGCGACGCGCAATTTCGGTGTGCAGGAATGGTCGGGCTTTTCGGACGTAGAGCGCGAAATGTTCCCTGGTTGCCCAGAAACGCGCGGCGGCTTTGTGTTCGCAAATGACCGCCCGGGGCTGGGTATCGACCTCAATGAGGAACTGGCGCGAAAATACCCCTGTCCGGAAGGCGTGCTCGTTTGGACTCAGGCGCGCACCCCCGACGGCGCCGGTGCCTATCCCTAGGAGGCTCAGCGCACGGGAGGGTTTGAATGATCAACAGACCCCCGAGCCCTGCTGACGGTGAAGGTCGCCGGACTACCCAGCTAGGGAGAAATGGCCGCTCAGGCTGGGATTTGCCAAAAGTACACTTTGTGATATCCTATTCTCTCGAAATTGTCTTTACATGCTCGTTCCCTGCTACGGCCGAAGAGGCTGCGACGCCGTAAACGAGTATGTCAGGACAATTATGAGACGACTAGTACGATGACCCCATCCGAAGTCTCTGGAGTGATCCCATCCCATGAACAAGCATCATAGTAAGCCATCTGTCTCTGTACCCCAAGAACTACCGCAGGTCCCCGTGCCGGAGGGCTATCGTCTGCATGATTTGCAGCTTGAGATGTCGTTGAAACCGTTCTATGACGCGACGCCGGAAACCCGCCGAAAGGTTTGTGAAGAGATCTTTCGCCAGTGGTTGCCGATCGCGCGGCACAGCGAGACGGTTTCCATCCTTCTCTGGACCGCAGACGGTTCGGAGATTCTGGAATATGACGGAAAAATGGATCGACCGTTCGAGTGGGCGCGGTATCAGGGCAGCGCAAACGCCCACGAATGGAAGCTGCCCCGCAAAGGCAGCGCCGGCCATGAGGATCACAATGCGATCGGCGTTCATGTCTGGGATCCCGCTCACGATCCGCAGGGAGTGGGGTTGCACCGTCGGCCCTACCTCTATCGAGAACCGCCTGCAGAGTTCACGTTTTTGTGGTTGCGGGACCTTGTGCGCGACTTGAAACGCATCGGTAGACGCATAACAGGACGCCGTGTGCTGGTGGGTGATGCCTTCGACATCGGCCCTGAGTTCGCCGTTTCGCGTTTCAAGTATCAATGGCATCCCGAAATCCTTGCCGGCGCCGAGAGCCTCTTCAAAGGCCAGTTCATTCGATGCGACGCCATCTTGCACGGCGACGACCGTCCCTACGCCGCCTTCCCTCACGGCATCCCCGAAGGCACGCCGTTTGCCGTTTTTCTCGGCCGCCAGCTTCATCGGTTCTTCCGCGACATAGGTTTTGACTTTGTCTGGTTTTCCAATGGCTTCGGTTTCGCGGTGGAACCGTGGGCCCTGATCGGAATGCTGTTTGACGGTTCGCGTTTCTATCCAGAAAAAGCGGCGGAAGCGGGCAACCAGATCCGCGAATTTTGGCGATTGTTTCGCGCCGTTTTCCCGTCGCGATACCCGGTGCGTACGCGCGGCACGAATCTCTGCACGGGCATTGATCTGGGGTCGGACGCGTCGCCGCTGCGCGATATCTATCGGCCCGAATTGAACGTGGATGCGCCGGTCAATTCCCCGTGGGCCGCGCTGGACGGCGACTTCGGCCTCGAGCTTGCCGGGTGGATGTCTCATATCGTCGGTCACCCCGGAGACCGTTTCCGTTTTCGTTTTTACGTCCATGATCCCTGGTGGAAAAACAGCCCGTGGCTCGATCGTTTTGAACGTAACCCCCAGGACCTTTATCTGCCCGCCTCCGTGAGTCGCCTGGGTGCCGACGGCCGTGTCACCATCGCCCGTGACGTCGCCTTGTTAACGATTGACGACTCGGACGGCCGTCTGCCGCTTTCGGCGAACGCCGAGGTTGTTGCTCATTTTCTACACGCGCGCGAATGCGCGCCGGACGACGCCGGCCCGATGATATGGGCGTATCCGTTTGACGATTTTCATGATAGGGTCGAAAAGTTCGGTCGCCCGGATATCCCCTTCCATGCCGATTTCTTCGTGTCGGCGCTGATCAACGAGGGCGTGCCGCTCAACACCGTGGTGGATCTTCGGCTCTTGCCCGCCGCATTGCGCGCGCGGCCATCCTTGCGGGAGGGTCGCGTGTTCTTCAGTCCCGTGCCCCTTCCGGGTTCGGATTCGGAACGGGTGTTGAATGATCTGTGGCGGGAGGGCGTAACGCTGTTCTTGTATGGACCCTTGCCGGCAGCTTCTGTCTTCTTTGGGCCGCTCGGGTTGCGGGAGGCCGCGCCGCTGGAGGGCGACTTCGATCTTGAACTCCGACATGTGCCGCCCGGCGAGCAGATGGAAGCGTGGGGGTGGAAAATGCGCCATACCGCGATGCTTTCCGGCGGCGGCTTTTCAGAGGCGCCGGTGGATAACGGTCCATCGGGCGTCGAATACTTGGCCTTGGCCCGAAGGGCGGAGGGCGTACGCGTGGCATGCGCGAGGAACGGACAGTTGTTCTGGACCCGCGGTTCGTTGACGACCGCCGAATACAATCCGGACGATCCGCAGCCGCTGCGGGGCCCGATCCTCCATACGCTGAACCCGCAAGAATTTGTGCCGGCGGGACGCCTCACGCGTTTTGCGCTCGACAAGCTCGATTGGCGCGTGGCGGTGGCGGACGTCGCCTCCGAACCGCGCGCGCCGTGTCTGACGATTCACCGCCACCGGAATGCGTTTCACTATTCCGGATTTCATCCCGATGAGAATTCGCGGATGCTCTTGCGGCACCCGCTCGGCGCACCGCTGTTGACGTACCGCCGTCTGCGGGTGATCGGCGGGGCATCAGAAGTGACGGGCATTCGGGCCTGGACGAATGAGTGTCGCGTGTTTTTGGCCTCGGGGGACGACGGTATTCACCGCGCGCGTTATTTGCCGCCGGTCGGTTACGGCGTTTACCGCCGTCTCCTCATTTCCGGCTGTCGCCATGCCGTGCTTAAGTTTATGGTGGACCCCGGGTCTGACCGTCCAATCCGTATTTTGCGTCGGCCGATTTTTCCCTATCTCGTGGGCGATTTCGTCGAGCCGTGTGTGGAATCCACGCCGTGGGGGCCAGTCATTACCGTGGAAAACGTCGAGGGTACCCTCCTCTTGGAATGGTGATGGGAGAAGGCCTGCGATAGGAATATTCGGATTTTCATGCCGGGCGCTACCGGCCCATGCCGGGCGGAAGATCGCCTCACCAAGGCGGGTCATCCCCAAATCCATAGGAAGGCGCGACCCACTGCGATCACGTTCTGTGTTGCCAATGTTCTGGATATTGTCTTTACATGCTCGTTCCCCGTCGCGTGAGCCAGCTCGCACCCCGCGTCCGAAGCATGAAGGGCCCCCGTTGGCTGAGGCTGCGATGTCTTGACTGAGCGTGTTAGGACAATAATGAGACGACCAGTATATATCAGTCAGCTCGCCTCGTATGAGCCTCCGCGAACATAACGTCCGGTGCGTCCCTCATGTTTTTCAACTTCCAAGCCTTGGAAAACAAGGCCGGTATTTTTCCGGGCCTTGGACAATGAATGAATCAATCGGATGTACACCCTGCCATCCGGCCACCGGCGTTGGTTTACCTTTTCCCAACTCTGTCCGATGGTCGTAAAAGGCTTAAGGTTCAAGACACGGTCAGTTCCGCCGCTGGCAAACCGGCGCTCGGAATTTGAATCGTGCGGATCGGTTTCGATGAGCATGGACTCCGATCCGACGAAGGCGAGGCTTCCCGTGCGCCCTCCAGGATTGCGAGGGCATTTTCCCACCGACTCGCGCGGGCTTTGGCGAGTGCGCGTTCCCGCAAATAGGCGCGCAAGGCAGCATCATCCCGCAATTGACGCATGGCCGCGGCGAAGCCGGCGACGGAAGCATCGGTCACGATGCCCGAACCGTGCGTGCCCACGATTTCCGGCGGGCCACCGCGATTTGCGACGATCGCCGGCAGACCGGAGGCGTGGGCCTCCAGCACGACATTGCCGAAGGTGTCAGTCAGGCTAGGGAACACGAACACGTCCGCGCTCGCATAGGCCGCCGCCAGCGCGTCTCCGTGTAACGCGCCAGTGAAAGCGATGTCCGATCGCCGATACGCCTGGCGCAAATCGGGCAGTGCCGGGCCGTCGCCAACGATGAGGAGATTGGTGCGGGCGTCGCCGTGTTCTCCGGTCAATCGAAGGTACGCCTCGAGCAGGGTACGGACGTTTTTTTCTTCCGAGACACGCCCGACATAGAGGAACTTCAGCTCGCCGTGGAGTCCCCACCGCGCCCAAAAATCCGGGTTGCGGCGGTCCGGCCGAAAACGCCGCGTGTCGATGCCGCGGGGCAGGACGGCCAGTCGGGA
This sequence comes from uncultured bacterium, assembly GCA_938005705.1. Classification (GTDB taxonomy): domain Bacteria; phylum Verrucomicrobiota; class Kiritimatiellia; order PWTM01; family PWTM01; genus CALLML01. The sequence goes on from CALLML010000048.1 coordinate 23,741, forward strand.
CCGGTCGAATCCGGCATGCGCCAATTGTTCGAGATAGAAGCGGCTGGGGGCATACACCGCCTCCATGTTGCCGTAGAACCAACGCATGTACCGCCAGCCCAATTCCTCCATAATATCGTCATCCGTCCATTGCTTGATATATCGGGGAAAATCGGTGTGATAGAGCCCGCGCACGTGCAACCCCAACAGACGAGCCGCGAGCCGGCCGGCCAGGCCCACGGGACCCGGCGTCGAGAGAATCAACTCATCGAACTGCTGCTCCTCAATCCAGGCGATCATCTCGAGCACCGGCGGTACAGTGAGCGTCTGGTCCTTGTATTCAGGAAACACAAACGTGCCGACCGGCTCGAAGTTCTTCAGCGGGAACGAGGCCTTCGCGGTCTCCGGGCGGCAGGTAACCACCGTAATGGGCCGGCCCCGTTCTGCCGCCAGCCCGGCCAGCGTGCGGATGGTGTGCGCCACCCCGTTGATGTCATCGAAGGTGTCGGTCAGCCACGCGCGTTTTGGTCCGGCGGGCCGGGGTTCACGCGCCGAGGGCCAGCGTGCTTCCACCCGTCTCAACAGCGCCACGTCCTTGTGTTGCGCGGCGAAGGCCGTGACGTAGGGGGCCACGCCCAGCAAAATCGGTCCCAGGGCCGATAACGACTGAATGGCCTCGACGATTCGTCCGGATCGGATGTGCGCAACCGTCTGTTGTGCGAACGTGAGCGTGAGTTGATGCGCAATACGGCAGGCCGCCTCAAACCGCTGCCGCTCGGCGTCGGGCGGAGGCGCCGGATGGTGGCCTTCCGCCTCCGTTTGGCGGCGCCGCTCCACCAGCGCGGTAAATTCATCCAGGATGGCCCGTTCGATATCGTTGAGGCGACGCCGCCGGAAATGGCGCACGACCTTTTCGATCGGGCGCGTCACCGCCGAACCGACCGCCGAGCGCCGGCCTCGCGAGGAGGACTTTTCAGGATGTGCGCCGGAGAGACGCCGAAGAATCGCGCCGATGATGGAAGGGTCCGAGCGCCCGCCGCGCAGAAACCGGCTGTGATAGTAGCTGTAGGCGATGTGATAGAGGCTGTGTGCCAGCCGCAGGCTCGACCCGTCGCGGCCGCCCGGCTCATGGCACCCTTCGCGCAAATGTGAAAGGAACTCGTGAACTGATTCCGCACGGGGCGTCACGGTATGCGCGCCACAGGCGTAAAGCCCGCTGTGATCGTCGCTACCGCCGGTAAGCCGCTTGATCCACGGCTTGGGGCCGGCCGGCGCAATGCCGTGACGGTCCGCCAGAGCCGCGAGGTCCTCCAGCGTCAGCGCACGGAAGATCGCATTGGCCAGACGACACGCCCGGGGATCGCGCGAGCCGTTGATGCCTTCGAACCGATTGAACATCAACAGCAGCTTTTCAAAGTGCTCGATTGTCAGTTTGTCATTCACCCGAAACAGCGGATGGGCGATAGCATGAGCAATGTTTTCGCGCAGGAGCAGGTTGCGCAAATCGTAAATGTTTTCGCGCGCGCGCTGCAGAGCGTCGAATTGCGCCTCCGTCACGCCCCAGACGAGGCAATGTATCTTGCACCCGTCCTCGGGAAAGTAGGTCGTCAGCTCGCTAGACAGGAACACGCCCGGCAGATCGGCGATTTCCAACGCACCGCTCAGGCTGTTGTGGTCGGTGATGGTGACAAAATCCATGCCGCGCTCCCGGCACACGCCGTAGAGCTCGCGCGGTTCAACGAAGCTTTCGGGCGCGCCGATCCGACGCAGAAACCACTCGCTCGGGCGATCCGAGTGTTTGCTGTGAACATGCAAATCCGCGCGCGACACACGCTCCGCAATCATCCTACGCCTCCTGCCTTCCGATCGGGCTTGTTCACTCGCAGGGTCAATATGCCGCCGCGGCTTTAGAATCCGGTGAGCCGTCGGTTAGAAATGCGTGCGGGAAATGAAAGGGGGGGCGCATTATTCGGAGGCGGTCGCCTTCGCCGCGCACTCCGGCGCGTCATCGAAACAGGGTCTCGATGCCCATGGCCTGCTTTTCGGCGAAATCCGGAATATTCTCGCGACGAAAACGGCGCAACAACGGATAGAGCCAGGACAGAAATCGGACCGTGACGATACGGTCGAACAGCCGATATCCTCGTTGATCACGAACGAACACCCACAGCAGGCGCCGCAGTCTTTCGCGAGTCAGGCGGATTTGCCGGAAGTTCAGCACGACGTGATATGCCGTCCGGTGTCGTCGTCGGTAGCGCCGAGCCAGCGCCCGCAGGCGCTGCGCTGTCTCCTCGCGGAACGAGCGAAAATAATACTCCCGGGCCGCGGCGAGGATTTCGAAGGTGTCGTATTGAAAATGGAGATCGTCTATGGGCAGTCCCAGCGCGGGCGCCATCTCGATCATTTCGCGAATCTTCTCCAGCGCGGACCGTCCCTCCCGAATCGCCGCCTCACCGTCGGAAACAAAACACCGCAGAATATTCCGCATGGAGGCGTTGATGATGATGTGATCCCAGTACACCCACAACAGCGGTGGAATGCGCAGGCGGCGGAAGAAAAGCTTTTTGGAAGAGAACTCACGCAAATACAGCAATTCACGGATAACCTCCTCGGAAAGCCGCAGAAAACGCGTCAACCGCACCGGATCGGCTTCAGGCAGGCGCTCGCGCGCGAAGTCGGCGATGGCCTCCTCCGTCGTCATGCCGTCGCGCAGAATGCGCATGGCTACGTGGACGTTCAGCTCCGTCCAGATCGAACGATCGTCGAGAAACGTCAATCGGCGGAACGGGCCCCATCCGCCCGTTTGGCACCAGATCGAGGCGCCGACAACCACATTCGGACGGTCGCGGAGCTGAAGCGCATAGTTTTCGCAGTCCCAGCCGATGAACGCCGGATATTCGCCGAACCCTTCGTATTCGCGCCGCGCCTGAAGCTCGATGATCTTTCGATGGGTCGTGCGGAAAAATTGCTTATTCAGCGGCAGAAAGCGAAAGAAATCCGACTCCCCGTGTTTGAGTGAGATGATCAGCGCCGGACTTTCGATGCCGTCGAAGGTGCGACGGAACGTCTTCCGATTCCACATCAGGTCGCCGATGCGATAAGCCCCAACACTCCAGGTACGAAAGATGAGAGTGCGGCGATGACGCTCAAACACCGGAAGCAGGGCGTGCAGCAAACGGCGGGCATGAGTTGGACGCCGAATGATGATCTCGCTGAGAAAATCGCCTTCGACATCCACCCCGTCCGCCTCGCCGATGCGGGTGATGATGCCGGACAGCTCCGGAAAGTCCCGGAACAATTGGTCGCAGGCGCCAGCGAGATAATCGCTGACGGCGCCGACGCGCCGTCGGGTTTTCCGGCGAATGACCTCGTTGAAATACATGACGTCCGTGGTCAGAAACACGCCCAGCCCCTTGCCGGAGGCGATGCCGAAAAGGCTGGAATACAGGGCGCGGTAGTCACCGATCGTCCGGCGGAGCGGGTCGGGGTAATCGGCGTCGTCCGCCAGATGGGCAACGTCATCGAGCGTCACCCCCGTGAAGCCGAGCCGGGCCGCCGCATCCGTGACGCGCTCGAAATCCGTGCGGATCTGCGCGGCGCGCTCCGGCAGGATACGGCCGTTTGTCTCGATTGCGCGGAAAGGTATTTTCGACCAGTTAATGCGCCGTGAGCGGTCAGCCCGGAAAAACGGCCCGATCGCATCGAGTAAAAAGAGTCGGTTGTCATTCACGATTTCCGGACACTAAACAACTGCCTTCGGGAGCGAAAGCGAATTCAGAGGCACTGAACGTCGGCGCAACGAAAGGATGGGGCGCGCACCGCCGGCGCTGATGCGATTCCGGGGGGCCATGGGGAGAACCTAATTGCCCGCGAGGGCGATCGGGTTCTCGTTTAGTAGCCGCCACCGCCCGCTGAATCCGCCGCAGAGGCGCAGAGATCGCAGTAAAGATTGGAACGGATGAGGACACGGGGTGCAATCCCCGCATCCCCATCCGATCCATTCCGTCGCGGGCCATTGGAGTGTTGGGTTCCACCCCGACTGCTGGAGGGTGCGGTCCCACCCGCACCGGGAGATCGGGATGGCGCGGATGGCCGGTCGGGCCGACATCCCGATAGATTGGATGGCATGACACGGCCCATAGAAGAAGCCAGGCGGCGATTTCCGGCGCGGCGGTCTCATTCCGGGCCTGAAGAGAGAATCTCACCGGCGCCGAGGACGACCTCGCCATCGTACAAAACCGCGATCTGGCCAGGCGTGATGGCCATTTGAGGGACGTCGAACTGCACGTCGAGTTCCGCCCCTTCGTTCACCGCTTGAATGACGCACGACGCCGCGACATGGCGATAGCGAATCTGGCATTGGGCCGCACAAGGTGAGCTGGGCGGCCGCGCGGCGGCAATCCAGTTTTCGGCCCTCATTTTCATCCGACGACGATAGAGCTCCTCGCGCCGACCCACGATCACCCGGTTGTGTTCGACGTCGAGGGCGATGACATAGAGCGGTTCGCCGGCGCCCCCGATGCCCAGGCCCTTGCGCTGGCCGATGGTGTAGCGGGGCAGACCCTCGTGGCGTCCGAGACGCCGTCCCGCACCGTCCACAATGTCGCCGGGCCGGCAATCGTCTTTTTCGAACAGTACATCGTAGTCGTCGGCCTCGATGAAATCCTGGCTCTCTTCGCCGTCGGCGAGATCTGCAAAGCCGGCCTCTCGCGCGAGGGCGCGCACCTCCGATTTGAGCAGAGTACCCAACGGTAGTATCAGGGAGGCGAGTTGTTCCTGATCCAACAGGGCGAGAAAATAACTTTGGTCTTTCGTCACGTCCCTGCCGCGGAGCAGCCAGTGGCGGCCCGTGGCGGGGTCCTCGCGCCGCCGTGCGTAGTGGCCCGTGGCGAAGAAATCGAAGTCGAAACCCTCGGCGCGCGCGCGTTCCGGCAGCAGGCGACACTTGATGGCACGATTGCAGCGTGCGCATGGATTCGGCGTTCGGCCGGTGAGATACTCGCGGCGGAAATAGTCCAGCACGTCGCGCCGATATTCCGGCGCCAAGCGGATGACCCGATGCGGAATACCCATCCGCTCGGCCGCGCGCCGCGCCGCCGCGATTTCCCGCGCCTCGCCGGGACCAAAGCAGCCGCTGAGGCCGCGATCGGGCAGCGGTATGGATTCGTCCCAGATGGACATGGTCAGCCCGAGCACCTCGCAGCCGCGTCGTTTCAGCAGCCAGGCGGCCATCGTGGAATCCACGCCGCCACTCATCCCCACCGCCACTCGCGCGCCGGGCGACGGCAAAATGTTTTCCATGGGCTGTTCGTTCATCTAGGATGCTTCACATATCGAAATGGTTTGCCGGAAAATCGGCTTCAGACGCGGCTTCATCAAGCATCTATCTCGTCCTCGTTCACCGTCTCCGCCTCTTCGGATGCGTTCTCCGGCAGCTGAAGAATCGCCTGAGCCTCCGCTTCCGAAAGGGTTTCGACACCCTCTAGTTTGCGGAACATCTGCCGATTGCGCACGGCGGTTTTGCCGAGCGTGGCGCGGACCGTATCCACCTGTTTGCGGGCGCGTTCAAGCACCTCGCCGAACTTGAGAAACTCCGTCTTCACGGCTGATAGGATTCGCCACACCTCGCTGGAGCGCTTCTCGATGGCGAGCGTTCGGAATCCCATGCGCAGACTGTTGAGCAGGGCGGCGAAGGTCGTGGGTCCCGTCACCAACACACGCTGCTCGCGTTGGAGCTGTTCGTGAAAACCGGGGCGGCGCAGGACCTCGGCGTACAGGCCCTCGGTGGGCAGAAACAAGATAGCGAAATCAGTGGAGTAGGGCGGGAAAATGTACTTTTCCCGAATGTCCTGTGCGGCCTTGCGCACTTGCCGGGCGAGGTCGTCCGAGGCCTTGCGCACGGCCTCGGCATCACCGGCCTGAGAAGCCTCGACCAGGCGATCATAATCCTCGTGCGGGAATTTCGAATCCACCGGCAACCACACGGGCGTGTCGCCGTCGCCGGCGCGGCCGGGCAAGCGGATGGCGAATTCGACGACCTCCCGGCTGTCGGGCTTGATAGCCACGTTCGCTGCGTACTGGTCGGGCGTGAGGATTTGCTCCAGTATCTCCGCCAGCCGCACTTCGCCCCACGTCCCGCGCGTCTTGACATTCGTCAACGTGCGTTTCAGATCGCCGACGCCATCGGCGAGCTGTTTCATCTCCCCGAGGCCCTTCTGCACGGCCTCGAGCCGTTCGCTGACCAGGCGGAATGATTCGCCCAGCCGCTTCTCCAGCGTGGACTGCAGCTTCTCGTCCACGATGCGGCGCATCTCGTCGAGCTTGCGTTCGCTGCCCTCCTGGATCTGCCGCAGGCGCGCCTCGACGCGATCGCGGAGCTTGTCTGCCTCCTCGCGCTGAGTTCGGAGAAGATCCTCGATATTCTTGCGGATAGACGTCTCCAGGTCGCGCAGCGAGGAGGAAACGGAATCCAGCCGCGTCTGTTGTGTTTGTCCGAGCTGGGTCAGCGCGTGGACCAGCGAATCCTGGGCGTCCTTCTGCTGGCGGGCGACCTCTTCCCGCAGACGGGTCGCCTCCGCCGAGGCTTCCAAGCGACCCTGCCGCAATTCGTCACGCATCGTCGTTTCAAGTCTTGCGCCCCAATCGCGGCCGATGCGGCGCATTGAAGCGAGCAGCATTGCCGCGACAAGCACCAACCCGGCGGCGAGCGCCCCGACGGCCAACCAAAGTGCGAAAGTCATTGCCTGTTTCTCCAGCGCCGGTCGGGCCGGCGGCCCTATCATTGCCCGCAGCTCCGCGGCGGGCAAGAACGAGAATTCGAAAAAGTGACTTTTCGAAACCCGGAAAGCTTGCGAAGATGGAAGCGGCAAGCCTTGGAAGATCGCACGCATTCGTTTTCCATGGTCTGGAAGTACCGGTGGGCAAAACTTCCAAGCCTTGGAAACGGAAACAGCCGGGGCTTCCAAGCCTTGGAAAAAAGAGGCGCCACGGTTTCCAAGCCTTGGAAACGGACAGCCACGATGTTGGGACGCAGTGACCGTGGGATGAGAATGCGGGTTTATCCGCGAAGGCGCATTGCTTCCTTTGCGGCCGCGATACTGGTATGGGCCGCCGGCATACCGGCGGGCGCATGGGAACGGACCCCGCTTTCGTTTGCGCTGCGTCCCGACCCTGACGACGGCGCGCAGGAAGCCCTCGACCTGAGCGTCACGCTGCCGGGGCAGGTGACGGCCTATCTGATCGCGCCGTCGGATCAGTGGCGCACGTTCCAGGCCCTAGAGTTCCACATCGCCTGGCCGGCGGACGCGCCGGCGGACGCACAGGTATTGGTGCACATGATGGACTGGGACTATAACTGGTTCCAGTGGCTTGCACCGACGCGGCCCCATCCGGGGGAAACCACGCGTTTTGTGGTGGACCTTTCACCGGGGAGCTCGGGCTGGAAGCCGGTGGGGCATTTCGGTGCCTGGCAGTTTCGGGCGCTGATGGCGCCACGTGAATTTGCCGTTCGCGTTTTCGGCGCGCGGGAGGGCGCCGCCACGTTTCGCATTGAACGAGCGGCCGGTATTGTGCGCCCGCCGGACACACAACCGCCTCGCGTCCGCAATATCCGTTCGAATGCCTCGCGTGTGCCCGTATTCGGCAAGTTCGAGCTGAAATTCGATTTGCCGGATCGTTATGCGTGTCCGTTTGACCCCGAGGAGATCGCTGTGCGCGCGACCTTTCTCCGTCCTGACGGCACGGAGGAGGCCGTGGACGGATTCTTTGCGCAGGATTATATACGGCAACTCACGCCTGTGGGGGAGCGGTATCTTCCATCTGGTCCGCCCTATTGGGCGGTGCGGTATGCCCCGCGTATGGCCGGCGTTCACCGCTATCGTCTGACGGTTCGCGACGCCCGTGGCGAAACGACCTGGGGCCCTGGCGAGTTCGAGGCGCGCGCGTCGCGGCGGCCGGGGTTTGTCCGGGTTGCGTCGCGCGATCCTCGCCATCTCGAATTTGACGACGGATCTTTTTTCTATCCGCTGGGGCACAACATCCGTTCGCCCTTTGATACGCGGCATGACCGAGAGTTTCCCTGGCAGCAGCGCTTTCCCGAAGGGCCGGCGGCGTATGAGCGGCATTTTCGCCTGCTGAAGGCGCATCGGGCCAATTTCGTCGAGATTTGGTTTGCCGCCTGGTCGCTCGGGCTCGAGTGGCGGGAAGGATGGGAAGGCTATCACGGCATTGGCCAGTACAATCTCATGCACGCCTGGCAGATGGATCGTGTGGTGGAGGAGGCGGAACGGCACGGCATCTATTTGAATCTCGTGATTCACAACCACGGCAAATACAGTGATTGGGTGGACCCGGAATGGAAGGACAATCCCTTCAACGTCGAGTTGGGGGGCTATCTCGAGACGCCGGACGAATTCTTCACGGATCCACGCGCTCGAAAAGACTTCATCCGGCTCATGCGTTATAAAATCGCACGATGGGGCTATAGCTCGAGCGTGCTGGCGTGGGAGCTGTGGAGCGAACTCGACCTGGCCGGCTCACGCAATCGTCAGCCGCGTCCGCACAAACGTCCCGAAGTGATCGAATGGCATCAGGCCATGGGGCGCGTCATCCGGGAGATGGACATCTATCGGCACCTCATTTCCACTCACGTCTGCGGCGACTACACCCATCAAAACCCGGACCTCATTTCTATTCCCGAATTGGATGTGGCGGCGATTGACGCCTATCACGGCAATCCGGATCCTCTGTTCATTGTGGATTTGTTGAAGCGCAGCGCCGAATACAACAATCAGTTTGCCAAGCCGGTGCTGGTGACGGAGTTCGGCGGATCCGCGCGAGCGCAGCAGGGGGTGCGGCACGTGGCCGATGCCTTTTTCGCCGCGCAGTGGGCCTCCACGGCGATTCCGCTGGGCGGCGGCCCCTTGTTCTGGTGGTGGCATCTGGTCGAGGAAGAAAATTATTTTCCCGTTTATGCGGCGGTATCCCGATTTCTCGAAGGCGAGGATCGGCGCGATTCAGAACTCGTTCAGGTCGGTGCCGAAATTCGACGCGGTTCGGCGCCGATAGATGACCCGGCGGCGGTCGTACTAGCCGGCCCTGCGCGCGCCTTGGGGTGGATATATCGGAATTCAGAATTCAGTATGATTGATCCCGATGGGCCGCCGACCTGCGAGGATGTTGAGATGAGATTGTCCGGTTTTCGCGCCGGAGCCTACGAAGTGGAATTCTGGAACACCCGCGTCGGGCGCAAGTTTTCGACCGCGTCGGTGAAAAGCGATGGGGGCGTACTCGCCATCCGACTGCCGCCCTTTGCCCGCGATATCGCTTTCAAAATCCGTCCGGCAGGCGATCGCGGAGAATATTAGACACCGCGTGTCAGCCAACGGGTTCGTGATTGTCTTTTTGCGTTCTTTCCAGCCGGCTGAGCAAGGGCGCGTTCCAGGGGGGAGGGCGTCGAAACTTTGTTCCGATCGCCGGTTCTTTCGCCCGTAATCCTGCGCGGCGCAAGCGGCTTGCAAGGAGACGAATCCGGATTCACCTTCGCCGATTGGATTTTCTGCCAAGGTGGGCGTGCAGGTCGCGCGCATGACGCAGACACGGGCCTGCCTGTTCTGCCACGGGAATGACTATTCATATAGTCTTCATGACGGCCTACGGCGGGCTTTCGAAACGCGGCGAGGTCGTCGAACTCCCGCACGGTAGAATAGCATCGGGTCTTCGGCCCCATCCAAGTCTCCGCCCCCCCCGTGGTCTTCCCGCATTCGGGACGTTGTCCAAACGGGTCTGCTCAGGGGGCTCGATCTCGACGCGATAAGGCCACGGACGCTTTCCGGTCATTTTATTTCGGCTCCGTCTGCATCGGAGTGATATTTTCTTCATTCCGGTCGGACTCTTCACGTAGCCGACGTTCGGCATCTTTTTTGAGCTCTTGAATCTCTCGCCGCAGGCCGGCGATCTCCGCGTCGCGTGCGGCGAGGTTCCGGCGAATATTTTCCAGTTCGGCGGAAAGACGGTTCGCCTTCTCTTCAAGTGCTGATCGTTCCCGCATGAGCTGGTCGCGCTCCCGCTCGAGGGTTGCGATCTGGATACGTGCCTGCTCGAGCTCACGGCGTAATTCCGAAATGATTCGAGTCCGTTCGGCACGTTCGATGCGCAGCTGTTCATCACGGAGATGGGCTTCCGCGCGGACTCGGATAATTTCCGCGGCTGCCTGCTCCAGCTGACGACGGAGGGGATCGTTCGTGGCTTGTTCCTGGCGGAGTAGCTGTTCGGCCTCCTGCTGGGCGGCCAAGGCTGCCGAGTGCGCAATTTCGGCCTTTTGGACGGCGGATTGCGCCTTCGATAACGCCCCAGTGATCTCTCTGATACGCCGATGCGCGGCAGCGTGTTTCAAAACAAGGGTTTGTTCTCGTTGGGCATCGCGCTCCAACCGCCATGCATGGCCGGCGATCCAGCAGGAAGCCGCGAGAAAAACAACAAGCCAGAGGTGGATTCTCATGGTGCCTTCTCCATGGGGCGCAACTGCACGATCTCAAAAAGACGCCAGTCGCCCCAGTCACTGTCGTAGAGCGTATAGCGGGTTCCCCGTTCGTAAATGCGGGGAAACTTCCAATGGATGGAATCCATGGCTCCACGGCCCTCGGGACGCCGCACAAGGAGAAAAAGTCGATTTCCCTCATAATCTCGTTCCGCAGCAGCGAAATCAAAGTCGAGTGTGGAGACGAACATGGGGGGAGGGTGGGGCCCCAATAGGGCGAGGCTGTCATATCCGGCCACAAAGACCACGGAAAATGGCGAGAGTAAACGCACATGGCTTTCGAGACAAGGCAGCCAATGCCCCCGTTGGGTCGCCAGCGCGGCGTAGGAGGCACGTTCTGGGGCGAAGAGCGAGCGTTCCGGCAACCGTGCGATGGCACCGAGAGTCAAAGCGAGCGCCGCGATCCATGCAACGGTGCGAGCGAGAACCCGGTGTGCGTTGTCCCGCGCATGGTACGCCACGGCGAAGACCGTTAACGGCGCTGCGACGAAGAGCAATGGCGTAGGCGAACCCAAAAGCCCGCGCAGGTTCAAGATGGCGGCCATACCGACGGGCGCGGCGGCCAGCAAACCCAGAAAAACGCCGGCGCGCCGTCCCCGCCATGCGGCGGCCGTTGCCGACAACAGCGCGATGATTACGGCCAGCGCATCCATCGGCGAAAAAGGAAAAGGTGCGACAATCGGTCTGCTCAACAATTCACGATGACGCAGCACCCCCCGCAGGAAATAGATGGCGTCCCCCATAATGAGCCAGTTCAGCAGAAACCAGAAACCCGCGACGGCGACCGGCGGCAACAGGGCTAGCCAGAGCACGGCTGCCCGCTGGCCGCGCGGAAAGGCACCGCAGACGAGGTCGAAAAACAGGCAGAAATAAAGTCCAGCGACCCATGGAACCATTTCAAGGCTGCTGCCGATCAGCATCGCCGATCCGGCGGCCAGCCGGACCAGCGCGCGCAGGCGGCGGCGCTCCGTCCATTCCGCGAGGCCATCCGTGGCGTGCAGGGCGAACAGCCCTATGAGCGGACCGAGCCCTCCGCCGAGCGTCTGTTCCAGAAAGAAAGGCTGCGCGATGATGACCGGTGCGATCCAGGTATGGCCCCCGCGAAGTCCCCACTGTTGAAACCTTCGGATCAACAGAGACACGACCCAGGCAGCGGCGGCTGATGAAAGCAGCAGCGAGGGAATCGGCCAAATACCAGGAAGAGTCGCCATGGCCGTGAAGGGAAGCCGTAGGAGTGTTGGGAAGGGCGGCCACCAGGCGGAGGCCACGAGCGCTTGGCGCCCCAACGTCGTATTTGCTGTCAGGTGCCGCGCGATCGCCTCATACACGACGCCGTCCGCCGAGAGATGATCCGGGTATGCGAGTCCAAACGCGAAGAATGCAACGGCCAACGCCGCCGGAAGCAGTCGTACGACCCATGGCCAATTGTCACGGGGCGGGGGAAGCGTGGAAAAGGCCATGACGGGTTTTCTCCCAGTGAAAAGGGTTTGTGAAGAATTGCCCGAACGCGCGCCACGCGCCGATACTCATTAACGCCCAGTAAGGCGGCGCGAATATTGCATATTTGACGAGGTCGAAATAACAGCGTCGATAACAGCCGATTCCTCCCAGGTAGATGAAGATGAAGTTGCCGACGAACAGGCACAGGGCGCTCATGAGAAATATTGGTCCGGGAAACAACGTCATCAGCGCCGTCCATCGGAAACAGAACCAGGTGAGCGCCATGGCCCAGAAAACGGGGTTGATCAGCAAAGAAAAAACGATGCCGCCGATCAACATCTGAAAATGAATGAAATTGACCGGTCCGAGTTCTTTCCACAGCGCGGCGGGGTTGCGCATGTGGACCAGCCATGTCTGAATATAGCCTTTCAACCAGCGGGAACGCTGTCGGATCCAGAACGGAAGGCTCGAGCAGGCCTCTTCCCAAGTCGTGGAATCTAGGATACGGGTACGCCCTCCCCGCCGATAAATACGAATGCCGAGGTCGCAATCCTCGGTAACATTGTAGGCATCCCAACCGAGCAGTCCGCGCAGAGCGGCGGTGCGAAAATGGTTCGATGTGCCGCCAAGTGGAATGAGGGCCCCCAGCGCGGAGAGACCCGGCAGCGAAAGATCAAACCAGGCGGCATATTCGCCCGCAAACCAGCGGGTCAGGAGATTCTGACGGGGGTTGTAAAAATTGAGTTTACACTGCAGGCAGACCACCTCGGGCGGCAAGGTTCGGAACGCGGCGATCGCCTTCCGGAGCTGATCGGGCTCGGGGCGGTCCTCGGCATCGTAGATCACCAGGAACTCGCCGCGCGCGCGCGCGAGCCCGACGTTGCAGGCTTTCGGTTTGGTACGCGGAAACGATGCCGGCACGACGGTGATGCGAAAGCTCGGGGGGAGGGTCAATGCGTCGGCGGCGGATCGGGTCACGGCGTCATCCTCCTCCAGCAGTAACTGAACATCCTTTTTATCGGCGGGGTAGTCCATCGCCGCAATAGCCGCGACGATATTCTTGATGGACTCCGGTTCGCGATACAGGGGCACCAAAATAGAATATGTGGGAAGAGCGGCGTCATCATCAGCGGCCAGGGCTTCCGGCGGCACGTGGATTTCTGCCTGGCGCGAAACCGACATTCGCACCAGCAGGAGTTTGTAGAACGTGGAGAGGAGGTAAAAAATCGTTGCGCAGAACACCAGCACGCGCGCCGTGGTCCAGGGGCGCGCGAGCAAACCCCCCATTAGGGCAGCGGCGAGAAACCCGGCGACGACGCTTTGTGCCCATGTCAGCGGTTGATGGGCACTCAATGCCGGGTGTATCCGACACAGCGCCAACGGGTCCTCGATCACGCGATCGTCGGCCTTGAGCGGGAAAAGGGGATGGAACACAGTTTTCAGGGCGACTCTCCGGCGGCCTGCAATAATGCGCGGGCCGTGGTTTCAGCGGCCAGCTCGCGTCCCTCGGACGTGAGATGGACGGTGGACGGCAGAAAGAAACGTTGGGGGTTTTCCATGGCGCCAGCGCCAATAAAGGAAGTAAATAGATCAGCCACGGGCAGGCCCCGTGATCGCGCGACGCGTTGGATGGCAGCCGCATAGGCGCGCGCGCGATCCCCCAGATCGGGTAGGGGAGGGGGTGTGAGCCAGACCACCGGCGCCGTGCGCAAGAGACGATCCGTCATCACAGCCGCATGACGTTCAAATGTTTCGACGTCCAGGCCCGCGAGCAAATCGCCGAGTGCGAGGCTGACCACAATGAGCGTCGGGCGCCGTGTGACCGCTTCTGGCGAAACGGTCAGCTTGAGTAACGGCGCCCAAGCCTCCGGAAAATGATCGCTCCGGGGCGGGTGGAGCAAACGGACCTCCGGGCGATCCGGGCCATCGAGCAGCCGGGCCAATCTCCGGTGCCATTCCCATTTTTGCTCGCTCCGGGGCGAACCATAAGGGGCAAGTGTGTCATCCACGCAGACCAGCTGACCGAATATGTCATCGAGCGTCAGTCGAGGGAATGGGGGGGAGCGCGGTCGCTCTTCGGCGATGAATACATGGCGTTGGCCTCCGGCTTCCCGAATCGCATCCGCCTCCACCCGCAGGGCAACGGTGGAGGCCGGTCCGAAACGGATGGTTTCGGCAAAAAGCTCTGTACCTTCGTGTCGAACTCGCCAGCGTAGACATTCCACCTTGGCGGCATCGAAGGAGCCGGTGTGAATCTGCAACGGCAGCTGTTCCGTGCGTATGGTCGAGGTACCGGACAGGCGGGTGCCGTCGCGTTGTTCCAAAATCCACTCTGTCTCGAACACAGCATCTGGCGGTCCCCCGCCGCGCACAACGAGGCGGGGGTTGAAGCGATCGCGTGAAAAGGCGGCCGCAGGCAATCCCTCGAGCTCGGCGTGAAGAGCGTATAACGTTGGGACGAGATTCGAAAGGTCTAGTTCGCGCTCTACAGCATCCGTGAATCCGAGTTCGTCGCGTACTTCAAGCCGGGTGCGCCGAACGCCCTCACCTGTGAATATATGGCGAACCACGTCGCCCTCCTTGAAACGTCCGTCATCGAATTGCCAATGAGTAGCTGAAATTCGAGCGCTGCGGCTGACGCTCCGGTTGTGGAATCGGACGGGAACGAAGACGGCGGGGTGCCTGCGAAAACCGTAGGCAGTTTCGCGAGTGAAGGCGAAATCAGCCGTCAGCACCTGGTCTATTCGTTCCAGTCGGGCGCCGCGCACAAGCGTAGCCGAGACCAGGAGACCGGGGGGAAACGGCTCCGGATCGGACATATCGGATCGGAGCCATCCCACTCGCACATCGGGTGGACCGCGCGTGGCCAGGATCAGCTCGATAAGACGGACGCCGGCAGGAATGAGGATGGCGTCGCCGATGCTCCATTCGTTCGAAGATGTGCCGTAAGGTTCTTCGGCGACAACGCGCCCATCCACCAGAAGAAATGCCGCGCTGTTGGAACCGAGCGCGAACCGCACCTTTTCCTCTTGGGAGAAAATCGCCCATACGCTCGACCGGCAGAGCAACAGCGGGGGGTTTCGTCGGGCTTCCGGTTGTTCCGGAGAGACCCAACGACCGCTGCGAAAGATTTTTCCGACGGCGTCGAGCGATGGCATAGGGAGGGGGCGTTCGAGCAGAGAGGCGTGGTGGAGCATATAATGCATGCGGGGCCAGGTGTTCGGGGCATTTCCCCCTGTTGGGCGATATACTTCGAGGCGGACGGGATTGAGGTCGCGCGGGGGCGAGGCGGCGAGCGAGTCGCTTCCTTGGCCAAAATACACGGCATAGGGCGCGTTTGTGTTCGACGTGTCCCGCTGAACGAGGAACCAAGCGCGCGTACCATCGTCGATCATCTTGCTAACACCAAGTGTCCGCCCGAGCGGTCCAATGGCGGCCCGTGCCGGGTCATCGCGCGAGAAATCCCGTGGCAACTCCAAAAGCAATGTAGAACCCGTGTTAGGCGGCACCTCGAAAACAGCACGCCGGGGGCAGTCAGGCCGGCGCCACGAGGGTTGGGCCTCCATCACATCGGAACGAGCGTCAAAAATCAGAAAGAAGCCGACCAACATGGCGATGCGAAACACCGATATTTTGCCATTGCGCTTTTTCCGTGAAAGCATAAGCATGTTGCTATGGTGAACAGATGAATGAATTGTACGACTCGGCCGTTCTATAATCAGGACGTAGGAAGGGCAATATATTTCGGAAAAAGAGAGTGGTGGCGCGCATGCATGAAGCCCACAAGCGGTTGCGCCCCGGCCGCGAACGTGAGGCGTTTAAAAAGGAACCGGCAAAGAGGCGGCCGGCCTTTACGCTGATCGAGCTGATGGTGGTCATCGGCATCATTGCGTTGCTGATGGTCATCGCAATTCCGTTAATCGGTCGGGCATTGGAACAGGCTCGCCAAGCGGACTGCGCGAGCAATCTGCGCCAGTTCAGTGTGGCGATCATGGTATATCGGAACGACCGATCCAACGATCCCATTCCCACGCCGCCCTGGCTTTCCAATCTGTATCCCAGTTACATGACCGCCCCTAGTTCGTATATCTGTCGCACGGATCGGTCTCGGGGCCGCGAGGGCAGCCGACCGAATGGGGTGTTCGAAAATGACTTTGACGAAACCGATGACACCGAGTTCAATCCGTCGGGCCCTACCGCCTACGGCCGCAACCCTGACATCCGGCGTTGCAGCTACATGTACGAATTCAGCGCGGCGCCCTGCAGCTGGAATTGGTCGTCGTACCTGGGCACTTCGCTAGCGGATGTGGACCGTAACGCCGATGGTGTGGCGAGCTGGGCGGAAGTGAAAATGTACCACATGCAGAACGGGGACGAGTGGAACAAGCATCAACCCTATGGGGAGAGCATGTTCCCGATGATCCGCTGTTTTCAGCACCATGCGTTCAAGAAAGTACACACGCCGGAAGGTTTACAGGCTTGGACCCTCAACGTGGCCTACGCGGGCAACGTATTTGAAGCGCCGCTTTTCTGGGAGTACAACTTCGGCCCGCCGTGAGCGCCGGGCCAGGTGTCGTCCCGCGCGGTGCGGAGGCGCCGTCAGCGCGTCGGAAATGGTCACGAGGAAGGAGCGTGTTCATGAGACTCATCGGTGCTTGGAAAGCCACAACACGGAGGGTCGTCGGCGTGGCCGTGATGGCGACGCTGCTGGGCGGCTGCAGGACTACCTCGCCGAAGACAGATTTCCAGGTGTCACGTCAGGCGCCTGCTTTTGATCAAGTGCGGCAACTAGTGGAGAAGGGCAGGCTGGAAGACGCATTAGCGGAGTGTATTGATTTGAGCCGCCGCGATCCGAACCAACCCGGTCTGGCTGAGTTACAAAACGAGGTGTTGAGCGCCGTGTTGCGGGAACGCGAGCGGGTGGCGGTGGCCCGGCTGGCGCAAAAGGAGCGTGCGGCGGCGGTGGATATAAGTGAATCATCCGCCATTCCCGACACCTATCGGCTCCGCCGCTTCGTCCACGGAGATGCGGGAAGCCTGCGCACGCCGCGCGGCCCCATGCAGGAGGCGCTAGACCGCCTCGTCACGGTCCATCTCGACAACGCCGGTCTCAACGAGTTCATTCTAGAAATCGGCAAGCGCGAGAATATCAATATCATTGCCGACGCCAACACAAGCGACCAGGCTCTGACGATTCATGCCGAAAAAGTCCCCTTGCGAGAGATTCTCGATTTCATTTCCCGTAATCTGGGCGTGACATTCTATGTGGGCGAGAATCTCATCTGGGTCACTCCGGCTCCCGACAATGCGGTAGGAGCGCCGATGGACATGAGGATTTACCGCCTTCGCAAGGGGCGGCGTGCGGAGGAGCTCGCCGGCGAAAACGGGGCGCTGTCCATCACCCAGGCCATCGAAACTTTTGTTCCCCAGCCGGAGGGCTCGGCATTGATGTTCGACCCCCGATCCCACACATTGATAGCGAGAAACACCCGCGCCCACTTGGAACGGATCGAAGACCTCATCGAGGCACTCGATGTCGCTCCGCCGCAGGTGCTGATCGAAGCGCGGTTCGTGGCGGTGGGAGTCAATGACCTGGCGGAATTGGGCGTAAACTGGGTGTTGGACAGCCCTATTGTGGTTTCCGAAAAGCGCTCGGGGCGCACCCGTGGCCCACGAACGCGGATCAACGAAGGCGCCACACTGGGATTCGGTGGTATGCCCAATCAGGCCATTGGATTGAATTTCACCTATCAGGGCCTGTTGACCGAACCGATGTTCCGAGCCGTAATGCACGCCCTGGAAGTGAGTGGAAAGTCGCGCACGCTTTCTGTGCCGAAAGTGACCACATTGAACAATCAGCAGGCCACGATCCGCATCGGCGAGGACTTTCGCTTTTTCGAGGAGTACGACGTCCAGTCCGTTCCCGCATCGGTCTCGGATGCCGGCAGCACGACCTATCAAACCGTGCTCGTGCCTGTGGGTAGGCCCACGCTGGAAGAACTCGGTATCGAGCTGGAAGTCACGCCCAGCGTCGGGGCGGACCTGGAAGATATTTTGCTGACGCTTCGGCCCGAAATCAGCGAGTTCGTCCGATACGAATATTACACGACCGCCGCCAATCAGGCGCCCGGCATGGATCCCGGCATCAACCCCACTAACGCCCCGCTTTCCGTCATCAAGGTGCCCATCTTTCGCCGCAGCCGTATCGAGACGCAAGTCCGCGTGCGCAGCAGCGAAACGGTCGTGATGGGCGGCCTGATTTCCTCCACAGAATCTCGGCAGCGCAAGGGAGTACCGATCCTTTCCCGCATTCCGATATTCGGTAAACTGTTCATCTATGAGGCAACGGACGAGGATCGAAAGAATCTCCTGATCTTCGTCACGGCCACTCTCGTTTCCAATCGTGGGGAAAGCCTCGTTCCGCTGGCCGCACCGACCCCAACCGAAGCTGAGCCGGTTCCATAATCCTCCCATGTTGCGCTTCTCCCCCACCGAAACCATCGTCGGCCTTGACCTGGGGCGTTATGCCGTTCGTGCGGTATGGGTCAAGACCGGCACGGGGGGGCCGCAGGTAGAGAAGCGCGAAGCGCTGCGCATGCCGTTCGACGGCATGGGCGCACACGAGGCGTTGAATCTCTGGATCGGACAAAAGAATTTGAAGGAGGCGGCGTGCGCCATTGCGTTGCCGGGTCCGCAAACGCTGTTTCAGCCTTTGTTGCTACCGCCGGACGACCCTCGAACCGATGCTCAGGCTGCCGCCGTCGAGGTGCTGAAATACAACGAGATGGTCTCGGATTCCATGCGCTACGCGTATGCGCCATTTTCATTGGCGCCGAACGAACGGCGTTTGCTGCTGACGATGGCTCGCGCCGAGGCAGTGGATGAGACCCTGCGCCGCGCACGGGAACTAGGGTTGCGAGTGGCGGAGATGGTGCCGTCCGCCGTGGCCCTTTACAACGCAGCGGCACCGGCGCTGGACGATCGGCCAGCCCTGTTGATCGGCATTGGAGCCGGAGGAACGGACGTGGTCGTGGGATCCGCATCCGGTCTGTTCTTTGTGCGATCCTTCGCGGTCGGCGGGCGTCATTTTACGGACGCGCTGGGTCGGCAGTGTAAAATCGGCTTGGCACAGGCGGAAAGCCGAAAGGAGACGGAAGGCAGTCTGGTGGGCGAAGGGCCGGAACACGCGGCACTGCGTCAGGCCGCGGAGGTCTGGCTCAACGAATTACGTGCGTGTCTCTCCATATACGGGAATTTGTTCACCGATCCGACAGCGCGCCCGGCACGCCTCTGGATGGCCGGTGGCGGAGCGCGGCTAGGGGGATTTCGGTCTTATGTGGCCGAGGCGCTCCGCCTCTCCCTCATGGAAAGAGTTGAGCTGGGTCTGGGCGGAGGCCTCGAAGAGGAGGGAGAGTGGGCCACGGCGTGCGGGTTGGCGCTGGCAGCCGCGGGAGCGGGTCGGTGTGCGATCAGCCTGTTGCCGGAGCGGTTGCGCGTCGAGCGCGAATTTCGACGTCAGAAACCGGTCTGGGCAGCTTCCGCCGCCGTTGCAGGGCTGATCTTTCTCACTGGCCTTGTCGGTGGATATCGCGATTTTCGCCGGAAATCCAACTTGTTGAACGCACAGAAAGTCAGCCTATTGAACCGTCAACGACTGGCGGCCGGCATTGAACACGCGCGCACGCGGAATGAACGAGTGCGTCAAATGGCGGGGACTGTTCGAACCCTGATGGCCGGTGCGCCCCAAATGAGGGATTTATTGGAGGCCATTCAGGCATCCAAGGATGCGGATGATTGGATCACCATGGTGGCCGACGCCGGGTCGTATTTTGAAAAGAGTTCGGCGCCGAAGTCCCCTTTTCCCGCTGCCACGGGAGAACCGGTGAACCGCAGCCAACCTCCCGAGCCTCCCTTCGACCGGGTGTTGATCGAAGGATATACGCGGCGAGGCAATCTGACGACCGTCAAGCGCCTGATCGAGGGTTTGGCGACGGCACCGTTTGTTGCCTCAGCCGATCTGCTCAGCGACGATGAAGTTGTGGCAGATGAAACGTCGGAGCGCGAGGGAACCGTCGGGGCGCGACGCTTCGTGATTGATGTGAGGCTTCGAGAGCGATGAAGCTGAGTCTGGCGGCGCATACATGGAGCGAACGACATCAGGTGGCGGCGATTCTCGCTTCGACCGGCGTGGCTATCGTCGTGCTCTGGATTGTCGTGTTGGGCCCGTTGAATCTGAAACGACGGGCATTGGAGCGGGAAATACGCTCCATGAGGGAACAACTGGCCGAGAAGAATTTTCTCATGGGCGAGGAAGTCCTGCGCGAACGCCAGCGGGAGGAGGTTGAGCGTGGGCATCGCTGGTTCGAGGAGTGGCGCCAAACCGTGCGGCGGCTGGCGTTAATGGAATCGGTGGAGGAGGAGGGTGACCTCCGGGTCGGGCATATTGACTTCAAGGTGGCGTTGTATGAGGCTCGCTTTCGGATGACTCGCAAAGCCCGGTCGCTGGGCATCCAATTGCCTCCCACGTTGGGTATGGAAGAGACTGTACCCAGCGGCGAGGACGCCCGAAAACTCCTTTATCAACTTCGCGCATTGGAAAAGTTGACCGACCTGGCATTGGATTTGCAGGTTGGCGCGGTTCACCGCCTGGAGCCGTTGCCCCCCATTCGCCATCCGGCCCCGGGCGCGGAAGGCGTGTTTCTGGAGGAGTATCCGGTGCGCATCCTCTTTGAGGGCGATATCGGCAAACTACGAGAATGGCTCCGCGCAACGGTGCAGCCGGGCCGCGGTTTCGCCCTCCGACATCTGCGGGTGGATGGGGTGCCGAAAGGAGCGCCCTCGACTTTACGCGTGACGTCCGTGATGAGCGCCTTGATTTTCCCCAAAAGCATCGAGGAACTGGCGGGGGGATTCGAAGAAAGAATCTTGTACACCAAACCCTTGGGACATTAAATAGGGGCGAGGTACGGCGAAAGACTGATAGGCGTGTATGGACTCTGTACGTAAATGGCTGATGCGGGCAAACGCGCTCGCCGTTTTCACGGCAGGCCTTATCGCGCTCGGATTGCAGATCGCATGGCTCATTTGGCGGGAAACGCGTCCAGCACGCGTAGAGATTTCTCCGTCTTCCGTACGCCCGCGTTCCCAGACCGATGAATCTCTGGGGCTCCTGGCCTTTCTCGATGCGGTGGCCGAACCGCGCGTCTCCTCCGGCAACCCCTTTCTGAATCCTCGGCCGGAGCGACCGCCAATTATCCGCCCTTCCCGACCGCCGCCGAATTCGGAACCTCTGCCGCCTCGCCCTCCCGCACCTCCTCCGCCGCCACCACCTCCCAAACGTGAGATGATCCGCCTGACCTATCGCGGGCTGTTCCAAAACAGCGCGGCTGAAACGAGTGCGCTGATAGAGGATTCGAAACATCGCCGGCGATCCTTCTACCACGTCGGAGAAACGCTCTTCGGCATGCGCGTGCAGGATATCCGCATGTTGGAACTTTTGCTCCGGCCGCCAGAGGGCGAAATCGTCATCCTGAAACTCGGCGAGCCGTACGAGTTTGAGGAACGGCCGCATGGATATTGACGCCGCTTCCCCCGCGCCCCGGCCGGGGCTGCGATGGCATTCGGACCAGCTCATGCTTGAGCTGGGAACGTTGCTTGTCGAACGTGGCTTATTGACGCGGGCGCAATTGGATGACCTGGCGTCACGCGCCGCGTTATTGGGTGAACCTTTGTCGCGCCTGGTGGTGGAGAGCGGATTGGCGCCAGAATCCGAGGTGCTGCCGCTACTGTCAACCCTCAGCGGTATTCCGTTTGGCCATATCGCCGATTTTCGCGTCGATCCCGCGGCCGTGGCCCGTGTGCCGGCGCGCGTGGCATTGCGCTATCAGGTTATGCCGCTGGAGCTTCGGGGAGGCGTGATCCGGTTAGCAGTGTCCGAAGTGCCCGCTGTAACCACGGTGGACAGCCTGCGGATGGTGCTGAACCTGGCCGTCGATTGGGTGCTCTGCACACGGCAGGATATCGCCCGCACGATCAAGCATTTTTATGGACTGGGTATTGAGACCATCGATGCAATGGGCGAATTGAAAGAGATCGAGGAAGAGTCGGTCAGCCCCGATGTCGCCGCACCCGAAACCGATGCCGGCATCATCCGCTTCGTGAACCAGATCATTCATGAAGCCATTCGCATGGAAGCCACCGACATCCATATTGAGCCTTTTGAAAACGACCTACGGCTTCGCTATCGCATCGACGGAATCTTGCAGACCATTCCCATCCCCGCCAACGTCAAACGCGTTCGTCGCGCCGTTGTCTCGTGCATCAAAATCATGGCCGATATGAATATCGCCGAGCGGCGCAAGCCGCATGACGGCCGTATCAAGGTGCGTAGCGGCGCTGAGGAATTCGACTTGCGCGTGTCCATTCTGCCGACGCGATACGGCGAGACCGTCAATCTCCGCATTTTGAATCGCAAGTCCATGTTCATGGACTTGGAGCATCTCGGTCTCACTCGCGAACAACTTCCGCAGATCGAGTATCTTTCCTCATTGCCCCACGGAGTCGTGCTGTTGACGGGTCCCACCGGCAGCGGAAAGACCACTACCTTGTACGCGGTGCTCTCGCGACTGAATAAACCTGACGTGAAAATTATCACGGTCGAAGACCCCATCGAATACCAGATGCAGGGTATCAACCAAATCCAGGTACATGCCCAGATCGGCCTGACGTTCGCCAATATCCTCCGATCAATTCTCCGGCATGATCCCGACATCATTCTGATCGGCGAAATCCGCGACTCGGAAACCGCCGACATCGCCGTGCGCGCTTCATTGACCGGCCACCTCGTATTCAGCACGCTGCATACCAACGATGCGCCCGGCTCCGTCATGCGCCTCGTGGACATGGGCGTCGAGCCGTTCCTGGTGTCGTCCTGCCTGGAGGGCGTGGTCGCCCAGCGCCTCGTACGCCGTATATGCCGGTCCTGCCAAGAGGAATATACGCCGGAGGATGTCATTCTGGAGGAAGTCGCTCGTGCATGGCCGGACCGCTCAGCCGGCGGACGCTTCTTCCGAGGCCGCGGCTGTCCGGAATGCAATTTCACCGGATATCGCGGTCGCATCGCGTTATTGGAAATCATGCTGATGAACGACGCCATTCGCGCCATGGTCACGCACCAACGTCCGTCGAATGAAATCAAATCGCAGGCCATCAAAAATGGCATGATCACGCTCCGTCGAGACGGGTGGAGCCGAGTGTTGGAAGGCATCACCACAGTCGAGGAAGTCCTGCGCGTGACCCGAAGGGACGACCTGCCGATTTGAGCGGCTCCGAATCTTGCGCATTGCGTCCGCCTTCCGTACATTGCGTCTATGTCCTGTGGCTGGGTCCAGCGTCGGCGCCTGATGCTTCGTGGCGCAGTGGTAGTCCTCTGGGCCGCCTTGATGGCGCGTTTGCTGATCGGCGAGGTGTTTCCTGATTTTTTCCGCTTGCGTTCGGCCGGCTACCGCGCCTGGTTGGGCGGCGTTCCCGCCATCACGGATCAGTGGATGCGCATTCTTGTCCAAGATCAGCCTATTGGGTATAGCCATACACGCATCGACCTGCGCACCGTGGGAGGCCGCGACGAATTGATGCTGCAGAACCGCATGCGGTTGTCGCTATCCGTTCTCGGACAGCCGAGATCCGTGACCCTCTCCTCCGACGCGCATCTCGACGCCGACCAGCGCCTGCGGCAGTTCTCCTTTCGACTGGAGAGCGACCTGTATCGTTTTCAGATCTCCGGACAGCGGCGTACCGGACGCCTCTTCGATATGGTGATGGAAACCGCCGCCTTACGGCGCACATTCTCCGTAGAGATTCCGGATGACGCGGTTCTCTATTCCTCCCTGGCAGAAATGCAACTGGCCCATCTGGCGCACGGACGTGACATTCGGGTGCACGTCTTTGATCCGGTGGCGCTTTCCACCACCATCCTAACGGTGCGTGCGATCGGCCGGGAGCCCATCGAACTGGACGGGGCCGTGCAGGAGGCGCTGGTCGTCGGGATCGAGTATCGCGGCATGACCATGCGGGCTTGGGTGTCGCCGGAAGGGCGCATATGGCGTCAGGAAACGCCGTTCGGGTGGACGTTGGAGTCCGCTTCGGCGCGTTCCGCCCTGGAAACGGTACGGGCAAACCGCACAGGGGTTGAAGTCCTGGATGCGGCGGCCGTGCCCATTGTGGCTGGCTCCGTTCCGGCTCTGAATAGCCCCTCGCTGGTCATCCGTCTGTCCGGTGCGCCGACCCTTCAGCGCGGATGGCCCGTCTTGCCGCGGCAAACGGTGCTTCGTCGTGAGCCGGAAGCCATTACGTTGCACATTGTCGCGGCGCCCGAGCGTGTGGAACATACTGAACCATTGAGCGATGATGAGCGGGCTCGTGGGCTTGAGACGACGATGTTCGTCCCCCATGACCATCCAGAGATCCGGCGTCAGGCGCGAGCGATCGCTCCGAACGAAACGGACCCGTTGACCATCGCGGAAGCGATTCATCACTGGGTCCATGCCCATATCCGGAAAAACCCTGCCATCAGTTTGCCGTCGGCATTGGACGTACTGCGGGAGCGGTCGGGAGATTGCAACGAGCACACCTACCTGTTCGTGGCTTTGGCGCGGGCGCGCGGATTGCCTGCTCGTATTCTTGTTGGTCTCGTGCCGCACGAAGACGCCCTCTACTATCACGCTTGGCCGGCCGTCTATGTCGGCGGCTGGATCGAAATGGACCCGACGCTCGGCCTTCGTCGAGTCGGCGCAGCCCACATCGCGCTCGCAGAAGGCGAAATGGAGGGACCGATGGCCCTGATCGGGCTCGTGGGGCGACTACGCGCGGAGTTTATGGATGCAAGCCATGATTGAATTGCAAAACGTCACGAAGGTCTTCGGAAAAACACGGGCCGTGGATGGATTGACGATGAGGATTGCAAGGGGCGAAATTTTTGGTTTTCTCGGTCCGAACGGCGCGGGGAAAACAACGACTATCAAGATGCTGTGCGGCCTGCTCCGTCCCACCGCTGGACAGTTGTTCATCGGCGGGGCCGATCCTCTTCTCGGCGGGCCGGATGTGCGGCGTCGCATCGCCTATATTCCCGACACTCCCTTTTTGTATGACCGGCTCACCGCGGCCGAATTCTTCGAGTTCACCGGCCGACTCTACGGCACGCCGCCGCGCCGCATCGAGGCGGCACGGGAACAGGCATTCGCCCATTTCGATCTGACCGATGCCGCCGACGTGTTGATCAAGGACTTCTCGCACGGCATGAGGCAGCGGCTGATCTACGCCACGACCTTTGCGCGGGACCCGGAAGTTTACTTTGTGGATGAGCCGTTTATTGGTCTGGACCCGCGCGGCATTCGATTGATCAAGGGCCTCCTGCGCGAACGCGCCCGCGGCGGCGCTGCCGTTTTTCTCACAACGCACATTCTCGCACTCATCGAGGACCTCGTGGATCGCGTCGGGATTCTTCAGCGCGGCCGGCTGATCGCCAGCGGCACCCTGTCCGAATTGCGGGGCGGGTCTTCGAAGCAGCGATTGGAAGATGTTTTTCTCGATCTTACCGAAGGGAACCCATGTCCCTCTCCGCCGAACCAATCCGTGAATTGAAACAGTCGGACGCGCCGCCGGGCCCCCTTTGGCTCTTGCGCGCGCGATGGCGCGCCATCACGCATGCCGCTCGGCTACGGGAACACTCTCGTTTGGAGGTGATTTTTGTAGGCGCCTTTGCTGTGTTGTTGCCGCTGGGGCTCTTTTGGACTTTTCTTTCGGGATTCCGTTTCCTCACGACCCTCGGCGGCGTTGGACTGATGCTGGTTCGTCCGATGTTTTCCCTGTTTTTCCTCGGTATTGGGGCGATGATGACGCTGTCAGCCTTTGTCACGGCTTTTTCAACCATTTTCCGCTCGGAGGAAACAGAATGGTTGCGTGCGAGTCCCGCGGCTCCACCGGTGATCGCGCTTTATAAATGGCTTGAGACCTCGTTTTTAAGCGCATGGGCCTATTTCTTCATCGTCCTGCCTTTCGCGGCGGCCTATGGGCGTCACGAGGGCTACATGGTGCTTTTCTCGATGGCGATGCTGGCCTATTCAGTCCCTTTCGTGATGCTGTGTTCCGGTCTGGGCTTGTTGAGTTGTATATTTGTGGCGCGTTGGGCACCCCGCGGGCGGGCGCTGCGCGTGCTGCCGATGGTCGGGATCGGTCTTGCCTTGGCGGTCCTATGGCGCGCCCGGCCGACTCCGGGCGAATGGGGCGGCGAAATAGGCTTGTTCCTTCAGCGTATCGCGCCGGGGCTGCGCATCTCGGCACATCCTATCTGGCCTAGCGCATGGCTGGCAGAGGGCGTCCTGGCAGCGGCGCGGGGGGCATGGGGCCGCTCCGCTTTTTACTGGGCGCTGCTCGTCGCCAATACAGCAATGCTGGCGCTGGCGATCGAGGCGGCGGGGCAAAAAAAACTCCCCGAAGCATGGTTGCGCGTGGCGGATGCCACGGGCGTTCGCGTGTCGCGTCAGAAAAGCGTGCGGAGGCGCCGACGGAGTGTATGGGCATGGCCGCTCTTCGCTTCCGACTGGATAGCTCTCGCCCTCAAAGATATAAGAATTTTTCTGCGGGACCCCGTGCAATGGTCGCAGGGGCTTTTCTTCTTCGCGCTGTTGGCCCTGTACTTTCTGAACCTCCGCACGTTTCGATACGACGAACTGGATGCGACCTGGCGCGACTTGATCGCGTTTCTCAATGTCTTTAGCGTTGCGGCTGTCGCATGTTCCTTCGCATCGCGATTTTTGTATCCCCAGTTGAGTCTCGAAGGCCATGCGATCTGGATTCTCGGCCTTTCGCCCGGCGGCCTTCTGCGCGCCTATGCGGTCAAGCTGGCGGTTTCCATTTTCGGCCTTTCAGCCATATCGGCCGGTCTGACGGCGTTGTCGGTCCGCATGCTCGGCGCTGGCGCGGTCACGAGTCAAACGGCAGTGGCGGTTGCGTGCTTGCTGGGAGGTTCAGCCGCCTGTCTGTCCGTGGGTTTAGGCGCGGTATTTCTGGATACCC
Organism: uncultured bacterium; assembly: GCA_938005705.1. Taxonomy (GTDB): domain Bacteria; phylum Verrucomicrobiota; class Kiritimatiellia; order PWTM01; family PWTM01; genus CALLML01. The sequence goes on from CALLML010000048.1 coordinate 50,769, forward strand.
GCGAGAGAAATCCGGCGGCCATCGTGTCGGGTTTTGGAGGTACGCTGAATCTGATTCTCAACCTGGGCCTGATGCTCGCGGTGACAGTGACGTTTGGGGCGCTTTTCCATCTCCGACATCGGTTGGCAATGGCCGACGGACTTTTCTTGCGTTATCGCGCATTCGCCCTTGCGGCGCTCGCATTCGTGTGCGGAGCGGCCTCCACCGCTTCGGTATGGTTCGGCGCGGTTTCTTTGCGGCGCCGCGAGTTTTGATCGCCAATGCAGGATCCGCCTTTGCTCTCACAAGGCAAGGCGTTGAAGTCGATGGCGAAACGGTCAGGACCGCACAAAAAACGGGAGCCAGCCGCCAAGACGTCCCGACCGATAGAGCAGCAGAAACACAAAGGCCGCCAGCAGGGCCACCCAAAAGAACATCCGCGTGCGCTTCTTATCCGCAAAGGGATCCTTGACCGGGACGATGGCGTTTAGGGGCGGAACGGCCAGCTCTGTCAGCGCGGTGCCCATGCGAATATTGAGCCGAGCTTGCGTATTGATGGCCCACCCGTTTGCATCCAAAATCGGACCGAGATTGCGCCGCCGCAGCTTCAATGCCGCCAGGAACATGGAGGGACCGGAAATCAGTAACAGAATACCCGCAAGTCCGACCGGCAGCCACCACCCCAGACCGAACAAAGCTTGCAGCAGACCACCGATCAGCGCGCTGATGCCGCCGATGGCCGTGCCGATCAGCGCAATAGTGCCCAGGTCAATTTTCTCTGGCCGGGACGGCAGGGACGTCTTCGCGGGAACGGTGGAGACGACCTGGGTCGCCGTGTCCCCCAGACGCGCTGTCACGGTCGTGTCGGCCGCCTGCGCGCGTCGGGCGAACTGCTCCTCGATCATGCGAACGAGTTTTTTATAGGGGGACCAAAAGGCTTCCCGGATGCTGATAGGGTTGGACACGACTTTGGTCACCGTCGCGTCCCAATCCAGTCCTCGACGATCGTAAAATACACCGTTGCGCCCAGCCAGGATGTTGTCGGCATCGCCGTCGGTGATAACGGCCACGATGCTCTTTTTTGTGCTGCCCGCGCGCGTCAGGTCGCAATAGACGAGGAAAGCACCGGAGAAGGTCGCCAACGCCGCATGTTTGGCCGGATCCGTGACTTCGATGCAAAGACGGCAGGCCCGACCATCCAGATAGAGCGTCCCTGCCTGAAAGAGGACTTCGGTCTCGCGCCGATAGAAGGCGCGAAAATTGACCGAATTACACAACAGCGTGAATAGGTGTCGGCGAAATCGCACCAGCTTTTCCACATCGCTCAGGCGTTCGAATTCCGAAGCCGGTTTTAAGTCCCGCTCGATCTCCTCGATCAGGCGCGCTTGCAGATGCCCTGCCGACATTTCCTTCAGACGCACAAGGCCCAATGATTCGACGGCCGTGAGGGGCTTTTCGGCGGTCCATTTTTCCCAGGCAGAGAGCCGATCGAGCAGAGTGCGCCAATCGGCCTCCGACAGCTCCATGCGCTCGCCGCCGAGCAGCGGTTCCACCGCTGCGGTTCTCAAATCATGGATCGCCGCCGCCCAGGCCGGATTGACGGAGGTTTCAGTCAGCGGCAAAGGGCGCGCCGCAGCGGCGATGGCCATGGGGAAAGCGGCGATTGTTTCGCTCGCGGCGCCGATCATCTCCGTTGCGACCGCGCGATAATCCGACTCCGAACGATGTACGGCCGTTACGGCCGCGGGGTCAAACGCGATCAGACGGCAGCGGGCAAAATAATCTTCCACTTTTTCGCGGAGACGGCACACAGCAGCGGCTGCTGCCGCAGTTCGCTCAGGGCCAAGAGGTGCGATGCGCGCATCCGCTGTCGAGCGGTCCGCCCAAGCGATCAACGCCTCGGCTTCTCGGAAAAAACGCTCGATTTTCTCGCGATTGATTCCGGGTTTGCCGCCGCGATCCTCAACGGAACCAAGGACATCCATGATCTCCAAAATGGCGCGGCGCAGTTCATCGTCGCCCGCCGATTCCGGGGGCAGGACGCCGTCACCGTTGTACCGGGCCGCGTTCAAGACGCGCCGACGATCAGCGACATCGGAGAGCGAGATGTGATCGGCTGATTCTTTGCCCAGGCTTTTCAGGATTTGTCGAGCGGAAGATTGCAACGCGGAATCGCGAATCGCCGCGAGCGGAACATCTTCGCCCGCTGTCACGAGAAGCTCCGGATCATTCAGCGAGTCACAGAGCCATCGGACAGCGGCCAGGATTTCGGGAGGACGAATGTGACCGTCGTGATCCGTGTCGATGAATTCGGCGGTCCGCGCATCATACTCCACGCCGGCAACCGGCATGGAAAGGGCCATCCAATACTTCTGGTCCAGGGATTCGAGTCGAGCGATATCCGCTCCGCGTTCGATCACCGGCTGCAGGACACCGCCGACCCGTTGAAAACGCCATCCATTCAATCCGCCTGCCAGCCTCTTTTTATTGTTCAACGTCATTTCGCATTTCCTCACAGCGGGGACCCAGAGCGGCGAACACCCGCTCTCGTTGAACCGCAGTCAGCTGATGGAATCCATACATCACCAGGCCGGCGTCAGTGGAAATCGGAATTCGCGTCGGAGGGCTGATCGGCAGATCGCCGCCGGTCGAGTGGGGAAGGGATTGCCATCGGCGTCCGCCAGTGATGCGCGCCGGCACCGCCCTCACCGGCGCGACCGCTTCGACCGCGGCGGAGAGGCGGTGCAGTTCCGCGTCAGAAATAGAGGTCTCGTTCTCCGCGGGCGGTGCGCTCATAAAACTCCATGAATTTCGGAAAACCTTTGGGGGCGCGTGATCGAATCTCTTCCAGCTCTCGCTCGAGCACGATTTCGCCTACGGCCTTCGTCTCCGGCGATGCAAAATCGTCGAGCCATTCGCGGAAAGTGATCACGGCATTAAGCTTGCAGAACTTACCTTCAATGCCGTCGCGTAGAAGATCCATTATGCACTGGCCTGTACGGCCGCAACGATAACCCGCGGTACAGAACGACGTGATGTACCCTGTTTGGGCTAAGTCCCGTACCAGTTCGTCGAGCGAACGGGTGTCGCCGAGGAGAAATTGCTGGCGATCGGCTCGCTGGTCTCCTGTTCCTTCTCTGTAAGCACCCACACCGATGCGCGACGAAGCATCCGTTTGCGTGACGCCCAACGGCAGCAGACGTCGCCGCATGTCCGCGGTCTCGCGCGCCGTGAGAATCATGCCGGTGTATGGCACTGCGAGGCGCAGAAGCACGACGACTTTCTCCATGTCGTCGTCCGACACCGCGTGTCGTGTTTCTTGAACATACGGTGCATTCTCGGCGGGCTCCAGCCGTGGAAAGGAGATCGTATGGGGACCGATGCCCGTGGCGGCCTCCAATTCGATGGCATGTTGCAACAATCCCATGATCTCAAAGCGCCAATCGTAAAGCCCGAACAGCGCTCCGATGCCTACATCGTCAATCCCCGCCTCCAACGCCCGATGCATGGTGTAGAGACGCCATGAGTAATCCGCCTTATATCCGGAAGGATGCACCCGCGCGTAGGTGGCGTGATGATAGGTTTCCTGAAATACCTGATAGGTTCCAATGCCCGCGTCTTTTAACCGGCGTAATTCCTCCAGGCGCATCGGCGGGGCGTTAACGTTCACCCGCCGAATCTGGCCCCAGCCAATGCGCGCCTTCACTTTCACACTGTAGATCGTGCGAATCGTCTCGCACATGTAGTCCACGTTTGAGTCCGGATGCTCGCCGAAAACGATGATGAGCCGCTTGTGGCCGATGACCCCCGCCAACGTTTCACATTCCCGACGCACCTCGTCCATCGTCAATGTCCGGCGCTGCATGTGGTCGTTGGCGGCGCGCAGGCCGCAATAGAGGCAGTTGTTGACACATCGGTTGGAGATATACAGCGGCGCAAAAGTGACAATTCGATTGTCATACACCTTTCGTTTGATATCGCCGGCGGCGGTCCGCATTTCTGCCCACAGCTCCGGATCGCGCACGCGTATCAGCGCTGCCAGTTCTTCGAGGGTCAGGGTCTGTAGGGCCCGCGATTTGGCGATAATATCGCGCACGTGTGAGGGATCAGGTGGCGTGGGGTCCGAAATCTGTTGTTCGATTTCCTCGTCATGGATGAAGTCTCGCCCGCCGGAGCGGTATTTCTCGATTTCCTCCGGTCGAATGCGATCACGAGTCCAGTCGGAGGGATGGGCGCGTGGTATGTCCAGGACTTTCATGCTTGTTCTTTTTCAAAAGCGGCCGTGCCGCACTTGCGGCTCAGCGCGGATTTGACGTGGACGTCGGGAATCTGCCCGAGCCGTCCGGTCAATTCACCGATTTCGTCTGTAGATACGTCCACAATTAACGCGATGACACCACAATGACCTTTTTCAAACGGTACGCCTGTGCGGGCTACGATCCGCTCGCCGAACTCCGAAAGAATAGCGTTGACCTTGGACGCTGTCTGTCGCCGGTTCTCGATAATAATCCCGACAAATCCGATGCGTCTTTCCGTCATGAGTGTTGTTCTCGTAAAACAAAAAAAACCGGATGCGCCACTCCCGCGACGCCCCGGCCCCTTTGATCCGCTATGGGCTTTTCGCCACCCTCAGGTTCAGATCCTTCGATCCTTGCCGCAGGAAGCTTTTACAACCTACCGTATTAACGGTGAAAATCAAGACCTGTGTCGTGCGATCCTACCATACCGGCCCGGATCCCGCCTCCGCCCTCTCATGTTCCGTCTCCATCCAGAGGCCTTGCGGGAGCCGGAAAGCCCGAACAAGAATACAACGGCCTTGGGTCATGCCGTATTGATCGCCGATTATCATAATCCACAGGCATGTGCCCGGCCAGAATGCTCGAGTCCTCGTCGTCGAATTCCGTATTCGGCAAGGGATAGGCTTCCGTCTCGCAATAGAAAAATCTTGTTCGACGAAGAAAGATTTGACCATGGATGACGCGGATAAACTCGGATGGGGAAAACTACAAATAACGCGAATTGCGCGCATGGAAGACGGGAATGTGGACATCCCCATCCGTGTCCATCCGCGAAATCCGCAGTTGAACTCGGTCGGGGGGTCTGGCCGAAGAACGCAAACCGGAAGATCAGTCGAACCATCGGTCGCACGGTACGGCGCGAAGCGCGCCGCCCGTGAACCGTGACGTTGGGGGAGGCCGAGAGCAGAGGGAAAAACGGAGCGGAAGCAACGGATTTCCAAGCCTTGGAAAAGGGCGCGAAGAGTTTTTCCAAACCTTGCAAAAACAGGCGCCGGATCTTTCCAAGGCTTGGAAACAGATGCCATAACGACATGGCTCTGGCCGACGCTTTGCCCCACGCATTATCTTCCCGCATAAATTCTCTGTCCACAGCCGGTCGGGAGTGTCACTTCGATGGCCAAACAGCGAACAGTGAAGCTGCAGCGAGCGCCGGAAGTCGTTAATCCGACACCCCGTCGCGGAAAGAAAAAAGTCAAAGACGGACCTTAAATGGACACCCCGGCATTACCAGAGAGTGGACGGTTTGACAAAGACTGCAGAAGGAGGGAGCGGCCTGCCGGTCTGCGCTAAAACCCGAATGGCGCAGCAGGTCTCATATTTTCGCACAACTGAGCCGTCTGCAGTATTCTTTTCCCGTCGTTTCCGCCCCCGTTTGGTCCGTGAACGTGACTGCGGCGATGTAGGGAAGGTCCCGATACCAGCCGGCGTAGTCGAGTCCGTAACCGACCGCGAAAACGTCCGGCACGGAAAAACCAACGTAGTCGGCGCTCACCGACGATACGCGGCGCGCGGGCTTATCCAACAGGGCGCACATGCGGACTTCGACCGCCCCGCGGCGACCCAACCAAGCGCGCGCATAGCTTAGGGTGCGCCCCGTATCGAGAATATCATCCACCAACAACACGCGCCGCCCCCGGACATCGGCGGAGAACCCCTTCACCAGGTGCACGCGGCCGCTGGATTCGATTCCGCTGCCATAACTCTCCAGAGTCATGAAATCAATTACCACGCGTCGGCCGCGCCGATGCAAGGCGCGAATCAGATCGGCCAGAAAGATGAAACTGCCGCGAAGGATGCCGATGATCACAATGGGATCCTCCGGATAGTCCCGGGCGATGGCCTTCACGAGCAAACGGACGCGTGTGGCGATCTGCCGCTCGGTGAAAAGCACTTTTTTCACGTGGTGAGTCCGCATGGCATCCAATGGAACAATCCCCCTCCATCCAATTTCGGCCTCCGGCCGGCCTGTTCTGTAATCCGTCCCCCCCAAGCTCAGAGGTGTATGATCTGCCCTTGACGCGCGGCACGCGCCCCCCGAAAGGCGGCGCGAAGACGGCGTTCGATCGCCGCCATGGCGGCATCATCCCGATCAGGCGCGTGATGAATGACAAAAAGCCACTTCGCGCCGACGGCGCGTGCGACCTCGACCGCGTCGGTCCATCGGCTGTGGCCCCACCCGCGGAATCGTTCATAGTCCTCCGGCGTGTACTGGCCGTCAAAAAACAGCGCAGTGGGCGGCTCGGGTTGCGTGGCCCATTTTATCCACTGCGCGCGGGCGGACGAGGAGGCCATCGGCCATTCGATATCCGTTGCGAAGATCATCGAGGCGCCGGTTGCCGGTTCGTCCAGACGATAGGACCAGCAACCCGCGGGATGGTGCACAGGCGCCCAACGGATGGCCAAACCGCCCCATCGCAGCGGTCGCCGGCATACGAGGCCCGGAAGATTGCGAAATCGCAGTGCGGCGGCCATGCCGTCCAGTTGCAACGGCCACAGCGGCGGTTCCAACAAGCGGGATAATTCACGCGCGATCTGATGGCCGGCGCGGCGAGGAGCGGCGAATTCAATGTGGGCGCGGGCGTCATAGAGCAAAGAGAGTGCAGGCAAACCGATCAGGTGATCGAGATGAAAATGGGTGAGGAGCACGAGCACATCATGCGCGGACCGACGCTGAAGACGGGCGCCGAGCCGGCGCGCCCCCGTTCCGATATCCAGTAGCACCCGCTCGCCGCCAGCGCCCTCGATGAGAAACGACGTCGTGTCGCCGCCATAGCGCATGAAATTCGTCTGTGAAATTGGAAACGAGCCCCGCACACCACCCACAACAATGTTCATGTTGGCTAATTTCCATTCTATTCCGCCGACCGGCAACCGAAAACACCGCCTATTTTTCCGAGAGCGCCCATACGCCGTCCCATTCTTTCGGCGGGTTCGCCGCTAAAGCGCGACATCGGGCGGCATAGGCGCGGGAGACGGGGTCATGCGGCAGGCGTTCGAAAATGCGGACTGCTTCCTCAAATCGGCCGGCGGCGTAGGCCTCGCGGCCCCGCCCGAATTCGGCCCATTCCTCCGGCGCCCGCTCTGCGTCCGTCGGCTCGAACACCCGAACCGGTGTACGGCGCCCCACCACCCGCAATAGGGCGAGTTCCCGCCCGATAAAATGCGGGGATGCCGCCGCCCAGGTCGTCTCGGATACCATGATAAAGGTGCCAAATGCTTTGTTCGCGCCCTCCAGACGCGACGCGAGATTGGCCGCATCGCCGAGCACGGTATAGTCGAAACGCTCGCGCGACCCCATATTGCCGACGACCACCTCGCCGGTGTGAAGGCCCACGCGCATGAAAAGGTCGACACCGCTGCGCTCCCGAAATTCAGCGCGACGATCAGCCAAACGCCGCTGGCACCGAAGGGCGGCGCGCACGGCGCGCACGGGGTGGTCGGGCTGCGCGAGCGGGGCGTTCCAAAAAGCGATGATCGCGTCCCCTTCATACTTGTCGAGCGTGCCGCCCTCTTCAAGGATGATATCGGTCATATCCGTCAGATAATCGTTCAACAGGCGGGTCAGCGATTCCGGATCAAGTTTTTCGGAAATGGCGGAGAACCCCTGCAGATCCGAGAAAAAGATCGTCAATTCGCGCCGTTCACCGCCGAGGCGAAGCTGGGAGGGGTCCTGGAGCAGCCGTTCGATCACGACGGGGCTGAGATAATGGCGAAACGCCTGTTTTAAAAAGGCTTTTTGTCGACCTTCCGTGGCATAATTGTAGATCAAGCCGGAAGTCAGTGAGAAAAAAACGCCCATCGAAACCGGCGCCACCGGAAACACCCAGCCCGCATCATACAAGGCGAATCCCAGCGCGAACGGCAACCCCAGGCCCAGCACGAACGCCGCAGCGCCATGCACGGCCCGCCGCGCAAAGACCGTGGCAGCGGCGCTGAGTATGGTCAGAAGGGCCGTTGCGGCCACGCCCGCGCCCAAAGGTAGTTCACGGACGAAGTCCCCCGAGAGCAGATTGTCCAGCGCTGTCGCATGGATTTCGACTCCCGGATACACCCGACTCACCGGCGTGGGGCGCAAATCCAACAAGCCGGGGGCGCCAAAACCGAAGAACACATAGGCGTCTTTGAAGGCGGCAGGCGAGACGGGCGCGGGCTCGTCGGAACCCTCGCGCAGTCGCATTTCCGACTGTATAACGGCCGCGGCCGAGAACGTCTCGTGCGTGCCGGACGGCCCGCGAAAGCGGAGCCAGGCGCGACCAAGATCGTCTATCGGCACGCGGCGCGGGCCGACGCGTAACCAACCGGGGGAAAGCTCGATCTCGTTTCCGCCCGATTCCTCCATACGGCGCGCAGCCAACTCGACCGCGAGCGCGAGCGAAGGCACCCAGCGTCCGTCGAAGACACGAAAGAGCCGAGCCCTCCGGAATATGCCGTCCGCCTCGGGCGATTCACTGACGTTTCCCAACAACAGCGCGTTTTCGGACACTTCCGGAATCGGAAATGTGGCGCGGGTAGCGAGCGCCTCGGCCGGTGCGCAGGCCAGCCAGCCGTCGAGGCCGCGCACCGTCCAACCGCCATCGGAAACACCTTCGGGCCACGCGACGGTTTCTCCATCGTGATCACCTAGAAAAACGGCGCCGACAAATCCGCGAGTGCGTGAGATTGCGGCGGCCAATCGCGCGTCATCGTCGACGCCCATATAGGAGGGCTCTGACAAGATCACATCGAAGGCCACGGCGCGCGCGCCGCCGCGCTCGCAAAAATCGAGAATAGCTGCATAGACCTCACGGGGCCAGGGCCAGGAGAGGTGGCTTTCGCGCCTCGCCCAATCGAGACTCGCCTGATCGAGCAGAATGATCTTGATTTTCGAAGTGGCGATTCCGGGTCTGGCTCGCAGGCGCACCCGCCAGGCCCAGGTAACCCCTTCAATGCGATCGAGTAAGTCCAACCGCCAGAACACCACCGCCGCACTAAGGGCGGCGCATCCGATCAGACCGGCGGCCAGCAATCTTCTACGCATGAGGCGCAGGATAAAACGGCCCCGCCTCGCAGTCATCTTCAAATGTGGGGACGCGAGGCCCGCATCAGCCCATGCGGAAATAAGCGCTCAGAAGAGCCTCATATTCCGCCTGGAGGCTCGCGCGGGCCTCCTCTGCAAGGTCTTCGTTGGCGAGCCGGTCGCGCAACAAGAGAATCCTATGGAAATCCGCCAACAATGCGCGTCCTTCAGCCCGGGTGAGGTCCGGATTCGTCAGTTTTGCGGTCAATGTGTCGAGCGCGAAGACGTTCTTGCCCAACCGATACACCGGCATCCGAGCGCCGTCCGAATCGTGTTTCTCGGCCCAGATCATGCGGCTGGCGGTGTTCAGCGCATCGCGAAGCAATGCCAATTCTGTGCGGGTCAGACGGCCATCGCCCGTCAGCGACGACTCGAGGTCGGCGATCGCCTTTTGTTGCGCGCGCAGCGCCTCGGTTTCCTGGGGCGTCAGATATCCCTTGCGGATGCCGTGCCGAATTCGTACCTCCTGATTTTCCTGCCGTCGATCCACATAAGCGGCGGCTTTTCCCTCCATTTTCCGCCGTTTTTCCTCAAGCCGCTTTTGTTCTTCCGCGCGAAGGCGTTCCAATTCGCTTTTCCGGGCTTCCAATTCGGCGCTCTTCCTTTCCATGTCAGCCTTGCGCGCTTCCCATTGGACGCGCTCCTTCTCAAGCTCCGCGAGGCGCGCCTCCAGTTCGGCCTGTTTCTTTTCGATCTGCACACGACGGGCCTCCGCCTCGGGCTCCAGGCGCCCCATTCCGGTCTTGCCCGCCTCGGACACGGCGTCATTCTTATCGAGGATTCCCCGGCGCTCTTTGACGCCATCCGCCAATCGCTTAAACCGATCTCCCTCCGGACGGCGCAATCCGCCGGTTCCCTCCGCCAGAGCCGTTGCGCCCCACAGAACCACGATGGCCACCCATCGCACTGTTGTTATCGCTTTCATGGCCGTTCCTCCGTCGAATACGTCTTTTTCAACCACTTACTATAACGTGCAAGAAAGCCGTCTTATTATAGACCGGAGATTCACCTGGGATTTTCTCTCGGGCCCGTTTCGAACCGCGAAACAACAACCCATTGGCGAGCCGATACATCGGCCGTAAGACCTCAGGCCGTAGCGGCACGAACCACATCCGCCAGGTAGCGAGTCAGACGGTCCACGACTTCCTCTTCCGGTCCTTCCACCATCACACGGCACATGTTTTGGGTACCGGAATAGCGGATCAGTACACGGCCCTGCTCGCCCAGTTCGGCTTCCGCAGCACGAATCGCACGGGTCACATTTGGAAGGCTTTCGAGCGGCGGCTTTCGCGCCACATCCACATTGATCATCTTTTGCGGATACATTCGCAGCCCAGAAGCCAATTCGGAGAGTTTGCAGCCTGACTTTCGAAGCGCCACGAGAAGTTGCAACGCCGAAATAATGCCGTCACCGGTCGTATGGTGTTCCAGAAAGATAATGTGCCCGGATGATTCACCGCCCAACACGGCATTTTCCTGCCGCATCGTCTCGAGGACGTAGCGGTCACCGACTTTGGACATTCGATGCCGAATGCCGAGATCGCGCAGCGCAACGCCCAGACCAAAGTTGCTCATCACGGTCGAGATGGCCAGATCGTTGCGCAACCGTCCCTCCTGTTTCAACAGCCGCGCGAAAATATAGAGCAAATGATCGCCGGTCATCTCCCGGCCGATCTCATCCACGGCGATCAGCCGGTCACCGTCACCGTCAAACGCCAGCCCGACGTCCGCGCCCACCTCGCGCACCTTGGCCGACAGGTCCTGCGTAAACTGTGAACCGCAACGGTCATTGATGTTCGTTCCGTCTGGTTCGCAATGAATCGCGGTGACGTGGGCGCCGAGTTCCCAGAAGATGATCGGCGCGATTTTATAGGTGGCTCCGTTGGCACAATCCAGGACGACTTTAAGCCCTTCCAGCGAGACCTCCTCCGGCACCGTGTTCTTGCAGAAAACGATGTAACGGCCCATCGCGTCGTCAATGCGGCGGGCACGTCCAATGCCGTCGGCTGTCGGTCGGTGCCGGTCGAGCTCTTTGGACCGAATGAGGGCTTCAATCTCGTCCTCCTCGGCATCCGGGAGTTTGTAACCGTCGCGCGAAAAAATCTTGATGCCGTTGTCCTGGTAGGGATTGTGGGAGGCGGAGATGACTAGGCCGGCATCGGCCCGCATGCTGCGGGTAATGAAGGCGATACCGGGTGTCGGCATCGGACCCACCAGCAGGACGTCCACCCCCATCGAACAAATGCCCGCCGTCAGGGCGGTCTCGAGCATATACCCGCTCAGCCGCGTATCCTTCCCGATCACGATGCGGTGTGGACCGCGTGGATTGTGCCGCTTGCACACATGGGCCGTGGCACGACCAATGGCCAGGGCCATCTCCGCCGTCATTGGCGGCATATTGGCCACGCCGCGCACCCCATCAGTGCCGAATAGGCGTTCACTCATGAAGTTGCTCCTGGATTGACTTTGAATGGCGAAAAATCGGACACGGCATCCACCACCGCCTGTAGCCAATCGGTCGCGGAATTTCGGACATCAGATGGCAGCGCCTGGATAGCGGCGATATAACCGGCCGACCGGTCGGCCTTTTCCCAGGCGGCCAGAAAACGATCGCAAGCCGCTGCGCCGACATCTCCGTCCGGGCCGGCCTCTGCGCGATCAATCGCCTCCGCGCCATGATCCCGCCACAGCCGGTGCTCCGCCTCAATCGCGGCCGACCAACCGGCGGCCTCGAGCTCTCGCGCCGAACGCCGCATTGCCGCACAGACCCGTTCGACCGTCTCGCGCAATCGTCGCGCGCGCTCCCGAAGGATGAGATCGAGCGCGTCGAGGGCACCGACGACGCAAGCCGCCGTCCATGAATCCGCCGCTGCTGGCCGACGCACCCTCTCATACCATCGGCGTAGCGCGTGAAGGTTGCCGAGATATATGAAATTGTTCGTCACAAGCCGGCGCAAAGAACGATACAAACCGCGCACGAAAGGACGCGGCGAGCGCGGCGGTGCGTGTGGAGGCGCATAGACATGCCCCGGTGAGAGGATGTCTTGGCGCACAATATAGCCGGCCGGGATCACCGTGCCATACTCGACACGTACGGGGCCCACCAGGCCGCCTTGGCCCCCGAGAAAGATCGGCGGTTGATCCAATCGGACGCCCCGCGGCACATCACCAATCAACGACGGCGTGGCCTTGTCCTGGTGCGGAGTGAAATTGAAATGCACATAGGATGAGCCAATTTCGCTATGATCTTTCCGGCTGGTGCCGCCAGCCATCAGCGCATCGCAGAAATTGATCAGACTGCCAGCGGTGACGAATGGGAAAAGGATTGTTTGCTTGAGGCCCACCGCATGCGCCGCGCTCGCCTCCTCTTCCAGAATCGTCCCCGGCCGCACATGCGCATTCCCCCCGACATTCGCGCCGGCGAAAAAGACCGACTCGGCAAAATACCCGCTCTTCAGTTCGACGTTTCGCTCCAAGCGGCAATTGTCCAGGGTGGCAAGACCCTCTTCGCCGATCACGCAACCCGGTCCGATGGAGAGCCCCGCGCCGCGCAACCGCACACCGGCGTGCAGGATCGTGCCCGGCGCAATGCGCTCCGGCGCGACCTCCGGCGCCACATCGAGGGAACCCGGATTCATCACCCGCACCCCACGTTCGATGAGATGCCCGACCTGTTCTTCCCTGTTCATCTGCCCTTCCTCAGGAACACCAGCCCTTGAAGGCAAACCCCATCCCGGACTATCTACATAAGCACACACCGAGGTTCCCATTCAAGAACACTTCTCTGCCAGATACCTTATCCAGAAATTACAAGGGTCTTTATACAGAGATCGTTCGTTTTTAGTGAAACAGCGCCATGGTGGATTCACGCCGTGAGTCGGCTTATTACCAATCATCTGATATTGTCCTGACACGCTCATTCAAGGCATCGCGGCCTCAGCAAGCGAGGCCCTGCACGCTTCGGACGTAGGGCGCGATTTGCTCGCGCCGAGGGGAACGAACATGTGAAGATGACGTCGAGGACACTGCCATCCCATAGACGACGGATTTCGGGAGTGAAGACCCGTGTTTGCCGGCAATTATCCTTTCAGGACGGTCATGTCATTTTTCGGTTTTTGGTCAAAGATGACACGCGTTCTGGGTTTTCAAACATATGGCTGTCCCGCAGTGGTCATGCGAACCTTGGCAAGTAGGCCTGTTCCGGTGCGACGCAGAGCCTTTCGGTGGTCGTCCCATAAGAATCCACCGAAGAATGCAGGCACCAGTTCCGCCGGAGGGCAGACCGTGTCTTGTTGGCTCGGCTCCGGTTGTTGCAGCTCGGGGGTGAAGCCCCACGGATCATGGTCACCGCCCCCCTGTTCATGCGCCGCGCATCCTATACGTCGTTCAGCCCGATGGCGTGCCTGACCTACGCCAACAATGGCGCCATCCCATGGTTCCACGGCGTGAATGTACGGCTCTTGTCGTCCACTCCGTACTCCTTCGCCAATCGCGATACCCGATGACCTGGAATCAGATTGCACAATTGCGTCACGATCTGTACGATTGCCCGCTAAAGTGGGGTTGCGTTTTTTTTCATGCCCTCCGAGCGGAAGATTTTCGCGTCACATTCCGGCTTTTCTTTCACGGGCTATGGGATGACAGTGGAATACGACATCGGTTCGGCAGATACAGGGCCACGCTTTCGTCTCCCTCGCAGAAAAAATGACGCGACGGTGCACGGAACGGGTCCACGGCGATTTCCGGAAGGACACGTCGGCTTGCGTTGCCGAGTTCACTAAAAAGTTCGTTTGCGTGATAATGAATTCGATCTTCACGAGCTTTCGTGAGGCGAGACGCTGGTCGATTCGTAAAATATAGTCCGGGAAAGGGTAGGGCGAAGGGATGGCCCGATTCACCGGCAGGATTGGCAGCCTGTCGGCGCCAAACACGCGGAGCGCTAAAAACAAACGAAGCCTTGATTTGCCAAACTATCCGACATCGAGCGAAAAGCAAGTAAAGTCGGTCTGAATCACGGAGTGCGTCGACGGGAAAGACCGATGGCGCGCCTCCGGGTCATGAGCGAACAGCCTTCGTTCATTCGGCTGTTCCATAGGTGGTGTGGGGCGATCGGGCACCCGTGAGTGAAATACGTCACGCCGCGCTTTTTGCTTTTTTCCGTTCTATCGAAGAGTAAGCTGCAGGCGTGAGAGGATAGACATATGCGAAGATCGATCATCACCAGGCGGACGTTGATCGCGGCGGTGATGCTCGCGCTGGTAGCCGGCTGCGAAGACCAGCGGTTCGATCACGAACCACCGCCGGGTCTGGGAAGCCTCGTCGTTGATAATCTCACCGGCACTTCGCTGGAGGTCTTTATCGATCGGGCGGCGCCGGAGCAGGTGCGCGCCTGGCGGCATCGCATCTGGGATATGACGCCGGGGATTCACCGTCTCGTCATTCGCGACGGCGATGACGGCCGTTTCTATAGCGGCGACGCGGATATCGTGGAAGGACGACTGACCATCGCCGAGGTGCGCATCCCTCCGGACCGATCTTCCCTTGAGATCATCTGGCGCATGGACTGACTTCGGCGAAGACGGAATCCGGGCCGAGCACCGCTTCGATATCTTGCATAAACGTTTTCGAGATAGTGACGCTATACTCTGCACCGGCATGAACGCGAATACATTCACCGGAGGGTAGTCGTACGTGTAGTTCTACCGGCGTGGCGCCAGCGTGTTTCAATAGCACGTTTCGCAACCGGTTCATTTCCTCGGCATCCTCGCGGGCGGGCGGTATCCGTAAGAGAATTTTGCGCACCAGCGTCGAGGGCGCCCGATCGAGAGGGCCGAGGTTTTCCGCGAGTAGCTGCACGCGATCGGCCTGGGCGATCACACGGCCCTCCGTCCATATCGCGGCTCCTTCGCGCAGGACCGCTTCCGTACGGGTATGCACGTCGTCATCCAGAAAAACTTCGATCTCGCATTCGGCGGTCTGGAGACGAAAAGCAGGACCGCCACCGACTTCCGTCGCCACGCCGGCGCAGCGAACGCATCGGCCGGCCATGGCCGCGGTCGGCGCCGGATGAAAACCGAGCAGTGAAAACATCCATTCATGCGCCGTGAGCAGATGACCACTCCGATGAAAGCCGATCAGTTCACGTTCGGCGGCCATCCGCTCATGTTCCGGCCACGGCGCGGCGGGCGGAAGCAGGCGGTCATCGTCGGGGACCGTCGCGTCGCCGATGCCGGGCAGGAGCGTTTGAGTCGGTGGCGACTCGGCACGATGGCGGGTGGCGAAGGCGAGTGCCAAGGGGATCCCATCGAACATTCGGCGGCGGCTAAGCCCCGTGAAATCGAGCGCGCCAGCGCGCACGAGGCTTTCGAGCGCGCGTCGCGGAAGCCGTTCCGGTGTCATGCGCACACATAAATCCGTCAACCCACGAAATGGCCCATTCACTTCCCGCTCCGCTACAAGCGCCCGCGCCACCTCTTCGCCGACAAACTTGATGCCGCCCAATCCGCATCGAATACGTCCGTTCTCGAGCGTAAAGTGAACTCCGCTGCGGTTGAGATCCGGTTCGAGTATTTCGATCCCGTGACGCTCCGCGTCGGCGATCAGCTCTGCCCGTCGTTCTGCGTCCGCTTCCTCGGAGGACAGCAGGGCGCAGAAAAACTCGGCGGGGTAATGCGCCTTCAGCCAGGCGGTCCGAAAGGCGAGCAGCGCGTAGGCCACGCTGTGCGCTTTGTTGAATCCGTAGCCGGCGAAGCGTCGAATACGCTCGAAGAGCGCCCGGCTCTGATCTTCCGGCAGGCGTCGCCTGCGCCGACAACCCTCGATAAAGGCGGCGCAGAGCGCCGACATTTCGTCGGTGTCCTTGTTTGCGATCACGTGGCGGAGCCGGTCGCCCTGCGCCGGCGTGAATCCGGCGAGCTCCTGAGCGATTTCTTGAACTTGCTCCTGGTAGAGCAAAATGCCCTGGGTATCGGCCAGGGGTTTTCGCAAGGCTGGATGATCGAAAACAACGGGCGCGCGCCCGTGCTTGCGCGCGATGTAGTCGTCGAGGACAGCCATCGTAGCGGGGCGATACAGCGCGATCGCTGCGATCAGATCGGAAAACCGTGAGATGCCCAGTCGCCGTAATACGTCACGCATACCGGCGCTTTCGAGTTGAAACACACCAACCGTATCGGCCCGGTTGAGCAGGTCGAGTGTCACCGGATCATCGAGCGGCACCGCACCCCAATCCGGTCGTGTTCCGCTACCGGCGCCGATTTGTTCGGCCGCGTCTTCCATCACGCCGAGCGTGCGCAGCCCCAGAAAATCCATCTTCATCAGCCCAATATCCGCAAGGGCTTTCATATCAAACTGCGTCACCACATGGCCTTCGTGGTCCCGCTGCAAGGGGGTCAGTTCGACGAGTGGAACGGCGGACATCACAACGCCGGCGGCGTGAGTACTTGTGTTGCGCGGTAGTCCCTCCAGCGCGCGCGCCAGTGCAAAAACACGGCGCGCCGCTGGGTCTTCATCCGCGAGGCGGTGCAGGTCGCGGCGAAATCTCCAGAGGGCGGCGAGCGATACACGCCCGTCTTCCGGGACCTGTTGCGCCCAGCGATCGGCCGCGGTCGCAGACAGGCCGAGGGCACGGGCGGCGTCGCGAAACGCTGCGCGCGGAGCAAAGGTGCCAAACGTGATCACCTGCGCCACGCGGTCTTCGCCATAGCGCGATCGCACATAGGCGATGACCTCGGCGCGACGCCGGGGGCAGAAATCGATATCAAAGTCCGGCGATGAGACGCGCTCGGGATTGAGAAAACGCTCGAAAGAAAGGCTGTAGCGCAGCGGATCAATTTCGGTGATGCCGAGGACGTAGGCGGTGAGACTGCCAGCCCCGGAGCCGCGGCCGGGTCCGACTAGAATGCCCTGTTCACGGGCGTATCGGACAAAGTCGGCGACGACGAGAAAATAATTCACGAAACCTGATCGGCGAATGACGTTAAGCTCATACGACAAGCGGTCTCGCGCGGTTTTGCGGGTCATCTCGTCTGTGCCGACGAGGCGGCGTTCCAGCCCCGCGAATGCCAGGTCGCGTAAAAGGCGGAATTCCGATTGAGCGCGGCCCTCGTCGTGTCGGACATATTCGGGTGGCAGTGGAAACCGCGGGAAAATCGATTCTTTGAGAAACGGCAGTTCCACGACGCAACGCGCAGCGATTTCACCGGCGCGCCGCCGCGAAGGCTCGTCCTCGGCAAACCGCCTCGCCATTTCGTCAGTATCAGCCATGTGAAAGGCACCCCGGGGCTCCGCTTCGGAAACCGCCGGAACGGACGCCTCCGGGCCGCCCAGTCGAAGGCGACGCAGTATGCGCTGAAATTCGGCGTCGGGGGGGCGGATGTATCGGATTTCATGCGTCGCCACGGTGTCAATCCGCACGCGTCGAGCGATGGCGCGCAGGCGCTCGTTTATCTCTGGCTGGCCGGGGAGGTCCTGGTGCTGAAGCTCAATAAAAAAGGCGTCTCGGCCGAACAGGCCGGTCAGTTGTTCAGCGACGCGCTCAGCTTCGTGGATCTGTCCGGCGCGGAGGAGGCGGGTCAGCGCGCCATGTTCGCCGCCGGAAAGGGCGATGAGGCCGACATGGCATTCCGCGAGCGACTGCAGCGCGACTGCCGCCTCGGCGGGATGCGAAGGCTGCAAGTGGGCAGCAGTGGAAAGACGCAACAGATTGCGATAACCTACATAATTTTCGGCCAGCAGTACAAGCGCTCCTGCCAGAGCGGGTTCAATGGGGTCATGGACAGTAAGCCGGCATCCAAGAATGGGCTTTACGCCGACCCGACGCGCCTCGTGGTAAAAGGGAACCACCGCGTGAAGCGTGCGATCATCGGTGATGGCGCAAGCAGGCTGCCCGATTTCGGCGGCGCGCCGGACAAAATCCTCGATGCGGCAAGCGCCGTCGGGAAAGCTGTATGCGCTCAACGCATGCAGATGCACAAATGGATATCGTCCGCTCATGGCGGATGAAACCCGACGTTAAACATCCTGTCTTGCCTCTCGAAGGAGATACAGCAAAAGGAACTCCGCTTCAATACGAGGTATGCTATCGCCTACTTTTTTGCCGAAACAGGGAAGAGAAACCCTGACATGCTCTTTTACGGCGTCATGGCCTCAGCCCGCTAACCCGGATTATTCATGAACGGCCTTGGAAATAGAGCGTTCGAGGGGTGGTCGGCGTAGGAATGGGCGCTGCGGAGGACGCGCCGGTGTCGCAGCGCTTCACCGGATGCTTGGGTGAGGGTGTGTTGATCCAATTTCGGCCAG
>CALLML010000049.1 GCA_938005705.1 uncultured bacterium
GGCGTGCTGGGCTGGCCGATGGCGATCGGGCGAACCGTGGCGACCTTCGGCATCGCGCTTTCCGTGGGCCACGTGCTTTCCCGCTGGCAGCGCCGGCATCGTAATCCGCGCAAGTTTCTGAAGATTTTCATTCCGCCGAAATTATCGCCCGAACACCAGCGGTTTGCGTTTCGCTTCGCGATGGCGGCCGCCCAAGCGCCCGAGGGCGTGCGCGCGGAGGAACTGGGACCGGGGGCGGAGGAAAATCTGGCGGTTCTCGAAGACGCCGGGTTAGCCGAGCGGGTCAACGACCGTTGGAAGCTGATCGGGGACGACTCCGCGGGGGCCAACGGCGTGAAGAACGTCGGCGCCTGCGCCGTGCTGCCTACGGGCGCGGCCGCCGATCTGACGTTTTGGGGAAAAGTCGTCGAGACCGGACGCGTGGGGATGCGGATGTTCGTTCAGCTGAACGGCTATCTCCTGCTGGCCGTCCTCATCGCCGGGGCGATCAAGGTGGTGCTGCCGACCGGCGTGATCACGCAATGGGTTGGCGGCACAGCGCTCAACAGCGTGCTGATCGCCGCCGCGATCGCACTACTGGCCTATGTGTGCACGTACGTCGAAGTGCCGACCGCAATGGCGTTGATGAGCAAGGGCATGGGGCCCGGCGCGACGCTGGCCTATCTGCTCGGCGGCCCCGGGTTGTCTCTGCCTTCGATCGCGATGCTCGCCGGCGTTTTCCGCCCGCGCGTGCTGGCGTTGTATGTCGGCGTGTCGTTTCTCGGCTGTGTGCTCGCCGGCTGGCTTTACAATCTAATTGTATGAAGGAGAAAAACGAAAGGACGCACCTATGACCGAACCTCTTGCGCCGAACCATGTCCCGACCGTTCTGCTCTACTACGTGCCGCAGACGTTTCCCTGCGGCCAAAACTCCACCTGCTGCGGGCCGATCGGACAGTCCGACGACGAGCTGCGGGAGTATCAGTCGGCCATCGAGCGGAGCCTGCCGGACGTCCGCGTCGAGCGGATCAATGTCTCCAAAGAGGCCGGTGGCAAGTTGAAGATGGGCCGCGACATGGCCGTAATCAAATTGTTAAACAGTTTCGGATACCAGGCCTGTCCCATCTTCGCCCTCGACGGGGAAGTGGTTTCGATGGGGCCGCCGGCGATGGACGAACTCGTGGCCTTGCTGCGCGAAAAATTGAGCGCGAAAACCCGCGCAGGACCGATCTCGACGACGTGACTGGTGGAATTGGACGATGAAGTTCCGGCGGAACGAAGCCGGAGAAAGGAGCAGATCATGACGGGTACGGACAAAAGGAAAGCGGTGCTGTTCTGCACCTGCAGCGGGGCGTGTCCGAGCATGCAGAAGATTGATTTCTGGAAACTGGCCGAACGGGTGCGACTGGAACTCGGCGACCGGATCGAATTCATGGCCCTGCATCCGCGCCTTTGTGAGGAGGACGGCGAGCGATTCATGGCGAATATTCTGAAGGACGGCATCCTGTTCATCACCCCCGCCTGTAAGGAAATCAAGCAGCAGAAGCTGCTGCGCGATGGCTTCGAGCAGGCAGGCGTGCCGATGGACGAAGCGCATTGGCGTCCGATATGCATGGCACAACTCGACACCGACACGGTCTTCGAGAAGATTAAAGAGGCCATCGAAGACCGGCCCGTCCCCGCCGGCGCGTAGGAGAGCCGCCATGACATCGCGGTTTTACCTGGGTATCCCCCGCGAAGAGATCGCATGGAACCCTGCGATTGACGAGGAAAAGTGCATTGGGTGTGGCCAATGCTTCGAGGTCTGCCCGAACAACGTGTTCGCGATGGACGAGGCCTCCGGTAAGATGAAGGTGGTCAATCCGCAAAACTGCGTTGTTCTGTGCGACAAGTGCAAAGCCTTTTGCGATCAGGAGGCGATTTCGTTTCCTGACAAGGAGGCCGTCAAGCGCTTTATCGCGGAGCGGTTGCGAGCCGCCGCCGCACGGGCCAAAGACGCGGAATTGTGAGGCGATCCTTCGAGCTACGTTTGCCCGGCGATGTGCCGCTGGCGCTGATCGCCGTGCCGGCCGGCGCGTTCGTCATGGGGAGCCCCGAGAACGAGCCCGGACACGAGCCGGAAGAAGTGGCCCATCGCGTCATCCTCTCGAGGGAGTTTTATTTGGGCCGCGCGCCGGTCACGCGCCGGCAGTGGGCGGCGCTCATGGGCGGCGACCCGCCCGATGGTTCTGCAGCGGACGAGCCCATGACCGCTGTCAGTTGGCATGACGCCCAACGCTGTATCGCGCGGTTGGCGGAGCTGTATCCATCCGGTGTCGTTCGGCTCCCGACCGAGGCGGAGTGGGAATATGCCTGCCGTGCCGGAACGAGCACTCCGTTTGCGGGGGGCGAGTCCGAGGCGGATTTGGCGCGCTTGGCTTGGTACGCGGGTAACAGCGGCGGCGCGCCCCATCCGGTGGAAACGAGAGAACCCAACGCGTGGGGTCTCCACGACATGCACGGCAACGTGTTCGAATGGTGCGCAGACTGGGAGGGACCCTATTCCGACGAGGAGGCGACCAATCCGAGCGGCCCGGCGGCGGGATCGAAGCGCATTCTTCGCGGTGGCTGCTTCAAGTGTCCGCCGCGCTACTGCCGTTCCGCAAATCGCTACGCGGCCCCGCCAGATCGGGCCTCGCCGAATTTCGGGTTCCGGGTGGCGTGGACGCCGGAGGATGGGGGAGCCCATGTCGCGTGTTGAGGATACCACGGGGCGCGAGGCCTTGCTGAAAGCCGCCGGCGTGAAGTCCGGCCGCGTGCTGGATATCGGAATGGGCGGATGCGCCTGCATGGCGCTGTATCTGGCTCGAAAGGGCTACGACGTCACCGGTATTGACCGATCGTCCCATGCCATACATCGCGCGCGGGAAAACGCCAAAGGCAAGCGGCTCCGCGGTGAATTCACGGCCCGCCGCGCGGACGCGACAAATTTGCCTTTTGAGAGCGACACGTTCGATGTCGTGATCTCGTTTCACTCGCTGCATCACATAGACCGTCCGATCGCGGCCCTCCGCGAGATGTTCCGCGTCTGTCGCCCGGGCGGCAAAGTGCTGATCTCGGACCTCAACCCCACGGGCGTCAAACTCTACAAACACAAGCACGACGCCGCCCGATTATTGGCTCTCGTCGAGCGAGAGGCGCGCCGCCTGGGCGCCGCGGTGAAGATTGCCGATACCCGTCTCGACCGGCTGTTCGTGTGCGCTAAGAGATGAGTCTTGACGGCTCGTCGCCTGTCCTGACGCCGCGCCGCGGATCTGGGTGTGCCGCTGGATGCCGAGAGAAATCTGAATAAGGACGGACGATGCCGCCCGCGGAGGATGTCGCGCTCCCGACATTCAAGGCGGAACGGATATCGCGCGTCGCAAATTCTGCAAGGCGTCGGCCGCGAAGTAGGAACTCTGCCGGCTATTCAGCGGTGATCAGTGGCCCTGCTTCGACAGAGAACGTGATGTGCGGGCGGCCAGTAGTATGGCATATAGAGAAAGATTCACGATGAAAGCTTTGGTCACTGTGGACGCCGGCATTTGTGGATTCCAGACGCGGATTCACGCGGAGAGCGAAGACAACCAGAACGTCTCGTTCTGCGTGGTCAGCGCGTGCGAAAAGGCGCGCAAATTCGGCGAGGCGTTAATCGCCAAAGGCCCGGTGGACGGATTCGCCGAGATCGGCGCGGGATGGGACGGCGTCGTGCTGACGACGGCGCGCGAAACGCTCCAAGGCTGTTGCTCGGCCTGCGCAGTGCCGATCGGCGCGTTCAAGGCGATGCAAATCGCCGCTGGCATGGCGCTCCCGAAAGGGGTGACGCTGGAAATCGAAAAGGTGGAATCGAACTGACGTCCGCCTCGCGCGCACGAGTTCGGTTGGATGTTGTATTCGGCGCGTGCCGGTGATCTCGTCGTTCATATCCATCCCGGCGGCTATCCGATCGCGGCGATGGTCGAGTGCGGCCCGGAAGACAGCCGCACCGCTTTTGTCGCGGTCGAGGAGGGCGGGACGGTCGCGGATGTGCCTATGGGCGGGGTGCGAAAGGACCGTAGTGGGAAACCGCGGTCAAAGTGGGCTCCTTCCGTCCGAACGCCTGGGGCTTGCAGTACATGCACGGCAACGTCTGGGAATGGTGCAGGGACGGGTTGCGGACGTACACGAAGACGGCGCAGTGCGACCCGATGGGCGGCACTGCTGCGGGTGGGTTGCGCGTGGTGCGCGGTGGTAGCTGGGACAACCACGCCGGGACTTGCCGAAACCTTGCGGTGGCGGCTCCTCCGGCGGAAGGTTTCGGCGGGGTCTCTCCGGCGGCAGAGCGCCGGAGCTACGCGCTGTAGTTCCGCCGGTCCTCCGGCGGAAGATTTAGGGAGACGACTCCGGCGGCGGAGCGCCGGAGCTACAGGGGAAGGAATGGGCGGAAAGGCTCCGGCGGCCTGGCTCGCCGAAGCCTTGGCGGCTCTGCCTGCAGAATGCTGTAGTTCCGCCGGTCCTCCGGCGGAAGGAATGGACGAGAAATCTCCGGCGGCAGAGCGCCGGAGCTACAGCGGAGCGCCGGAGCTACAGCGTGCCTCCAAAATTCACGCACAACATGGAAGCGGTCGGCATGGAGGCTGTCCCTCCAGAAGGAAGCTATCGCTTCACCGGATCGGCTTTGGGGAGGGAAGGGATCTCGATGGGGATGGTGAGTTGAGGCCGCACAGGGATGTGATACGCAGAAAACTTGACATTTCGGAGGCAGAATCCGAGCATTCAAGTATGAACAGTTCGCTGCTGCCGCGTCCCCGTTATATGGCGCGAATTGACGTTGCGTTGCGTCGCGCTCCGGTTGTGGCGCTTTTAGGGCCGCGACAATGCGGTAAGACCACCTTGGCCCGACTCGTAGCGTCCCAAAGGCCCTCGACTTATTTCGACCTTGACTCCCCCTCGGACTTGCAACAACTGGAAAACCCAGAGTACGTGCTGGGGCGCCTTAAGGGTCTCGTCGTAATAGACGAGATTCAGATGCGGCCGGAACTGTTTTCGGTCCTGCGCGTTCTGTCCGATCGTCCGGAAATGCCGGCCCATTTTTTGGTGCTGGGTAGCGCTTCGCCTAACCTGATCAAAGGGGCTTCCGAATCGCTAGCCGGCCGTGTGGAGTTCGTGGACCTGCACGGTTTCGATCTGTCTGAAACCGGATCTTCAGCGTGGGAGCGGTTGTGGATTCGAGGCGGATTTCCTCCTTCGTTTTTGGCCGGTAGTGAACAAGACAGTCTGGCCTGGCGGCAGAATCTGATCCGGACCTACCTGCAGCGAGACCTGCCCGAGATCGGTCTTCGTATTTCCTCGGCGGCCATGCGGCGTTTTTGGACGATGCTGGCGCATTATCACGGGCGCATCTGGAACGCTTCGGAGTTGGCACGCGCGTTTGGTGTCAGCGACAAGACCGTGCGCGGATATCTCGATATCTTAACCGACACGTTCATGGTCCGCCAACTGCTCCCTTGGCATGCGAACGTTGCAAAGCGGCAGGTGAAATCGCCGAAGGTGTACCTTCGCGATACGGGACTGCTTCATGCTTTGTTGCAGTTGCCCGACCACGAGGCGGTCCTAGGTCATCCGGCTGTTGGGGCATCGTGGGAGGGATTTGTAGTCGAGCAAGTGTTGCGGTTGACGGAGGGATCGGACGCTTATTTTTGGGCCACATATGGCGGAGCGGAGCTTGATCTTGTGTTGCTGTTCGAAGGACGATGGTACGGCATCGAATGCAAATTCAGCGATGCGCCCGCGATCACTCGCTCCATGCGGACGGCCATGGAGGACTTGCATCTTCGCCGCCTATGGGTGATCGCGCCGGTCAGGGATCGCTACGAGCCCGTTCCCGGGATTGAAGTCTGTCCGCTTCAGGCTTGGAACGCGGCTTTACTGAAGGAGGGGTAAGAGGTGACTCCGGCGCTGCATGTTCTTGCCACTGAGGCTCCGCGTTCGCTAAAGTGCCTTTGCGGAGGCAATCGAATATGAGCGAGGATTGGCTGGACATCGCCAAGACCATATCCGACAACCGCCCGAAACCCGGCGGCTACACGCTTTCCGCGGGAGAAACGCTCGGCCAGTACCACATTCTCGGTCCCTTAGGTCGCGGCGGGATGGGCGAGGTGTATGAGGCGGAGAACACGATCACGCGCAAGAACTACGCGCTGAAAGTCCTGCCGCGTGAGGCCACCGGCGGGACGTTCGTGGATCGGTTCCGGGTGGAAGCGCGCGTGATGCAGGACCTGCGTCATCCGCACATTGTGCAGGTGCATCATGCGGGGGAGGAAGGCGGGCTATATTACCGGACGATGGACCTGGTGACGGGTCGA
>CALLML010000050.1 GCA_938005705.1 uncultured bacterium
CAGTAAGTGCCAAAGGGACAGAGAATGAAATCGCCCGGCAAAAGGTAGGGCGCGCCCGTCCCGGCTTCGCCGGGCCGAGGCTTACGGCGGCCCGCCGAGCCGGAAAATATGGGGACAGAGAATACGAAGTTTGTCCACCGCGGAGACGCGGAGAACGCAGAGGTCCGAGGTCCGAAATCGGCGCTGTAGCTCCGGCGCTCTGCCGCCGGAGAGGTCGGTGGTCAGTAAGTGCCAAAGGGACAGGGAATGAAATCGAAGGGACAGAGAATGAAATCGTCCGGCAAACGGTAGGGCGCGCCCGTCCCGGCTTCGCCGGGCCGAGGCTGACGGCGGCCCGCCGCGCCGGAAAATATGGGGACAGAGAAACAGAGAATACGAAGTTTGCCCACCGCGGAGACGCGGAGAACGCAGAGGTCGGAGGAGCGGTGGACCCCATTTCTGAACCACGGATGGGCGAAAGATAGTTATGGTTTCGGTCTCCGGCAAGGCTTCATTGGTGTCTGGTCTTCCTTCCCTCCCGCCCCCTAGGGGGGGCGGCGCCGATTATGCGACATTCGCCCGTTTTCCCTCGTAGGCCATCTGCGGCGTCAAGCCGCCCAGCGCCTGATGCGGCCGCCAGGTGTTGTACCGGTGGAGGTACGCCTCGACACCCGCTTCCAAGTCTGGAACCGTCGTGTAGTCTCGCAGATAGACATCCTTGTGCTTCAGCGACCACCAGAACCGCTCCACGACGATGTTGTCCCGCCAGCGGCCTCTTGGGTTCATCACAGTTTAAATCGCTCCCCCGCAAAAGAAAAAACCGGCCGCCACTCTGAAGAGGCGGCCGGTTTCTGTTCGGCAGTAGCTTATTGTATCGTAGTCAGTTATTACGAATCTTGTCGGTTACTGGATCGCCTCGAACGAGGAGACCTTCAGCCCCGCCTCAGTTTCAACTCCGACGACTTGGACCTTCTGACCCTTAAGGGCGACCAATTTCTTTCCATTCTCATCTAACACAACTGCCACTGCCTGATCCTTAACCTGGATCGTCACGGAACACACTTCACCGGTGGCATCCGTCTCAACTTTCACAGTGCCCACCACGGTCGTGCTTGTGGGGGCGGCAGCAACCTCAACAACTACATTCTCTGCCATGGCCGCTGCCATTGTAACCGCCAGTCCAATCATTGTAAGAGCTACAAATTTCTTCATCATTTTTATCCTTTCGTTCGTATTTTTCTTAACAAGTATTTTCGTCTCGGAGGGCATTCTAAGATGACATTCGTCCGACTCCAAAAAGTCGGAACCCCTCCTTCCGCCGGTATGACCGGCCCAACTACTGCCGGGAATGCACAAAAACACCCCGCTCGTGAGTCCATGCAAGACTCGTGCCAATTTTTATTTGAGCAACGATACTATTTTTATATTATTTGCTGACAATTACTTAGACATGTTTTGAAGAAAACTCTTGCCAACACCGTGTGTTTTTAAGAGAAAGGATCTCCGATTTTTCGGAGAAATTTCCTCCTATTAAGAGGTGAAGATGCTGCGATGTTGAGTCGTATAACGCTGGCGGTGAAGACGCCCACGCTTCGGCGCATGTTGGCCTCGGAGTTGTCAGGGCCTAACATTTGGATGCGGACATTAGCCGGTTCGCGATTGAGATGGCCGACGATCGAGAAATGCGGCGGGGATTTCTTGATTATCGAGGATCTTCTCATCCCGCCGCCGATCGCGGATCGTCTGCGGGATTTCTGCGCGAATCCGGCGGCGCCCGAGGTTGTTCTTCTGGCCCAGCGAGAAGATCCGGAGGCCCGGGCGCAATTGTTAGCGATCGGCTGTGACGCTGTTTTATTCGCGGGACTTCCCCGTGCGCGGTTGTCGGAGACGCTCGACAAATTGATCGCTCGACGACGGGAGACCGATAACCGAACCGTAGCGGCGC
Organism: uncultured bacterium; assembly: GCA_938005705.1. Lineage (GTDB taxonomy): Bacteria > Verrucomicrobiota > Kiritimatiellia > PWTM01 > PWTM01 > CALLML01. The sequence goes on from CALLML010000050.1 coordinate 1,925, forward strand.
GCCTGGGCGCGGAGATGCCGACCCTGGATGATTTCAATTCGAAGAATCCCGACATGCGATATTTTTGGGATACCGCTCGCAAACTCGTGGAAAGCGATGTTTCCCTGTTGATAATGGGCGAAACAGGTGTCGGCAAAGAGTGGCTCGCCCGTGCGATTCACAACGCCGGACCTCGCCGCCGCGGGCCCTTCCTGCCGGTCAATTGCGGAGCTCTGCCGGACCATTTGTTGGAAAGCGAGCTCTTCGGCCATGAAGAGGGTGCGTTCACGGGCGCCATACGTTCGCGGCGTGGCATGTTCGAACTGGCCCATGGCGGAACGATCTTTCTTGACGAGATTGGCGAAGCGGCGCCGCATCTGCAGATCAAATTGCTGCGCGTGTTGCAGGACCATGTCATTCAGCCGATCGGCTCCGAGGAATTCATATCGGTGGATGTCCGGGTGATCGCCGCCACAAATCGCGATCTGGCTGCGGACATCGAATCGGAACTCTTCCGGCGCGATTTGTACTACCGATTGAGTCCGGTCACTTTAACGATTCCTCCGCTGCGCGCGCGGCGGGAGGATATTCCGGACCTGGTGCGCCTCCACATGAACCGCTTGCGAGTGCGTGTGCATCGCCCTGTCAACGAAATCGCCCCGGAAGCGTTGGATTTGCTTTGCCGCTATGACTGGCCGGGCAATATCCGGGAACTGATCAATGTGCTGGAGCGCGCGATGCTGTTGTGCCGTGGTTCAATCATCACTCCGGCGGATTTGCCGGAGGCCGTCCGTCAGCCGGTGGGACTGATCGTTCCGCCATCCGCGGCATCCGGGAAGCCGTCTTCGGCCCCTTCCCCTTGGCCCGGCGCGACGAAGACCTGGCGTGAAGTGCGCGCGAAGACTCTTGAGGAAGCAGAACGGGCCTATTTCACGGCCTTGTTGCGAGAATGCGAGGGCCGTATCGGGGCTACGGCGCGCCGGGCCGGCATGCACCCCCGCACGTTATTCGATCGCTTGCGCAAATTGGGCCTACGGAAAGAGGACTTCTATCCCCATTCGGTCGCATAGCCGGCCCGTGGGACTCGGACCACTGGAAAACAGGTTATTCGTCATTCCAGTTGGCCGTCGAAGCGCGATCCTCCACGAAATTTTCAGATTTTGACTCGCGCGAAACCGCCGACCTATTCGTTTTCGATGCGTTCGCCGATTTCGCACGGCGGGTCGGCGGCGGGGGGGGGCCGGACAGCACCGTGCGGCTTCGGTCAATCGCGAAAATTCCCAGGTTTTTTCAAGCGGTGGCCCTGCGGCACCATCATGGGGTGTTGTAGATGGCGAGTCCATCAGACCTCGCACCGCCGGTCGCCGTTTCTACGCGCGGCGGTTTCATATACAGCGAGCGTGGCCGATGCGGTGGCGCGCCAGGAGAAAGCGGCGGCGCGGGCCAGGCCGCGCGCGTGCAGGTCGGCGGCGAGCGCCGGATCGCGCAGCACACGCAGCAGGGCGTCCGCCAGTGCCCCCCTGTCGTTCACCGGCGAGTGGAGCGCCGCTCCGCCCGCGAGCTCGACGAGCGCGGGCGTGTCGCTGCACACCACCGGCGCGCCACAGGCCATCGCCTCGAGCACCGGCAGTCCGAAACCCTCATAGCGGGAGGGCATCGCAAACACGGCGGCCTGTTGATAGGCCGTCACGAGCTCGTCGAACGCCACATGGCCGCGCCATTGTATCACGTCCTCGATACCCAGCCGCGCCGCCGTCCGCTCGGCCTCCGGGTAACGGGGATCTGGCGGACCGATGACGCATAGTTGCACTTTCGGCAAGGCGGCGCGGACGAGGGCGAAGGCCTCCACCAGCAGTGCGAGGTTTTTATAGGGGTCGCGCCGTCCCACATAGAGAATTGTTGGGGTCGGGTCCGATACCGCGCCGCGTTCCGCCGGCCGGAACCGTTCGTCGGCGGCCTCCGGGATGACCGCGACCCGCGCCGCGTCCGATTCCGACACGTGGAAGAAATCGAGGACGTCCCGTCGGGTTGTCTCGCTGGGAACGATGATCCTGTCGGCGCGCCGGAGGGTCTCATGAAAGAGCCGACGAAAGAGCGGAAACCATTGCGTTTTGCGCGCGCGGGGCGTGAATTGCGGGAACATCAGAGGGATGAGATCGTGGATCGTCACGATGCAGGCCGCCCTTCGATGGCGGCGGCGGGAAAAAGCGAGATAAGGGATCCACCAGTTCGGGGCATGATAGACATCGGCCTGCCGCGCACGAAGTCGGCGCGGCAACGCCGTCTGGTCTTTCCAGTGGAAAAGCGGCCAGAGGACGATTTCCGCGCGCGCCGATGGGGATCGGTTCATCCCCAGTTCGTTCCGCAATCGTTCCGCGCGCTTGGCGTCGTCAAAGAGCAGAGTCCACTGATGCTTGGATTCGAGCGCGAGCAGGTGGCGGATCAGCTCGCGTGTGTAGCGCCCGATGCCGGAGGACTGCTCGAAAATCCAGCGCGCGTCGAGGACAATATTCATACGCTGGCCACCTCGCGGTACACCGCCCAGGTCCGCCGCGCGGTGTTCTCCCAGCGATAACGGGCGGCTTGGGCGCGTCCAGCGCGAATGCGCGCGGCGCGGCGCGTGGGGTCCACGATCACGGCGCGGACATGGGCGGCCCACAGATCGGCATCGAATTCCTCGACGATTTCGGCGGCGTCGCCCAACACCTCGCGGAGCGAGCCGTGCGGCGAGGAAACCACGGGCGCGCCGCAGGCCATCGCCTCGAGTGGAGGGAATCCGAATCCTTCGTAGAGCGACGGAAAGACGAACGCCGCCGCGCCCGCATACATCGCGGGCAGGTTGGCGTCGGGCACATCGGGAATCTGCCGGATGCGCGCGGCGCGCGAAGAGCAGGCGATACGGGCATAGATGTTTTCGGTGCGCCATCCCGGCCGGCCGACGAGGATCAGCTCGCCGTCGAAATCCTCCAGGCGTTCGAAGACCTCCACAAGAAAGGGGATGTTTTTGCGCGGCTCAATCGTGCCGACATTTAGGAGATAAGGCCGGTCGAGCCCAAACCGCGCGCGCGTCTCGGCGATCGTCTCGGGGGGGGGCGGCGCGAAATGACCCTCGATGCCCAGCGGCACGGCCTTCACCCGTTCGGCGGGCACGCCGAAATGTGCTACAATTTCGGATGCGATCGTGGCGCAATCGGCGATGATCATGTCGGCGCGGCGTACGGTCTTTCCGATATGCGCATTGAGATACGCAAGATTCTTCGGCTCGGCGGCCTCCGGGAAGCGGATGAACGAGAGGTCGTGAATGGTGACCACTGAGCGTCCACGGCGCAGCGGGGGGCGGATGAAATTCGGGAAGTGATAGCAGTCGGCGCGCCCCGCGAACCAATCGAAGGGCGGCCCGCGGAGACGTTTCCAGGTCTGCTGGGCGAGCCGACCCGGCATCCAGCGGAAAGGGCGAAGCCGCGCGCCTGGCGCGGCAAACGACAGACCGCGGCGGCGGAAATCGAACCAGAACAGCACCAGCTCATCGTCGCCGGCGGCGGCGGGCAAATGTTCGGCGAGCGCCATGGTGTAGCGCCCGATGCCCGCGCGCTGGCCGATTGCCGGCTGGATATCCAAACACACCCTCATGCGCCGCCGTCCGAACCCTCTCGCGCATACCAATCCACGCGCCGCGTCGCCGCCATGACGAGGGCCAGCACGACGAACAAGCCGATCGTGCCGAGCAGTAGCGAGTAATCCTGCAGACGCAGGATGACGTAGAGAAAGGCGTAGGTGAAGGCGACGCCGCATCCGAGCAGGCCGGCTCGCCGCCCGCTGCGCAGCGCCGCGGCGGCATACCAGGCGATCAACAGCGTTGCGGCGGTCGCGCCGATCAGGTAGGCCGTTCCGAAGCGCAGAAACTCCGAGAGCGAGAGCAGCGCCAGGTAGAACAGGCAAAGCGCGGCGCCGACCAGAAGATATTGGAACGGATGCACGCGCACACGCGTGAGCGCCTCGAAGAGAAAGAAGGCCGTAAAGACCAGCGCGATAAACAGGACCCCATACTTGATCGAGCGCTCGACGTAGCGGTACACGTCGAGCAACGAAATCAAATCCACACCCAGCAGCGAACTCTGCGAACAAACGGCGAGACGCTCAGCGCCTTCCCTCTGATCGGTCCATTGCTGAGGGTAGCCGCGCCCGTAGTAGGATACCTGCCAGAGCGCGGTGAAACCGGACGGGCCCACCTCGCGTTCGGTCGGCAAGAACGCGCCCTGAAAACTGGGATCGGGCCAAGGCGAAGCCAGCCGCACGCGGCTGGTATCACCGACCGGCGCGATGCGCATGCCGCCGCTGCCGTTCAGCTTCAGCTCGAGGCGGAACTTCGCGGGAGCGGTGAGGGGGCCATCCAGACGCAGCCGCGCCTCCACGCCGCGCAGGTCGGGCAGCCGCGCCGCCGGCGCCAGCAAAATGTCGCGCCCATCCCACTGGAGCGTCAGCGCGTCTTCCGCCCCGCGCAGGTCCTGAACGGACAGCGCCAGAAACGCGTCATCCCACATCACGTCCTGCGGCGGAATCTTCCACTCCTCGAAGGAGGGCGGACGAAATTCGCCGAAAAGGGTCAGGCGGCTCCGATAGAGCACCACGCGGTAGATGCCGCGATAGCGGACCTCCGGAGACAGCTCGCCCGTCGCCTCGAACTCGGCGGGAAGGAAATAGGCGCGCGCCACGGCGGTTTCCATCACTTCCACACGCTCAGAGCGTCCGCCGACCACCTGGTCCTTCCAGGTCTTGAACGTGTAGCGATAAGGGACCACCAGCACCGGTCCGGCGATGATCTGCCGATCGCCCCAGGTGGACGTGATCTCGGCCACGGCCTCGTCGCGGCGTTCGAGTCGCTCGGAAAGCACCGAGCGAATCATCTTCAGAGGGATCAGCAGCGCCAGCACGAGCGCACCGATCACGACCATCTTGAACATGAAGGACGTCCCCGGCCGCGGAATCGAATTCATGGTGAACTTCTCCGGCGCCGCGCGCATCTATCGGGGAGGCGCCGCGCGGGACCATTCAGAGCACAACGCGCCTGCTGGGTCGAATCAAAACGATTTCCATTGCGCCGATGAGCCAAAATTCGATAGAGTCCGCGCCGTTAGATATGAAAACACATGTTGATGAAAACATGCCGGCTCGTTGCGCCGTGAAATGGTATCCCTTCACCGGTCATCCAGATGCCGACTCCTGTTGGGCGGTCTCGACCGGTCCCGACGGACGCGTGTACGCCTCCGCGTGCTGCGAAGGCATCCCTGGCGGCACGGCGAAGATTGTCCGCTACAACCGTGCGCGAGACGATCTCGATTACCTCTTTGACATCGCCGAGGCGACCGACGATCCGCCCGCTTCCGGTCGCGCCACGCAGTGCAAGATTCATTATGGTTTTTCCCCTTCGCCCCGCGAGGGCATCCTCTATATGGCCTCGCACCTCTCCGGGCCGCCGATAGACCAGCCGGTCTATTCAGCCTGGTATTCGTGGCACGACCCGAAACGCTGCTTCCGCGGCAGCGCGCTGGTGGCGTATGACACGCGCGCAGATCGCATCCTCTGGTGGGACACGCTGCTGCCGAAGGAAGGCTGCCGATGTCTCGCGATTGACGACGAGCGGGGGTTGCTGTACGCGATGAGCTATCCCCGCGATCACCTTTTCGTGTACGACCTGGCGTCGCGCCGTCGGCGCGACCTCGGCCGTATCGGCTCGGTCAATCCGCAGGCGCTTTTTGTGGATCGCCGCCATCGAGTGTGGACCTCCACCGACTACGGCCGCCTCGCCTGCTACGATCCCGATCGCGATCGCCTCATCATCACGCCGAACCGCATTCCGTACGACGACCGGCGGCAGACCGGCTGGCATAGCGTCCTGTACGACGCCGTCGCGGCGCCGGACGGCGAATGGTTCTATCTCGTAACCTGGATCGCCGCGCCGCGCCTCTTCCGATTCTGCCCCTACGCTGGCGAATGGGGCCGGGTCGAGGACCTCGGCCCCGCCACGCAGGACCGCGACTGGACCTGGCCGATGGACACCTTCACCGACCACTGCGGCGGCCTCGTCTTCGGGCGCGACGGTTTCCTGTATTACGTTGCCTCCGCCTGGACGAACATGTTCGCCCGCTGGGATATCAAGCCCGGCGGCAGGGACGAGGTCTCCCGCGAGCTGCGCGGCATCCTCTGGCGCCTCGATCCCGTCACGTTGGAACGCGAACCCGTCGGCGAGTTGACGCGTCCGGAAGGGGTTTCCAATTATGCCTCGCGCGGCGCCCTGGACGCGGAAGGCGACCTGTTTTTCGGCCTCGTCAACCATCACCAGAAACCCAACGGCATCTTTCGCGTCCGGACGCCGGACGCGACATCGAAGGTCGTTGAATTGCCCTTGCGCATGTGGGGATGAAATGTCCATGACTGCTTCCACCGCCTCGCCGAAAAGACAACATCGCAACGACCCCGAATGGATTGCGGCCGCCCGCCGTATTCACGACGGCTCTTTCGTCCGCGAAGGCCTATTCGTAGCATTTCCACTCTGTTTTCCCGGTGTGACGGATACCATCCCGCTCGACGAGAGCCGGATTGTCGCCCTCGCCGCCGACAGCGAGGGCATGATCTACGGCGCGACGGCGGGCCGAGCGCATCATGTGTTCTTCGCGTCCTTCCACGGCACCGGCGGCCTCGTGCTGGACCTGCGCTGGCCGGATCCGGCCGCCGCCTGCCCGGCCATCGCGTGCGGAACGGTGGAGGCGCTGTTCGCAGCCAATATGGCGGAGGGCGGGCGTTTGTTGCGGCGTCCACTCCAGGGTCGCCCTGGCGATTTGTTGCACGAATGGAGTTTTCCTCATCACGAGTTCCGGGTGGTGCCGGATGCGGAGTTCGAAAAGCCCGTGCTGGATCTGCTGGCCGAGGACGCCCGCCGCTTCGCGATCGGGACGACGGCGGACGGTCTCTTCCGCTACGACTTCGCCGAACGGCGAATCACCGCCCGCTGGCCGCAGCCCGTCGCCGGACGGATGTGTTCCGCCTTCGGCGTGATGTGGGGTCTCGGCGCGGACGGATCGCTGTGGCGCTACGAGGGAGCGGAGGGCGCGCGGACGGCCCACCCGTTGCCCGCCGACTTCGGCGACGCCGGCGCCTCGCGGTGGGCTGCCGACCGCAGCGGGCGCACCGCGTATTTGATCGCGTCCGACGGCCGCATTTTCTCCCTCGCATCCGACGGCGCGCTGGCCGAGCGCGCGCGCCTCGAGATCACGCCGGTGACCGCCGCCACGGTCGCGCCCGATGGACGCCTGTTCGCATTCGCGGGCGAAGGCATCGCGCATTTTCATGTCTTCGACCCCGCCACGGACGCATGGCGCGATTTGGGCGCGGCGGTGTCCGTCCTCGAGCGGCGGCGCTATGGCTACGCATTCGGCTCGGCCCTCGCGGGACGCGGCGGCGAACTCTACTTTGGGGAGGATGACTCGCTCGGCCACTTGTGGCTGTACTTCCCCGCCCGGCTCGGCGCGTGAGGACCGGCCTGCGCCGTGCACGGATCGTCAGCCGACGCCATCAGCGTGATCGTGGCCAGGGCCTTTTTTCTCCCGTGTCATAATCGCATGTGATGATTGCGGATGCGGCGAACGAGGTGCCGCGAAAACGCGCATAGCCGTGGGAACCGGACCAATAATTCCCGTATTTCACCACAATGTCCATCCGTGAAAATGCGCAATTGAATTTCCTCGGGATGTGCGCCCGGAGTCCGTACGATTTTCAACTTTCCAATCTTTCGAAAAAGGAGCATCATTTTTTCCAAGGCTTGGAAAGAGAGACCTCGTGGGTTTCCAATCCTTGGAAAATCGAGCCGAACATGAGCAGACTCTCGACGGTATCTATCGCGCGATCCCAATACCGCGCGCGTGCGAGGTGCGCCGGAGCGATTATCGCGGTCATCGCCGCATCGGCGGCGGCCCAGACAACGGCTGAAAAGCCGTGGAGGAACAGTGTCGTGAGTGATCCCGATTTCTTTCCCATCGCGGTATGGCTGCAAGCCCCCGCTAACGCGCCGCAGTATGCGGAGCTCGGGATCAACACGTATGTGGGTCTCTGGAAGGGGCCGACGGACGAACAACTGCGCACGCTCGCTCGGCACAAGATGCGCGTGATCTGCGACCAAAATGATCTCGCGCTGCGCCATCCCGACAACGCCATCATCATCGGCTGGATGCACGGCGACGAACCGGATAACGCCCAGTCCATGTCGGGCCATTGGAAAAACGACGCTGACGCCGCGAACCGCGCATGGCCGGGCACGACGCCCAAGACCCTGGAAAGATGGGGCAAGTGGGGGCCGCCCATTCCCCCGGCCGATATCGTCGCCGGCTACGAACGCATGCGCCGCCGCGATCCCACGCGGCCGGTGTTCTTGAACCTGGGCATGGGCGTGGCGTGGGACGCCTGGCACGGGCGCGGCATTCGCACGAACAAGCCGGAAGACTACCCGGAATACGCGCGCGGGGCGGATATCGTCTCTTTCGACATCTATCCGGCGGTCGCGCGCGAACCGCAGGTCCGGGGAAAGCTCGAGCTGGTGCCGTATGGCGTCCGGCGGCTGCGCACCTGGACGGACGACCGCAAGATCGTTTGGAACTGCATTGAGGCCTCGCGCATCTCCAATCCCGACCGCAAACCGACGCCGTCGGAGGTGCGCTATGAGGTCTGGGCCAGTCTGATCGCGGGTTCGCGCGGCCTCATCTATTTTGTGCATCAGTTCAAGCCGAAATTCGTTGAAGACTCCCTGCTGAAAGACGCCGAACTGGCTCCCGCCGTTAAGGCGATTAATCACCGCATCCACAGTCTGGCGCAGGTGCTGAATTCACCGACTATGGAGGGCGCCGTCCGTGCGACGGGCGCCGACACCGGCGAGCCGGTGGATGTGATGGTCAAACGGGGGCACGGCGATCTGTATCTCTTCACCGCGCTGTCGCGTTCGCGCGGCGAAGGAGTGGTCTTCGAGCTGACGGAGTCCGCCGCGCGCGCCGTCCGCGCGGAGTCGCTGGAAGACGAACGCGTGATTCCGATCCGCGAGGGTCGGTTTGAAGACCGGTTGCAAGGCTACGGCGTCGGTCTGTACCGGATTATTCTCTCGCCGTGAAACCTTCGCCGTTGCGCATCGCGGTCATTGGGGCGGGGGCCCACAGCCGGGATCATCACCTGCCGGCGCTGGCACGACTGAAACGGGAACGTCCCGATGAGATTGTGCTGACGGCGGTGTGCGACCGCGACGGCGCGCGCGCCGCCGCGGCCGCCGCACGATTCGGATTCGAGTCCGCCCTGGACAATCCCGCGCGCCTTCTCGAAAACCATCAGCTCGATGCCGTGCTGGTGCTGGTGCCCCCGGCGGCCATCGCCGCCGTCGCGCGACCGTTTCTGGAACGCGGGCTGCCGACGCTCATCGAAAAACCGCCGGGCGCGTCGCCGGACGAAACGCGGGACATCATGGCGCGGGCGCAAGCCGCCGGCGCGCCCGTGATGGTCAGTTTGAATCGGCGCTTCGATCCGGCGCTGACGGCCGCGCGATCATGGCTCTCCGGGCGCCGCATCTGTGCGGCGCGGGGCGCCATGCGGCGCGTGGCGCGCAGGGAGCCGGGTTTTCCGTACGAAACCGGCGTGCACGCGCTCGACGCGTTTTTCTTTCTCGCCGGCGCCCCCGATCGGACGGAGACGCAACGCGTCCCGTGCGGAAAGACGGCGATATGGCTGATCGAAATCGAATTTGAAACGGGCGCGCGGGGCTGCCTGGAACTGTCCCCCGCGTGTGGCGTCATGGCCGAACGATTCGAGTTTATGGGAGAAGGATGGAGTCTGGAGGCGCGCGCCGCCGGGCAGGATGACGGCCGATTGCGTTGCTGGGAAAGCGGCGTTCTGACGCGGCATGAGTCTTTTGCGGAGGGCGAACCGCCTTTTGTGCGCAGCGGCGCGTGGGCTGAAACGGTCTCCTTCATTGAGGCCATCCGGGGCCGGCGGCCCTTCCACCCGACGCCCGCGGATGTGCTGCCGGCGCTGGACGCGCTCTATCCGCTTGTTTTGTAGGCCGATAGCCCTTATGGCCGGGCTGTCGTTCCGCGAATCGAGGCGATCGTTGATGAATGCAACTACCGCATCGGCGGGCGCGTATGCCCTGCCGCCGCGCGAGCGCATGGCGCCGGGTGCGCGCAAACTGCGCGACGCCTACGCGCGCGTGCCGGGCGCTCCTCTGTACCACCGCGAGTTCGGATTCTATTGCCTCGATCGCTGGAAGGAGCAGGGCATGCCCGCCGATGCGCCGCTGGCCGAGCTCTTTCATTACGACCCGCCCGGCGTCCATGGCCTCGGAGGTCTGGGCTGGTGCGAGGCGGCCTTCGAGCCGAAGTTCGAGGAGAAGGTGCTGGAGGATCGCGGCGATTACGAACTCGTTCAGGATTTCGCCGGTCGGTCTGTGCTGTGTTTCAAAGGGCGCCGCAACGGTTTCATGCCGGAATACGTGGACCACCCCGTGAAGGACTGGCGCACCTGGGAGGAAAACGTCCGCTGGCGGCTCGACCCCGCTACGCCGTCGCGTTACGCCGACCTCGCCGAGCGTATGACGGAAACCCGCGCGGCCGCCGTTCAGGGTCTGATGATCTCGCAACGCCTCATTGGCGGCTATATGTATCTGCGCAGCCTTTTCGGGCCGACGGAAACCCTGCTGGCGTTCTATGATCAGCCCGATCTCGTGCACGATTGTATGGCCGCCTGGTTCGCTCTCGCGGACGTCGTCGTCGCCCGGCACCAGGAACACGTCACGCTGGATGAGATCTTTCTGGCCGAGGATATCTGTTACAACAAAGGTCCCCTGATCTCGCCGGACATGATGCGCGAATTTCTCTTCCCGTATTACCGCGAGCTTATCGCGCGCGTCCGATGTCGGCAGCTCGATCCGACACGCCACCTCTATATCCAAATAGATACCGACGGCGACGCCCGGCCCGTCATTCCGCTCTATCGGGAATTGGGCATGGACGTCATGAGCCCGTTCGAGGTCGCCGCCGGCTGTGATGTTGTTGCCATCGGCCGCGAGTACCCCGACCTCGCCATTTTCGGCGGCATCGACAAGCGCATCCTGGCCCGGAGCAAGCGCGATATTGATCGCGAGGTGGAGCGCATTCTGCCGGTCATGCGTGCGCGCGGCGGCTATATTCCCACCTGCGATCACGGCGTGCCGGAGGAAGTGCCGTATGAAAACTATCTTCACTATCGCTGTCGCTGCGTGGAGCTGGGGTGCGAATAACGCGCGACGATCTGGGCGGCGACGAGGAGACGATTCTCTCGCGGCTCTTTGACCGTCCCGTGATGGTCACGCGGTACCCCCGCAGCGTGAAGGCCTTTTACATGAAGCCCGCTCCGGACGATCCGCGGCTGGTGCTCAACGTGG
>CALLML010000051.1 GCA_938005705.1 uncultured bacterium
CCATCCGATCGCGATAGGCCTTCCATTGCGCCTCCGGTGCGCGCAGCATCTGCGCGAGGGTTTGTGCAAGCATGCGCTTGGCGGCCACGACCGCCGGACGCGCGGGCAAGGGATCGGCCTGTGCAAATAGGGCCCGGCGGCCCTCCAGTGTCTGCGGGCGGCACAGAGGATGAGCAGGCAGGAAGTTCTGCCACTTCCGCCGGCCTTCGGCGACCAGGGCCGCCGGGTCGGGGAAGGTCAATACAAAGTCCCACAACGCGGGATAAACGTGGTCGTCAAAGACCTGGAGCGCAACCGGATAATAATATTTCCGCAAGGCGGCCACCCGTGGGTTGACCAACCCCGTGCGCTGCCCGATCAACGTAATTTCATCCCCACCGAGTAACCGCAACTCGACGGTCAGCGGTTCGTCCACCAGCAACGGTCGCCACTGACGACCGTCCACCCGCAACGCGTCCGCCAGACTCCACGCATCCAACACGTCATCCTTCGCTCCACTAGGCGCCTTGCGCCCCCGTTGTGTGCCGGGCGCTATCCGCCTAGTCACAACTTCGGAACTGGTATTAGAGAACAGCCCAAGAGCTGTGAAAGCCTAGGGAGAGAGAAGGAGCTGCGCAGTTTTCCAAGCGTTGGAAAAAGCAGTGCTGAATCCTTCCAAGACCTAGAAATGGAATGAGTTGCGACGGGGACCGACCGAAAAACCGTATTGACACTCTACTCTCTGACACTTGTGAGGAGGGCTTGAGAGTTTGGTTCACTTTCCAAAGTTGGATGTTCCCGAACTGGCACATACCCCGCACGTTGTCCACGCCGACATTGCCGCCGGATGCCATGGTGCAAGAAACCTACGTCGCCGTAGGTGACGACGCTGAAAGCACTGCGCGATAAACCTCTTCATAGGCAGCCGCCGAACGGCTCCACGAATGGTTCTCTTCCATGGCGCGCCGCACGATGGCCGCCCATACGTCGCGGTTTTCGAACCACAGCAGGGCCCGGTCCACGGCATCCAGAAGCGCCGCCGTCGAATATTCCTCGAAACGAAAACCGTTCCCCGAGGTGCCGTCCGGCGAGACTTCGTGCACCGTGTCCTTGAGGCCGCCAACGGCACGGACCACAGGCAGGGTGCCGTATTTCAGTGCGTAGAGCTGGCTGAGCCCGCCGGGCTCGTAGCGCGACGGCATCAGGAAGATATCGCTGGCCGCTTCGATTTCGTGCGCCCGCCGCAGATCGAAACCGATCGTCGCGGCAAAACTATCTGGCCGACGCGCCGCCCATTCCCGGCACAGGTTCTGATAGCGCTCCTGCCCCGCCCCCAGCACCACCATACGCAAGGGTCGCTCCATAAGCGCGGGCAGGGCGTCGGCAAGAAGGTCCCACCCCTTTTCTTCAACCAGGCGGGACACCATGCCGATGAGCGGCACGTTCGTGTCCGCCGGCATTCCCAGTTGGGCGAAAAGCCGCCGTTTGCACTCCGTCTTGCCCTCGATGGCGTCCGTGGCCGTGTACCGCCGCGGAATATGAGGATCGGTCGCAGGATTCCATACCTCATAGTCCACGCCGTTCGGTATGCCGACCAATCGCGCTTCAATTTTTCTCAACACCCCCTCCAGCCCACAGCCGAATGCCTCCGTGCGGATTTCCTCGGCATAGGACCGACTGACCGTTGTCACCCGATCGGCGGAGAGCAGGCCGGCTTTCAAACAGTTGATCCGACCGTAAAATTCCATCCCTTCCATGGAGTAACAGGAAAATGGCAGATTAGTCAGTGAGAAATCCGTCGCGGGGAACAATCCCTGATAGGCGAGATTGTGCACTGTCAGCACCGTTCGTTCAGCGCCGGCGCGGCCCAATCCCTGTAACCCGTGTTTCAGAAAGAGCGGTAGAACGGCCGTCTGCCAGTCGTTGCAGTGCACGATGTCCGGCCGAAGCGTCAACGCATCCAAAAAGGCTACCACCGCCTTTTGAAAAAAGACGAATCGCTCAAAGTTGTCTTCGTAATCCCTATCGGAGAGTGAATAAAGCTCTCTGCGATCGAAAAACTCATCCCGCCGCACAAAATAGACCGCCGGCGTTGCACCTTCATGCCGCCAGATTTCCGCGGTCAGCAGCCGGAATCCGATGGGAATACGCAACCGCAAGCCGGTGTCGGCCAAGGGGTAGCCACCTTCCCATACCCGCCGGTAAAGAGGGATGATTTTGATCACCTCGATGCCCCGACGATGCAACGCCAGAGGCAATGCATGTGCCACGTCGCCCAGCCCGCCGGTCGAGGCATAGGGCATACTTTCGCCGCTGACAAATACCACTTTCATATTCCCTCCATGCACGCCCCTCCTTCGCCGGCGGGGACATGACCTGCTATACTGCATTCCATGTCAGAACCCCCAGCAAATTTCATACCATCGCTGGAGAGCGCCATCAAGCGAACTCTTCTGGCCGCCGGACAGCCTTTGACGATGCGGCACATTCGCCACCGTCTGGGCTCGGAAGCGTCGAAATCCGACCTGCGGCGCGCATTGCGATCCCTCGAACAGAACGGCGCGGTCGTCCGACGTCGGGGTAATCGATGGGAAACAGCCTGCGCCGGTGCGGCGGCCCGTCAATGGACGGGGCGGCTGCAATTGACCGCCCATGGGGGCGTCGCGCGGGAGGAGGAAGGGGAGCGGCGCGCCGTTTTCATCCGCGCCTCCGATCTTCATCTGGCCCTAGACGGAGACCTGGTCCGGGTGGAGCTCGCGGGACGCACATCTCCCGCGCACGCGAAAGACCGATGGCCGCGGGGACGGATCGTGTGCGTGATAGAAAGGGCCCGCGAGGAGGTCGTGGGCTTGTTACAGCGAACCGCCTACCATTGGTATGTCATCCCCGACGATCCGCGCATCCCGTGGAATGTGTCTGTGCGCTCCTTTCAGAATGTGCGGCCACAGGAGGGACGGAAAGTGGTCGCTCGCCTGGAGCCCTGGACGGCGGAACGCCGGACGCTCGGCGGCGTGGTGATCGGGGATCTCGGCGAGGCGAACGCGGCGGAGACGCGCCGCCGCGCGCTATACCGGCGACACGGTTTAAATCCGCTGTATGAGGACGACGTCCGCCGCGACGCGGCGCATGCGCCTCGCGAACCCGGCGCCGACGATTTCGCGGGGCGCATGGATTTACGCAACGCCTTGACCCTCACGATTGATCCGGCCGACGCCCACGACTTTGATGACGCTGTCTCGCTTCAGGCACATGCCGACGGCGGTTGGCAACTGGACGTCCACATCGCGGATGTCGGGCATTATGTGCCGATGAGATCCGCGATAGACCGCGAAGCCCGCGACCGCGGGACCAGTGTGTATCTGGTGGGCGAAGCCGTCCCCATGCTGCCGCCGGATCTCACTTCCGAGGTATGCAGCCTGCAGCCTGACCGGGATCGCCTTTGCCTGACCGTGCGCCTCGCCATCGCCCCCGACGGAACGGTGGTTTCCGACGATGTCTTCCCCTCGATAATCCGTTCGCGCGCGCGGCTGAGCTATGAATACGTGCAATCGGTCATTCCGGACACGAGCGAAAAGGAAACAGACGACGTGACGGCCATGCTCCGAAACATGCACCGACTGGCGCTCCGGCTTCGAACCCGTCGCTTGCAGGCAGGCGCCTTGGACCTCGCGATGCCTGAAGTCCAACTCAAAATCGGTGCCGATGGCGAAGTGACGGCAATCCGTCCGCGCGGCTGTGACGAGGCTTATCATCTGATCGAGGAATTCATGCTGTTGGCGAACAGTGCGATGGCCCGTCGTCTTTCCCGTGCCGGTGTGCCGGCGCTCTACCGCGTGCACGAAGCGCCTGATGAAGAGCAATGGGAGCAGATGGATGCGGACCTTTCGGAAATGGGACTTTCGCTTCGAGGCCGCGATCGTGAGGCCATCCGTGACATGCTCGCCGCCGTGAAGGGCACAGCCCAGGAATATCCAGCGAGCCTGGCGGTGTTACGGAACCTGAAACGCGCCGTTTACTCGGCACACCGTTCCGAACATTTCGGACTGGCGACGGAGTACTATACGCATTTCACCTCGCCGATCCGACGTTATCCCGATCTCATCGTTCATCGCCAGTGGAGAGCGCTGGCGTGTGGGGCGAAACCTCCCTATGCGAGCGCCGACCTCCGGCATCTGGCTGAACACTGCTCGCGCCGGGAGCACGAGGCGGACGAAGCGGAAGCGGAAAGTCTCATTGAAAAAAGAATTGTCTATTACGCAAACCGAATGCGGGAGGGGAAAGCGGGGCCTTATGAAGCAATCGTGACCGGCACCCATACGAAGGGCGTCTGGGTGGAATTGCGAGAATCCTTGCAACGAGGGCTCGTGCGAGAGCATGTGGATGCGTCGGCAAGGGGCAGACGGGGGACGAAAAAATGGCGTCCGGGTGATACCTTATGGGTCGAAATCGTGCGCGTGGACGAGCGTCGAAAATGGGTGGATTTCCGCCCCTGCCGCTGAAAATGCCTCCTCACGACCAATTCGACTCCTGCCAACTTGCCGTTGTGCGCGAAAGTGATCTCCGGACGAAAGCGGACGAAACAGCCGACTCGTTCCTACGGAGGGTCTCTGTACATCAGGTTTCCCGAGGCCGCTTCCTTTTGCAGGGCGGATGTCATCTCTTCCGCTGAGTCTTGGCTTCGGAGTTCGCGGTTGGATACCGACACTTCTTTTTGCCTTGTCGCCAGCGCAATGAGAATGGCCTTGCTTTCGTATTCAGTCAGGTCAATTCCGGCTACTCCCTTGGCGCCCTCCTGATAAAGAAACTGCGCTCAATGCCGTCCGGTCCGTTTTGATAAGCCGAAAGAATGGTATTACGCTCCATTTCGCAGATAACCAAATCCACCATCATTTTCATCGTTCGTCTCATTCGTCTTCGTTGCTCACGCGACCGCGCGCACGCGGTCCGATCGGTCCTGAGCAGCCGGCGAAGGCCCCCGTCAGCGAATCAGATAGACCAGCTTCTGCGGTGCACCTTCCCGCTCAATTTCCATAACCACCGTGTCCAGCCGCCCTTGAGCGAATTCACGGAGGAAGAACTCAGCTCGGGACTGACTGGTCATATTCAGCGAATTAACGGCGCGTACCACATCGCCCTCGCGCAATCCGACAGCGTGAAGAAAATCTTCCTCGCCCTTGATCGCGATACGATATCCTGCAATACGACGTTCCGGGGTGTAGTCCGGCTCGAAAGTCTCGTATATTCGGGCAATGCGTTCGGGCTCATCCAACATCTCCCGGTAATAGTCCATCAAGGCCGAACGGGAAAGTTCCCATCGAGTCTCCGCCACGCGCCGACCGAAACGGGAAACCTCCAATGCTGCGGATTCCTCTGGTTCCACGCTTTCCGCCGCAGCCGCGGCGTCCGATGCCCCTGCTGCGCCACCGCGATACGTCAGGCGCAGTTCGATCGTCTCGCCATCCGCATTGAGCAAAACACGGTCCGCCCAGACTCGCTCGACCCGCACCGTGCCGAGGCTCTCGCCTTCGCCAACGAGAATTTGGGCGCCGCGATCAAGATCATCGAGTATGGCTTTGCGCAATCGCATCCCCTCGCCCACGGCGGACGAATCGCCGAGAACGACAAAGGTGCCCGCCAGCCTGTACCGCGCCCCTGCACCAGGCGCACCGCCCGTGGCACGCCTGGTGCAGGGGCGAAACGTTCCCCATTCGCGGGCCGAGATCGGCAGAGAAAAAGAAAACGCCACCGGCTCCACCGCGAAATCGTCCGGCGCCGGAAGAACCTTCAACCTTCGCCAACGATGTTCGTGCAGGACGCCGACGACCACTGCGAGTAGCAGACAGATGCTCGTCAGCCCCCGTCGCGCGACAGTCAGAACATCCCACCTATCCATTGCGGGGTCTCGATGGCCGCCGCCACCGCAGGAGAACACACGTCCGATCAACGGGGCCGTAAGCCGGATTCTGTTCGAAGCGGTCATTTATCTGATGCGATCAACCCGGAACCGCGCTCCGCGTGGAGCGAAGCCATGAGGCGGGCCACCTCCGGTTCCCTATTTGATCTTGCTCCGGATGGGGCTTGCCTTGCGACCGGCCTTTCGGCCCGGTCCGGTGGTCTCTTACACCACCTTTTCACCCTTGCTCGGAAAATTCTCCGAGCGGTTTTTTTTCTGTGGCGCTTTCCATCCCCGCCGATTTTGCAGCGGGTTTCCCGCCTTGCGACGGGACATCCTGCCCTGCGGAGTCCGGACTTTCCTCCCCGCGCGCCGTCACAACGGCCGCAGAGCGACCGCGCGCCCCGATGAATGGACGTTTAAAGAACAGTTGAACAACACTCAATCAAAACGACTCTCGTTACGCCTTCCAGTATAACAGTCGGCCACAAAAACCGCAAGTTACGATTGCCTGCGCCCGTCGGGTATCCTGGATCGTTTGCGGAGGTAGTTTCATGTGGCATCCGCCACAGGCCTGGTTTTCCACCGGAACGATGGCCCGATCGCGGTGGTGCTTCATGATGCGTTCGTAGCGCGCCATCCATTCGGCTGGCACGCTCGACGCGCGCGCGGCTCGTTCACTCTCCTGCTTCGCCCATTCTTCGCGGATAACGGCGGCCCGCCGTTCCAGCGCGTCCAGTTGTGCGGCAACCTCCTTTTCCGCTTCCGCCAGCGCATCCTTCAACCGCTCCATTTCGCCCCGTCGGGCCTCGCCCTCCTCCATCAACTCAATCTCCCGATCTTCCAGGGCGCGAATGGAATCCCGATGGGCGGCCATCTCGGTCTGGAGCGCGCGATACTGGTCATTGTTCTTCACCTCGAACTGCTGCCGGGTCAGGCGGCCGATCTGTTCGCGCAGAGTCTCGATCTCAATTTCGATCTGCTTGATTGCCGCCGCGTTTTTCTTACGGGCCTCTTCGGCTTCCGCCACTCGACGGCGTTGGTCGCTCAATCGTTCTTCCGCCATGGCCTTTCGATTCGGCAGATCGTCCATTTCCCGCCGCAGGTCGGCCAGTCGCCGATCGTGTTCCTGCAACACCAGCAGATCCTCCAAAACTTTCAACATCGATTGCTCCCCAGGTGGGTATCGGCCATGAATGACAGGCTAGCGGTGTTTGTGGCGGGCGTCAATGCTGGGGGAGCCCCCCATGAACCCGACCCTTTGGAACTTGATATGGACCGCGATTCATCTCAATGGCATCAACTCTTGTCGGAAAGGTGGAACGATGAGCGCGATATACCTCGGACCATCCTACGAGGCACGGTACCGGTACTGGCTGGCGTGCGAGCTCCCGGCGCACGGATTCTATGGCGGGATTCCATCGCCGGCAGAGATACCGGCGATGCGCTGGCTGTATGACGCGCTGATGTTCGACGTCCCGAGGCTATATGGCATGATATGAAGCGCATGTCTTTTTTTCGCTGGCCAATTCTTGGATCTGGATTCCGCAATGCGAATCACATTGATTTTCAGGAGATCATAACACGAGGACCTATTTGAAATCGGGCCGTACAGGGCATTCTGGCAAACATTATGAATTTGGAGTTATATGAACATTAGGTTTTTCAACGGAAATCGGATCTGGAGACCGATCTGGAGACCTTACCCTTTTTTCAGACACATTCTCCTGACGGAGAATTGATCATTTGGCGTGTTCTTCCCTATAATCAGCAATCAGCAATTCTATGCTATGAGTCGTATTATTCGTTGTGCCTGTGCGGTCATTGGGGGGACATGCGTATCGTTCGTTCGCTTGCTCGCCGAACCGAAACCGGGTTCTCCTCCCATGCTTGCACAATTCATCGAGATGGCTTGGCGACATCACCCGGAAGCAGAGGCGGCCCGATACCGAGTCCGTGAAGCCGCCGCGCGACGGCGCTCGGAGGACGGATTCTGGGATCCCCGTGGATCCATCCATACGGGATACGCGCAGCACGATCCGGTTCTTCCGGCGATCGCGCGCGGCTTCGGCTGGTCCGGTGACGCCCTGTGGATCGAGGCTGGTATCGAAAGGGCTTTCCAACCCGGCTTTTACGCTGGTGTGGGCGCCGCACACCGTTGGGAAATGGAGGAGACGGAACCGGATCGGATATCCGCGGCAAGCGCGCAAGTACGTGTGCCGCTGGTGCGGGACCGCGGCTTTTCCCTCTGGCAAGCTGACCAGGCGATGGCGAACAGTGTTTTGCGTCGAGCCCACGCCGAAATGGCGCAGCTATTGCAGGACCTCGCGCGCGATGTGGAGCTGCGTTTCATCGATTTCCAGCTCGCCCGCGCACAGCGCGCCGTGGCCCGCGCAGCGGCCGAACGCGCCGAGCGTCTCCTGAACGATGCGGAACAAATGGCGCAACTCGGCGCCATCCCCGCCTACCAATTGCATCCGGCCAAACTGGAGGTCGCCCGGCGCCATGAGGAGGAAACGGCCGCCGAACGCGTGGTCATCACCGCGCGCCGTCGATTGACGGAAATTCTCGGCGCGGAAGAATGGCCACCCGACGCCGACGCGCCGGTGGACTTAATCGTATGGGCCCGTTCCACAGCGCCGAACGAGACTTTATTTGCCTCCTCCGCGGCCGCCAGCCGCCGCGGCGACCTGCAAGCGGTGCTGGCCGACCTTGACATCGAGGAAGCTCGCCTTCGCCGCGCGCAGGAGGAGAAGCGCCCCGATATCTCCGCACATGCCGTGGTCGGATGGCGTAATGAATCCTCCAACGCCGACGCGAAATCCAATAACGACTCCGCGGAACAATGGGCTGTTGGCATCACCTGGCGCGCGGTCATCGGCGACCGCATGGCGCTGGGTCGGATAGAGGAGGCGCGGGCCCGCCTGGCCGCCCGCAGGGAACAATTGCGCGCCATGGAACGGCGCGTGGCAGCGGACGAGGACGTGTTTCGCGCCGAATGGGAGGCTGCCCGTCGCCGTTTGGATCTCGTCGAGGAAGCCGTCGAGACGGCCCAGGCCGCCGTCAGCGCCGAAACCGAGCGATTCCGACTCGGAGAAAGCACCAGCCGTCAGGCGCTCGACGCCCAAAAGGATTATACCGACGCCATTCGCCGCCGGTACGAAATTGCCGCCGAGGTGCTCCGGGCCGACGCCCGTCTCCGGCACGCCCTCGGTCAGCCACCGCTTGCTTTTGTCGGCGCCGATGTCGATGATAGGATTCCATGAATATTGATCGCATCAAGGAATTACTGGGTCTTGAGCGGGATCCGGATCACCCGTCCGACGAGAACGAGAAAACCCCGGACATTGTGCTTCTCCACGATGAGCAGAAAGAGGAGATGGAACGCGCAATCTCCGTACTCGACGATGACGAGGGCACGGTGGAGAAGAAAGCGCAGCAGGAGGCCGAACGCACCATCCAAACCGCCGCGCAGGAAACGCTCAAGCGGTTACATATTGTGCAGCTCGGCCGGTGCCCCACCTGCGGATCGCATCTCCACCGCCACCTCTTCGCCTCGATCTGTGACGCCTGCGGATGGTACGATTATGAGGCGCCGCGCCGCGGACCGGTGCGCATCCATCTCCGGCAGCGGCCCGAGCCGATCGAGGGCGAACGCTGCTATCTCGTCAAACCCAACGCCCTGGTGGTCGTGAAGAATGATGTCGTCGTGGCGTGGGTCAATCGCGACGCCGTCGCCTGGATCGAATACGGGTGGACGGCGGAGGAGATTGACATGCGGCATCGCCAGATCCTCGATCGCATCACGCTGCTGTGCGGATGGTGCAACAAGGAATGCGACCCCGACCAGGACGGTTTCCACGTCGTGCAAGTAGCGTTCGGATCCACCCAGGAGCGCTACACGTTTTGTTCCGACGCGTGTTACGAAGCGTTTCGCAAGATGTACCCGGCGCGCGTCGATCGCGATTGCTACGAACGCAACTGTTCGGAATGCAATCTCTGCATTAAGCGTTATGACGACGACGGCGAGGGGTTGCGCCTGCTAGCCAAGGATTATCTGCGGCTCCGAAAGAAGGCCTGACAATGGGTGATTACCGAACCACTACTGGCGAAGCGCCCCCTTTGTCCGCCCGCGAACGACGGCACCGACGTCGGCGCTGGATTATTCTCGTCGTCGGGGTTCTTGCCGGAGCGGCGTTGGCCGGCCATATGATTCGCGTCGAACGCATCGTCTGGGCCTCCGGTTATGTGCTGACAGAGGCCTATGCCGAAGTGCGCCCTCCGGTACAGGGCTTGATCGCCGGCATTTTTGCGTCATCGGGCGACCGCGTTGAGCGTGGAGCGCTGTTGGCGCAGTTGGACGATGCCGAGCCAGCGGCGGCGTTGCAGGAGGCGCGCAGTCGCCTTCGTCAGCTTGAAGCGGACGCCGCCCGGCGGGAGGCCGAGATCGCGGAACGACGTCGCCGGTGGGAGCAGGAAGTAGACATTGCGCGTTTGCGCGCGCAGAGCGTCGAGTCCCGGCTGCGGCGCCAGAGGGAGCTGCAGACGCGCGGACTCGCGGCGGCGGCAACCGTCGAAGAAACGGTTCTGCAACATGCGCTCGCGGAGGCCGAGCTGCAGTTGTTGCTGGAACGCGACCGGAATGCGCTGGACCGTGAAGCCGAGGCCATCCGGCACGAGGTGGAGGCCGGCCGCGAGGCCGTCACGCGGCTGGAGGCCCAGTGGCGCCAGCGCCGCATCATCGCCCCGATCTCCGGCACGGTGATCCGGTCCGAATTTGCAGTCGGAGAACTGGTTCGGCCGGATCAGGTTCTCTATGAAATCTACGGCGGAGCGCCGCGCGTGATGAAGGTGCGTGTGGACGAACGCCATGCGACGCGTGTCCGAATCGGTCAACGCTATGAGGCGCGGCTGATTTCCTACAGCGGATGGGGAGCGCGGCGGTTCGAAGGCCGGGTATCCGCGCTGCGGGACATTATCCAGACGGACGGCCACCGCACCTATCGAACGGTGTACGGCGACTTCGATCCGGGCGACGCGCCGGTTCCCCCTGGCGCCACCGCCGAGGTGCGTATCTTTACCGGAAAGACCCGCTT
The DNA here is from genome assembly GCA_938005705.1 of uncultured bacterium. Lineage (GTDB taxonomy): Bacteria > Verrucomicrobiota > Kiritimatiellia > PWTM01 > PWTM01 > CALLML01. The sequence goes on from CALLML010000051.1 coordinate 10,969, forward strand.
GTGGATGTGGTTGTTCGGTCTCGATTGAGCCGCGCGTCCTCACGTGGCGCACGCGCGGCGAACAACACGGATTCGCACGCGCGGAACCGTTTCGCCAAAATTTTGGTTTTCTTGCGCCCGCATCGCTGGCGCATCGCAGGTCTCTTCGCCCTCACCCTGGCGCTCTCGGTGCTGGCCATGCTGCCCCCTCTGGTTACACGGGCGATTGTGGACCACGTGATCACCCGCGGCCGACGCGAGTGGCTCACCGGCTTGGGCATCCTGCTGCTGAGCCTGCCGATCGTCAACGCCTTGTGCGGATTCGCGCAGACGCTGGGCGTCTCTTTTGTCGGCCAGCGTTTCGTCTTTGACCTGAGGCAGGCGCTGTATCGGCAGCTCCTGCGTCTCTCGCTGCGATTTCACGCGCGCCACTCGGTGGGCATGCTGGTCAACCGGCTGCTGGGCGACACCGGTGCCGTTCAAACCGCCATGACAGCCCAAACCGTCAACGTCGTTTCGGATTTTGTCTCTTCGGCTTTTGCCGTCGTCGTTACCTTCGCATTGAACTGGCGCATGGCGCTGCTATTGACGGGCATCGTCGGCGCATTCGTGATGAATTTTCATCTCAACATCGCGCGCATTCGCCGTTCGAATCGGCAATACCGGCGGGCCATGGATCGTCTGGCGGGCAGCTTGGAGAATCGGCTAGTGGGCGCGCTGACGATCAAAAGCTTCGGCACGGAATCCCGTGAACACGGCATTTTTCGAGGCCAATCCGACGTCGCCCTCGCGCAGGTCCGTTCGATGACCTTTGCGACCGACGCCTTCACGCGCAATATGGAACTGCTATCGGAGGCGACGCGGGCAACCATTTATTTCCTCGGTTGCGGCATGGTGCTGGGCGGAAGGATGTCCTACGGCGACGTGCTGGCCTTCACCTCCTATGCCGTTCAACTCCTCGGTCCGGCGGTTCGTTTCTCCATGTTGGCCAAACAGATGCAGGATGCGCGCGTGGCGGCGGACCGCATTTTTGAGGTCTTGGAGGAGGAACCGGAGATTCGTGAGCGGCCCGCCGCCGTACCCGTGCGGAGACTGCGCGGTGAAGTGGAATTTGACCAGGTCGAATTTCATTACCAACCCGATTCTCCAATTCTGCGTGGGCTGAGTTTTTGCGTGGCGCCTGGGGAGACCATCGCCCTGGTCGGCCCGACGGGCTGCGGCAAGACCACCATTCTCTCATTACTGATGCGGTTCTATGACGTGACCTCGGGGGTGATTCGCATTGACGGGCGCGACATCCGCGACTACCGCCTCCGGGACTTCCGCCGGCAATTCGGTATCGTGCTGCAGGAACCCCTTCTGTTCACCACCACGATCGCCGAGAACATCCGATATGCGCGGCGTTCGGCCACCCGCCGGGAGATCGAGGAGGCGGCGCGGGTGTCAGAAATCCACGACTTCATCGCATCGCTGCCAAAAGGATATGACACTGTCATCGGGACGGAAGGCCTCCAGCTTTCCGTCGGTCAGAAACAGCGTATCGCCATCGCGCGGGCCGTCGCGGCCGACCCGGCCATTCTGATTATGGACGAGGCCACCAGCGCCCTCGACAGCGAATCGGAGCGCGCGATCCAGCGTGCGATGGAACGCGTGTTGCGAAACCGCACCGCCTTCATTGTGGCTCATCGGCTCAGCACCATCCGCAACGCCAACCGGATTTTGCTGATGAGCCAAGGACGCATCCTCGAAGAGGGATCGCACACGGAGCTGCTGGCGCGCAACGGCAAATATGCGGCGATCTATCGAAAGTTCATGGGCCATTCCACCCTGGGGGAGGTCGGATCGCCATGAGAATGCACCACCGGAACATCCCCTATCGGCCGCCGCGCCATGAACGTGAGGGCGGACCGTCCTCTCTCCAAACCTATCGCCGGTTTTTCCGACAATACCTGCGGCCTTTCCAGCGCGCACTGGTTTTCTGCGCGTTTTGGTGGTCATTGCGCGCCTGTCTGCCGTACGTGATGGCGTTCTACAGCCGGATCGTCGTGGACTCGATTCTCCGCGTGCGATCGGAAGCGGAAGCACCGCCAACGACAACATCGGACGACCGCTCCGTCATTGCGTGGGAACGCCAGATTTTTTCCGCCCCGGAGCGAAGATCCCTCGGCGTAGGGCGCCTCCACGCTCGGCCGGCCGCGATCGCCCGCGCGCCCGGCGCCGCCGGTCGCCTCGCCGCCATGTTCTTCCTTTACCTCGGCACGCTCGCTGTCGCCAACATCATCACGCGAATTGAAACCCGAATTCGTCTGAGCATCGGCCAGCGTATGACCGGCCGGCTTCGCGAAGACCTGCATCACAAGGTGCTTCGACTGTCGCTCTCTTACCATCGCGCCCACGCTCCGGGCCGATTGATGGCGCGGATTCTTTCTGACGTCGAACACGTACAGGACCAGATGATCTCGACCCTGCTTACGTTGATCAGCAGCGGCTTGTCGGTGACGACCGGCTTTGCGATCCTGCTCACACTGGAGCCCCGCATGGCACTGATCGTCGGTGCCGCGATTCCCTTCTACGCCTTTTTTCAGATTCGGACCCGTGAATTCCGGCGTGCCATTATTCACGAGATCCGTCACACCAACTCATGGACCTATGCTCTCGCGTCGCAAAAACTGGAGGCCCTAAAGGTCATTCAGGCCTACAGCCGGGAACGCCATGAAGAGCTCAATTTTAGGCGACTCTCTTCTTGTTTTCTGCGCGACGCCCTTCTGGAACAGCGTGTCGGCGCCGCCCTGGGCCGCGCTGCCGGCATTGTCGGCGCGCTGGGTACGGGACTGCTTTTTCTCTATGGGACGCGCCGCGTGCTGGCGGGCGACATGACGCTCGGCGCGATGATGTATGCCTATGGCGCGGCGGCGAATCTGTTCCATCCGGTCAATGCCCTGAGCCAGATCAACCTCACCGTCACGCGCCTGCTCGTGATCCTCGAACGTCTCACGCAAGTTTTGGATGAACCGGAGCCCATGGCTGACGCGACGGATGCCCGTCCGTTTCCTGTGCCCCTGCGCAGCGGCATCACAGTGCTCAACCTCCATTTCGGATATCCCGGCGCACCCGACCCGCTGTTGGAAGACATCTGCCTGCGCATCCCGGCCGGGCAATGGCTGTGCGTCATGGGCCCCAGCGGTGCGGGCAAGACCACCCTCCTTTGCCTGTTGAGCCGGTTGTTAGATCCCGACGACGGCGAAATCTTTTACGACGATCTCCCCCTCGGCAAGATTCGCATGGCCGATCTGCGCCGTCATATCGCTTTCGTGCCCCAAGAGCCGCAGATTTTTTCCGGCACGGTGCGCGATAATATTTGCTACGGATTCCCTGACGCCACCCCCTCTCGCATCGTCGCGGCGGCCCGGGCGGCGGAAATCCATGACTTCATCATGACACTGCCGATCCGATACGAGACCCTCATCGGCGAAAAAGGCGCCAGTCTCTCCGGCGGCCAGCGGCAGCGCATCTCGCTGGCCCGCGCGCTGGTTACCGATCCGGAAGTACTGCTGCTGGATGATTGCACCTCCGCCCTCGATGCCGACACGGAAGACCGCATTCAGCGCACACTGACGCGCGTATTGCGGGGCAAAACCGCTGTCATTGTTTCCCAGCGCGTTTCGATGGCTCGGCGATGCCATCGCATATGTGTGCTGCGCGATGGCGTCATAGAGGAAATCGGAACCCATGACGAACTGTGTCATGCCGGCGGTTTTTACGAGCAACTCTGCCGCCAGCAGCTCGAGTGAGCGAGTGTCCGGTTCGCGTTAATACGCTGTGACTGTCTGCGCCCAGCGTCGCGGATTGAATATGAACTCGTGGCGGGCGAGATCCGGGAATGGATCGCCCGTTTCAACCAGATGACGTTCCAGCCGCGCGCGATGGTCCGCTCGGATTTCCGCATACGAGGGGGATGCGGCCAAGTTGCGCGTTTCACCGGGATCGAATGCCAAATCGTAGAGCTCCTCTTCCCCTTGCTGGTGCAAAACGTATTTGTATCGCGCTGAACGAACCATGCGAAGGGAGGGATGGATCCATTCCGCAAACACATAGTCGTGCGCGGCCTCCGTATGGCCTCGTACCATCGGCAACAGACTGGTTCCCGACAGGCGATCAGGTTTGGGCAAGCCCATGAGGTCCAGCAGGGTGGGGACGAGATCGAGCAGCGAGCAAAGCCCAGCGCGGCGGCCCGGTTTCAGCTCATGTCGGAAAAGATGTTGCCGGTCGGCCCCGAGAAAACGGGTCATCGGCGGCACGAGGATCAGCGGTACTCGAACAACGCCTTCGTACATGAAGGGCCCCTTGAAAGGAAGATCATGCTCGCCCGCCATATCCCCATGATCAGCGGTAAATATAATCCAGGAGTTGTTGAAAAACCCGCTACAGCGAAATTGGTGGAGCAATTCGCCCAAATCGCGGTCGGCCCGTTCGATCTGCTCGGAATAGTATTGGTGGTATACCCCCCACCGCTCTTCGGGCCAGTCCACAGCCCGCACACGAGCCGGCTGCGGGAGATCGCCGCGCGTTTCACCCGTGTTCGACCAGGGACGTCGAAAACCCGAGACACGTTCATTCGGATCATAAAAATAAAGATCGTGGGGGTTGAGCAGGGACACCACGTGCAAAAACGGACGCTCATGCTCGAGCCAGTCGCGGTCGCGCCAGAATCGCGCGGCGAGCTCCACGGTCTGCGTGTCAAGGCTACACTCCTCCCCGACATCGAAACCATAGCGGCGCACATCGCCGCCCCCCATATGCCATTTACCGTGGTAAACGGTTTCGTAGCCCGCTCGATGGGCGTAATGGCCGATTGTCGGTATCGTCGGGCTCAGCGGCGGACAGGGCGCATAAAGATTGCCCGGCATACCGGCCTGACTGGGAAAAAGTCCGGTCATCATCGTCGCGCGTGATGGCGAACAGATCGGCGCCGTGCAAAAGCAATTTTCAAACACCACGCCTTCGCGGGCGAGAAAATCCATGTTCGGTGTTTTCGCCGCGAAGTTCGATCCGACCGCGCAAATCGTGTCCCATCGCTGTTGATCAGTGAAGACCACCAATATATTCGGACGCGCTTTCATCAGCCCGATCCCTTCGTCTTGCTTGTCATCATCCCGGATCGCCGCTCGTCGCGGACGGAGCGCCGGATGCCGGCCACTCCACTTGCCACCCTTCCGATGGGTCGTCAGCGGGCTGTATCGGACGATATCGCTGCAGGTACGTGCGCAGCGCATCGCGTGTGTCCATGTCCGCCCAGGCGAGTCGCGCCTCCGGTCGCCGAACGATTTCCCGTAGGCGAATGGATCGCATCCCCGCGGACGCAATGGCATGACTGTTAAACGCCACGCTGAACCGACGCCGCGCGTGAGGGGTCGAGCCGTCCGGCAGCGTCAAGCGCCGGACGCGCTCGCCGATCGGTGCATCCAGCCGGAGAATGCCGGCCAGACCGCGAACACCCATGAAGGACCGAGAACCCCATTGGGCCGCGTTCTCCTCGAGAATCTCGCGGATTTCCCCCACCGTCAACTGCGCCACGCCGAGGGAATTCTCATAAGGAACCAGCCGCCAAAGATCGCGCTCGCGCACGAAGCCGGCAGCGAGCGAAGCCTCTGAAAGCTGTCCGTGAACAACAATCTCCGCGCCGGTGGCCTCTGCGATCGCCGCACGTAACAAGGCCGCGACGGCCGTCCATCCGGGCGCGACGCCCACGGCGGGAACCGGCGCCGCCGCCTCGCCCACGGGTCGCTCCAGCGCGGCATTGCGACGACGCAGTTCAGGGCCGAGCGTTTCGAGCAGGACAGGATGCTCGGGGGTATCGTCCGTCACCGGTATCAGGCGCGCGGAGCGGCGGATGACGCGGCGCGCCACCGTATCGAAGACTAGATCGGCGCGAGCTAGAAAACGGCCATGATAGCCGGCCTGAACAAACAATACGCCGTTGATTTCGCGGCCTTCCACTGCCTCGTGGGTATGGCCGCCGAAAATCAGATCCAGCTCCGGAAAGGCCTGCGCGACGGCGTTGATTTCGTTGGCGAAATCGTCCTGCGGCCGTTGCCCCTGATGCGCGAGCAGCACGAAGACGTCCGCGCGCTCGGCGCGCACGCGCGGCATCACCGCCTCGAGGGTTTCCCGTGAGCGCGCAAAGGTCAACGGCCCCAGCTTCTCCGGCGTCAGCCAATTCGGAATGCCCGGCGTAGTCAGCCCGATGAGGGCCACCCGAACGCCGTCAACCTCGCGTATGATGAACGGCCGCAGTTTCGGCAGCGGATGTGGCATGCCGGGACGTCCGCTGATGTTGGCGCCGAGTAGGGTCAGCGCGGTCTGGTCATGAATGGCCTTGAAGACGTCGTAACCCCAATCGAAGTCATGATTTCCCGGGACCCAGCCGTCATAGCGAAGCATTTCCATCGCGCGGACGATCAGGCGGCCCCGAGTATCGCGGCTATACGGTGTGCCCTGGAGGGTATCCCCGCAATCCACGAGCAACGCATTCGGGCTCTGCTTCCGTGCCGCTTCGATCAGCGAACCGAGCCGCAACAGCCCCCACGCGGGGGAATCGCCGGCGCGCTCGGGAACAGGATTATCCAGGCGGCCGTGAAGATCGGTGGTTTGCAACAAGGTGATGGAAACCTCACGGGCGAGAGCGGATCCTCCCGTGCCGGGCACAGCAAGAACGAGGGCCGAAACCACGACGTTTCCAAGGCTTGGAAGACCGCCGACGATTTTTTTCCAAACCTTGGAAAACGCGTTCATGAAGCCAGCGGCAGACGGGCCGCCTCCGCCTCGGGGTTGCAGCGCCGACGGACCATCGCGGCCGTCACGGTCACAGTACGGGGTTTGCCGCCGGATTCAGGAGCTTCATACATCACATCGAGCATGAGGCGTTCCAGCAGCGCGCGCAAACCTCGCGCCCCGGCGCCGCGCGTCACCGCCACCCGTGCCAATTCCCGCAGCGCCGCATCGGAGAATCGGAGTTGAATGCCTTCCATCGCCAGCAGCTTCTGATATTGGCGCACCATGGCATTTTTGGGCTCGGTGAGAATGCGTATCAGGTCGCTCTCGGTCAGATCACGCAGCGTCACGATCACCGGCAGCCGGCCGATGAATTCGGGGATCATTCCGTACTTTCGCAAGTCTTCGGGCTCCACCGCCAGACCGCCGTCGCGGCCGCTCGCGAGCGGCGTTCGGACTTCCGCATGGAATCCGGCCACGCCCCGCCCCATGCGGCGACGGACAATATCCTCCAGCCCCACGAACGCCCCGCCGCAGATGAAAAGGATGTGGCGCGTATTGATCCGGATATATTCCTGTTGCGGATGCTTGCGCCCGCCGTGGGGTGGGACATTGGCGATCGTGCCCTCCAGGATTTTCAGCAGCGCTTGCTGAACACCCTCGCCGGAGACGTCGCGCGTGATGGACACGTTTTCCATTTTGCGGGCGCATTTATCTATTTCATCAATGTACACAATCCCCGTCTCTGCGCGCGCTACATCACCGTCGGCGGCCTGAATAAGGCGTAACAGGACGTTCTCCACATCTTCGCCGACATAGCCGGCCTCTGTCAGAGTCGTCGCATCGGAGATGCTGAATGGCACCTGAAGGCAACGCGCCAGTGTCTGCGCCAGCAACGTTTTACCGGTGCCCGTAGGGCCGATTAGCAGGACGTTGCTTTTCTCGATTTCAACGTCGTCGGCGTTGTCGCCGGCCGCACGCAGGCGCTTGTAGTGATTATGGACCGCAACGGACAAGACTTTTTTTGCGTGATCCTGGCCGACGACATATTGGTCGAGGAACTCCTTGATTTCGCGCGGGCGTGGCACGTTGACCGGCGCCGTCGGGGGCGGTCGTACGGCGGGATTCTCCCGAGCCAGAAGTTGCTGGCAGGCGGCCACGCACTCATCGCAGATACGGGCGCGAGGACCGGCGATGAGGCGGTGCACCTCCTGTTCCGCGCGCCCACAGAAGGAACATCGGGAAGGGTTTTCGCGCGCACCGCTCAATCGCCACGCTCCTTTCCACTCGCGCCGACGGACGGCTGGCGCGGTCGCACCACTTCGTCCACGAGGCCATAGCGTTGAGCTTCTTCGGCGGACATGAAGAAGTCGCGATCGGTGTCTCGCGCCACTTCTTCCAGCGATTTGCCGGTGTGGAAGGCGAGGATCTCGTTGAGGCGGTCGCGCAGCCGCAGAATCTCTTTTGCCTGAATGCTGATATCCGCCGCCTGTCCCTCGACCCCGCCCCATGGCTGATGAATCATAATCCGCGCATTCGGCAGGGCGAAGCGTTTGCCTTTCGCGCCCGCCGCCAGCAGCACGGCCCCCATGCTCGCCGCCTGGCCGACGCAGTAGGTGTGCACGGGGCACTTTAAAAACTGCATCGTATCGTACATGGCCAAACCGGCGGTGACGGAGCCGCCGGGCGAATTGATGTACAGGTTGATCGGCTTGTCGGCATCCTCACTCTGCAGAAAGAGCATCTGCGCGATGACCAGATTGCTGACGTCGTCGGTCACCGCCGTGCCGACAAAGATGATGCGGTCCTTGAGCAGGCGCGAGTATATATCATAGGCGCGCTCGCCGCGCCCCGTCTGCTCGATGACCATTGGAATCAGAATCTGCCCTGCCAAGGGCCACTGTTTCGTTGTCATCCCCTTACCTTTGCATGAGCAACAAGAAAATCGACCACTTTTCTTTCGAGAATCGCCTGCCGCACGTTATCAAGGCCGCCAGATGTTTCCAGACGCTTTCGCAGCACATCCGGATTCTCGCGTTGCAGCGATCCCAGATAAGCAATTTCCGCGTCCACTTCCTTTTCCTCGATCCGAATCTGCTCCGCTTCGGCGATCTTTTCAACCACGAATCGCGTCCGCAACTCGTCGGATGCGTTTTGGATGGCCATTTGGCTGATTTCTCGCGAATGGCTTCTAATCTCATCGGGGGGGTGCCCGCGCTCCGCCATCCGGCGAACAATATCCGCGAGCCAGATCCGCACGGTTTTATCGCGTTCCAGGGGCGGCAAATCCATATTCACTTTTTCGACCACGGCGCGCAAGGCCGCGGTCCGAAGCCGGTTGTCCTCTTCCAACTTCTGGTGCTCGTTCAAGGTCGCGCGAATTTGCGCGCGCAATTCATCCTCGGTGGTGACCCCCCATTGCTTCAACCACTCGAGACTCATCTCTGGCAGATGAGGGCGTTGGACACTTTTGACCCGCGTTTCGTACCGGACGGCCCGCCCTCGCAATGGGGCAAACGAAAAGGATTCCGGGAACACGAATTCGAACGAACGCGTGTCGCCGGCGCGCACACCGATATGCGCCTCGGCAAATTTTGGCAGCGGGCTATCCTCGCCGAGGCGCAGCCAAAAATCCGTGGCCTTGCCGAGACCACGGGCCTCGGGCATCGCCTCTTCCAGCGGACGCCCGTCCAAATAGGCTTCAAAATCAATCCGGACCAGGTCCCCGACCTCGGCGGCGCGATCTGTCACATCCGCATAGCGGGCCTGATCCTCCCGCAAACTTCGAATAGCCTTGTCAATATCGGAATCCGAAACAGCAATGGATCGTCGGCTCAACTCCAGCCCTTTGTAGGGCGGCAGATCGAATTCCGGCTTCATCTCGACGATAAACTCGACGGTCCAATCGCCGTTCTCCAGATTATTCAGAAGAGGCGCTTTGGCGTCGAGGAGGGCCAGCGGCAGTGTGACAGCTTCACGGATGGCCGTCCGATAGGCTTCCCGCATCAGCCGTTCGCGGACCTCTTTCCACACCGTTTCTCTATAGCGCCGTTCCACCAGCGCTCGTGGCGCGCGACCCGGCCGAAACCCATCCACACGGGCTCCTCGGCAGATTTCGTCGAGCATCGTCTCGTATTCCGCGCGCACGCGCTCGGCCGGAACACTGACTTTCCACGACTTCTGACAGACACCCAGATTTTCGATAACGACTTTCATGCCTCTCCCTGGCGCCATCGCGCCTCATCCTACCACAGCTTTTCGGAAGGACATCAACAGTGGCGCAACCAAACCGCCACGTCAAGATATCGCAACCAGAATACAGGCCGATTGCGCGGTAGGGAAATGCGCAATTCACGGACGGCGTGGAAGCCATCCCTCCAATTCCATCACAGGCAAATGATCGGATGGAGACGCGGGGATGGCGCCCCACATCCCTTCCACCCCACCGAACGTGCGGTTTTCC
>CALLML010000052.1 GCA_938005705.1 uncultured bacterium
GGCGCCCGCCGTTCATGCACGCCAAAGCGCTGGTCGTGGATGATGTCGCCGCGATCGTCGGCACGGCCAATCTCGACGCCCGCAGCCTGCGGTTGAATTACGAGACCAACGTCGTCGTGTATGACGAGTCGTTTGTGGCCGAGGTGGCGCGGGCAATTCAGTCCGAAATCGCGGCGGCCATCGAAGTGGACCCCGTCCGCTGGCGGAACCGCCCCCTGATAAGCCGTCTGGCGCAGAATTTCTGCGCCCTGCTGGCGCCGGCGCTCTGAGCGGCCTGCGGCCTATGGATCGGCCTCGGATTGAAGATAGAGGTCCGGCCAGCAATCGTTGCCGGTGTGGAAGGTGACACGGATCGCGCTCTCCTGCGGTTCGCCTACGCGCCAGAGAAAGATTTCGTAGTCGGCCCGATCGTGCTCATGCCCCTCGGCGCTTGCGCCGAGAACCAGCCAACGCCCATTGCGCGAGAGGCGTGGAAAATACTCGTGACTATAGGGCTCCGGCAGGTCGAGCCACGCGCGCGCGTCGCCGCCGTCGGGCGCGGCGCGAAAGATCGTGTTGCCGCCGCGCCCGCCATGATCCACGTAATAGACGAAAGAGCCATCCGGGGCCCAGTTGACCTGACAGCCGCGTCCACTGCCGACGCGGACCGATGCCTCGCCGGGACCGAGCAGGCGGGTATCCCGTTGGCGGCCGCGAAACGTGACGGCCAGGCGCCCTTCCGCCCGCCGTCCTTCGGGGGTCTGAAGGATCACGCCTTCCGGGATAGGGCTGCGGCCCGACTCGTACCACACGCGTTCCTCGCCGGTCTCCGGATCGAGCTCGATCACCTGCCGCCCCCCGCGGTCAAAAATGATGCGCGCACCGTCTTCCGTCCAGGTGGGCATATAGCCGTGCTCCGCCACCCGCCGAGTTTCGCCACTCCTCATGTCGAGCAACCAGACATCCCACGGCACGGGATCGCGCTGAGACACGCGGGGCAGACGGGATCGGCAAAAGACAATGCGGCGGCCATCGGGTGAAACGCGTGGATAGGTATCGGCGTGTGGATGATCGGTCAGCCGGCGCGTTTCGAGTTCGGGCAGCGTCAGCATCCAGAGATCGTGAGAATCGGCGCGATTGGAGCTCCAGACAATGAAGCCGCGCAGTTCGGCCACCACCGCCCGCAAACGCCGCTGCTCGTCGGCAGTGGGAGCGAGCGCCTGGCCTGTCTCCGGGGGGGACTCCACGATGCCGAGTCGTCTCACCCGCATCCATTGTCGGGCGAAGAATGCGGCGCTCAATACTGCGGCGACAACCCACACCAACGCCACCGCCATGCGCCGGGCGGACGACGCCGCGGTCGGGGTCGGAGACTCCGCAGCGCGGGGCGCGCCGCGGGCGAGAAAGGAAAAGACGATCAGGGCGAGAGCGCCCCACGAATAATCCACGATCTGACTAATGACATGCATGGCGAGCATCCCCAACATCGAATCAGCGCGTGTGAATCCGAGGGCGGTGAGAGCCAACAGTCCGCCGGCCTCATAGGTGCCGAAACTCATGAAAGCGGGTACCGGCAGGCTCGCCGCCGCTTCCGCCGCGATCAGAGCGATCAGTACGGAATAGACAGGCGCCGCCGCCAGCGCCGGCCAGAGCGGACGCGTCACGCCAACAAACAAGAGATACAGCGCCAAATATTTCACCGCCCGAATGGCGGCCGAGAGGAGCAAAATGCGCGCCAGTGCGCCAGAATCGCGCACACGCTCGACGGCGCCGACCACTTTTTCAACCCACCGAAACACGCGCCCTGCGAATCCCGCGTCGGCCAGGCGAGGAAGGCGGCGGCGCGACCAGCGGAGGGATGCGCCGGCGCCGTAAAAGAGAAGCAGCCATCCCAGCGCGAGGGCGATGGCCAGCACGGCCAGCGTACCGAGTAGGGTGAATCGCTGCGTCGCGCCAACCAGCGCGACCGCCAGCACCAGCAAGAGGGCCATGAGGTCGAAATAGACACTCAGGCCCATTGAGGAAAGGGCGTTCTCGCCGCTGACGCTGCAGCCGCGGTTCAGCAGCGCGGCATAGCTCAGCTCGCCGGCGCGCGCGGGCAGGAGGTCCACGAACATATTCCGCGCGATCGTGGCGCAGAGGAGGGGAACGAAACGCGGCGGCCGCGTCTCGCCGCCGGCGCGGATCAGCGCGCCATAGCGCGCGGCGCGCAGGAGGCCCTGGACGAGCTGGAGCGCGGCATAGACGAGGACGACGCCGAGGGGCACACGGCGAAGGGCGTCGAGCAGCAGGGTGACGCTGATGCGCTCGCCGTCTTTGAGAATGACCGTGAAGATCAGCGCGAGCGCCAGCAGGGAGACGGCGCCCGCGGCCACCAACCTAGAAAACAGAGAAATCCAGCCGCGCATGGGAAGGAACATACACCAAAGGAACGCCAGCGCATCAACTTATTCCGCACAAATTATACCGGATTTTGCCGTTGAGAAATGGCGGGATCGTATACGTACTTCACATTTTGGGCTTTTCAACCTCATGGCAGGAGCAGTTGATCGGACAGGGACACTGGGATTGCGTCCCGCGTCCCTTCCACACCGCCGAATCTGTGGTTTCGCGGATCCGGCGGTTGAACGAGCGAAGGCCCTCAGCGAGCCGCCGCGAAGTCCCACGGCACAATGCATCGGCGCCGCCGGCGGGAGAATTATGAAGATGACAATCACGGCTTTCTCGGTATCTTGCGCTCACCCATTTTATGTTTTGGCGCGAGCAACTGGAGAAATATCAGGTATGGCTCTACCTGGCGGCGGTCGCCGCTGGCGTGGGGCTTGGCCTTCGCGGTCGGCCGGAGGCGTCCGACACGCTGCTCTTTGCGCCACTGGCGCTCTTGCTCTACGCGACCTTCGCGCAAATTCCGCTCACGCACCTCCCTGCCGCGCTGCGCGATCGGCGATATTTTGCGGCATCGCTCACCGCCAACTTCGCGCTCGTGCCAGCGGCGGTGTGGCTGTTGGCGCGGATCACGCCAAGTGCGCCGCCAATTCGGCTGGGTCTTTACTTGGTGCTGCTGGTGCCGTGCACCGACTGGTTTATCGTCTTCACCCATCTGGGCCAGGGCGACGCAAAGCTCGCGGTCGCGAGCACGCCGGCGATTCTCCTGCTTCAGTTCTTGTTCTTGCCGGTCTATTTGTGGCTTTTCCTGGGGCGGACCTTTCAGGAAGTCATTCGCGTTGGACCGTTCCTGCGCGTGTTTGTGCGTCTGATCGTCACCCCGCTGATCGCTGCGGGGCTGACGCAATTCTGGGCCGATCGTCGTCGCGCCGGTCGGCGCGTGATTGAAGGTCTGGCCTGGCTGCCGACGCCGTGTTTGGCGGCGGTGATATTTTTGATCGCGTGGACGCAGACGGAAAGCGTAGCGAACGGCTGGCGCGGGCTGGAGTGGGCGATGGCGGTTTTCGTGCTCTATATGGTCGTAGCGGCAGTCATCGGCGGCTGGACAGCGCGGCGGTTCCGGCTTTCGGCGGCGGCGGGGCGCACATTGATCTTCAGCGTCGGCACGCGCAACTCGTTTGTCGCGCTGCCCTTCGCGCTCGCCCTGCCGGCGGGCTGGCAAGTGACGGTCATCCTCGTCGTCCTCCAGCCGCTGGTGGAGCTGCTCGGCATGCTCCTCTACCTCCGCCTCGTGCCGTGCTGGAAATGACCCCGTCCGCCGCGAATGCGGAGCTCCGGAAAATCCTCCAGCAGCTCGATGCATCCCGCGTTGTGGACCATCGAGAACTCAGCCCGAGCGACGTTTCCACTCCGCGAAAACCCGACGTGGTTTATACATACGCCAAGAACACTGCATGTCACTCACTTATGCAAGAGTCCATAGGTTATGCGGGTCTGTGTCTGTCTTGGTCCTGTGGGGTGGGGCGAGGTCGAAGGTAAACCAAAACTTTAGGTCCACCCCTCGGTTTCAAGCAAATCCGCATCACCAGGAACGTTTTTGGAGGGACGTTTTTGAAAGCAAGGAGTATGCTGTGCGTCAACGTCGCTTCGGCGGCGTTTGGGAAAGAAACAGTCGATCGAGTGTCAAGGAGATAGAGGTCATGAAATTTCCGATCCGGAGAGGTACGAATATCTCGCATTGGCTCAGCCAAAGTACTGCCCGCGGGCTCGAACGGCGTCGGCGCTTTACACGCGATGATGTCCGGCGCCTGGCTGATCTAGGCCTCGATCATCTTCGTCTTCCTGTCGACGAAGAGCAGTTATGGACGCCAGAAGGGCGCCGCGATATGGAGGCCTGGGACCTGCTCAACGAGGGCCTGGACTGGTGTCGTGCGGAGAACCTGCGCGCCGTGGTGGACCTGCATATTCTGCGGTGTCATTACTTCAACGCGGGACCCGAGGGCCGCACCCTGTTCAGTGACGCGACGGCGGTCGCCCGTTTCGCCGAATGCTGGTCCGATCTCTCGCGCGAACTACGCGGGCGATCGAACGATTGGGTCGCGTATGAGCTATTGAACGAGCCGGTGGCCGAGGATCCCGCGGATTGGAATCGCGTGTTGCGCGCGCCGTACCGTGTGATTCGCGAGGCGGAACCCAACCGCATGATCGCTATCGGCTCGAACCGATGGAATTCTGTCGCCGCCTATCCGGCTTTCGATCCGCCGGCGAATGATCCGAATATTTTGCTCGTCTTCCATTTCTACAGCCCGATGCTGATCACGCACTACACTGCGCCGTGGTGCAAGCGGCTCTGCGAGTATCGAGGTCCGATCCGTTATCCCGGCACGCCGGTCCCCGAAGAGGCGCTGGCCACGCTCGAGCCGGATTTCCGCGAGTACATCCGCGGGATGAACGAGCCATTTGATATTGAGGTAATGGAGCGTCAGATCGAACCCGCGCGGAAAAAGGCCGCGGCGCTCCACCTGCCGCTTTGGTGTAACGAGTTCGGCGTCTATGAAAAGGCGCCGGACGACGTACGCCGGGCGTGGTATCGCGACATTCGCACCGTGCTGGAACGGCATGGCATCGCTTGGGCCAACTGGGATTTCCGAGGTGGTTTCGGGCTGTTCGATCGGAATGACCAACCCACGGTGGTCGTGGATGCGCTTTTCGGCAGTTGAAACTGGATGGGGTCAGCGCAGCGGCCCGAATCGCTGGACGGCGTTTTGGATGCTCGTGTGAAGGCGGAGCACTTCTACGGCCGAAAATATTTCGGACAAGCAGGCCGGGCGATGGCCCACGCTTCGTCAAAGGCGCGTACGATTTCCAGAGGCAGCGGGCCATCTGCGCAGGCGTTCAGATTGGCCTGGAGATGGGCGAGGGTGCTCGCGCCGAGAATGACCGCATCGCGTTCATGTCCAACCATGGCCGAGTGGTGAATGAGCCATCGAAGGGCCGCGGCGGCCATCGGCATTCCGGCGGCGTAACAAACGGATTTCACGCGGTTCAAGGCATCGAAATAAGCGGCGTTCCAGTAGCGCTCTTTGTAGAAACCGAACTCATGGAAGCGGCCTTGATGCGGTACTTCTTCCACCCGCTGATATCGCCCCGTCAATAGGCCGCCCGCTAGCGGATTATAGGCGTAAAACCGCAGATCGAACCGGCGCACGCAAGGAAATAATTCCCGTTCCACATCGCGCGTCACGGCATTGTACATACCCTGATATAGGGTGGGGGCCGGAGCGCCGAGCTGCGGGGCGAGATAGCGAATATCCGCCACCGCCCACGCCGGATAATTGCTCAACGCCAATTCGCGATAGAGGCCGTCGCGATAGAGACGGGCGCACTCCTCCAACGTCGATTCGACAGGCGTCGTCGGATCGGGCGCATGGAGGTAGAAGATGTCCACGCACTCGACACGCAAGCGCCGCAGCGAGAGTTGCAATTGCGCGCGCAGCCGCGTCGGTGCCAGGTCTCCGCCGGAGTTTCCAGGATGCGCTTTGGTGGCCAGGATCACTGTGGAGCGCCGTTCGGGAATGAGAATCCGCCCGAGAATCTCTTCGGCCTGTCCATCGCCATAAATGTGGGCGGTGTCTATTTCGCGGTAGCCGTGCTCGAGAAACAGACCGACCATGCGATCAGCTTCTTTCTCGTCCACTTGTCGGCCGAACGTCATGCAGCCCAGCGCCACCCGCGGGCGTGTTGGTGATGCGCTCATCTGAATCCTTTCGCGCGATTATGAGACCTTTTATAGCGTCTTCTGAGGGGAGGAGCAATGATGAGCCGATTGCACTGTGGATTGTTTTGAGGGGTGAGACGAGGGGTCGCGATGCGGGAAGGAGCCGTATGGCCGGGGTGGAACCCGACCCCCCATGGCCTGAGATGGAATGGGAGGGACGGCTTCCGCGCCGTCCGCGAATTGCTCCTCCGTTTCCCTTGCGGATCACTGGTGCCGATGGTAGGCTGGTAGGTGCCGGGGGAGCGTGGCGTGGGTTTTCCAAGGCTTGGAAAAACAGGCTCGAAAATCTTCCAAGGCTTGGAAACTGCGTGTGGCCGCGTGGCAGGCAGAGTGGCGCATGGCATGAGCGAGGACTCGGCGAGTATCCCATTGCGGTGGATCGGCCCTATTCGACTGATCGGGCCCGAGGTGGATGATGAGGTGTTTGCACCGCTGGCGACGCTGGAAACACCGCTATGGCCCTCGGTTGCCCGCGGCGCGCGTGTCACCGCGCGCGCCGGCGGCATACGCGCTGTGGTCGTCGACGAACGCATGGCGCGCTCGATCCTGTTGGAGGCCCCGGACGCCTCCGCCTCCGCCGTCGCCGCCGCGGCACTCCGTTCGCGACGGGAAGAAATCGCCGATGTCGTCGCCCGGACCAGCCGTTTCGCCCGCTTGGTTGGCTGGCACGATCAGGTAATCGGTTCGCTGCTTTTTTTACGGCTTGAAATCACGACAGGCGACGCGGCGGGGCACAACATGGTGACGAAGGCCGCCGAAGCGGTGGAGCGGTGGGTACGCGCCCAGTATCCCGCCCTGGCTCACGTGTCCGTTTCCGGCAATTACTGCTGCGACAAGAAGGTTTCCGCCGTTAACGGCATTCTCGGTCGCGGACGATACGTCGTAGCGGAAGCGCGTGTTCCGACGGATCTCTGCCGGACTCTGCTGCGGGCGGATCCTGACACGCTGGTGCGGCTGCATGTGCGAAAGAATCTTGTCGGTTCGATTACCGCCGGCAGTCTTCGGTCTGCCAATGCGCATTTTGCAAATGTGTTGCTGGCGTTTTATCTGGCCACGGGACAGGACGCAGCCAACATCGTTGAAGGGTCGCAGGGAATCGTCCACGCAGACGCGCGGGACGGCGCACTGTATTTTTCGTGCACGCTGCCGAACCTCGTGGTGGGGACGACAGGCGCTGGCAAGAATCTGCCTTGGGCGGAGGCGAATCTGGAGCGCCTGGGATGCCGGCGTGAGCGCCCTGCGGGCGCTAACGCGCGGCGGTTGGCGGTCATTGCCGCTGCGGCGGTGCTGTGCGGGGAACTCTCTTTGTTGGCGGCCCTGGCGAACGAAGGCGAGTTGATGCGGGCACACCTGCGTCTCGAGCGTGGACAGCAGAAAGAAGGCGGGCCACTGCAATGAATAATAAGGCGAGGTGGATCGTCTGGAAGACACGGAGGCCGAACATGAAACGATTCGCATGGATATGGGGCATGGCAGCCCTACTGACGACGGTCGTGGTGCGGGCCGAAACGCTGAACGTGCAGGTGCGGGAGGTGACGCTGCGAGCGTCGCCTTCGGCGCTCGGCGTGCCGGTGGGGGCGGCGAAGTACGCCGAGCCGGTGACGGTGGAGGAGCGGCGGCCCGGTTGGGTACGTGTTCGCAATGCCGCCGGCGTTTCCGGATGGGTACACGAATCGGCTGTGACTGCCAAACGCATCGCGTTGCGGGCAGGGTCCGAGACCGTGGCTGCGGGGGCTTCAGCTCGTGAAGTGGCACTGGCGGGCAAAGGGTTCAGTGAAGAGATTGAGCGCGAGTTCCGCAAAGCGAACAAGGATGCCGATTACACGTGGGTGGACCGAATGGAGACCTTTGCTGTGGCCCCCTCTCGTATCGCAGCCTTTTTGCGTGAGGGCGGCGTCGTTACAAAAGGAGGAGCGCGATGAAAAGGCGAAACGGTATGTTTTGGAACTCGGCCATTGTGGCCTTCGCGCTCCTCACAGCTGCGGGCATCGCCGGCTGTGCTTCGATGGGCAAAGTGGCTGAGGTGGTTGGGGCCGTCGGCGTGGCGACCGGCCAGATCACGGAAGAAGAGGCGCAATCCGCGATTCGCGCGGCCCAAGCGGCAGCGAAGGCCGCGGAAGAGATCACGCCTCAGCAGGAATACTACATCGGCCGGTCCGTTGCGGCGACGCTGCTGGGGCGCTACCGGCCGTTGGATCGGACTGAGCTGACCGAATACGTCAATCTCATCGGGCAGGCCCTGGCGTTGGCGTCGGATCGTCCGGAGACTTTCGGCGGCTATCGCTTTCTGATACTCGATTCAGAAGAAATCAATGCATTCGCCGCGCCGGGCGGGTTGATTATGATTACGCGCGGCATGCTGCGGTTATGCCGGACGGAGGATCAACTCGCCGCGGTTTTGGCGCATGAGATCGGGCATGTGCAGCATCGGCACGGTCTGCAGCAAATTCGGAAGAGTCGCCTGACGACGGCTGTGACGGTCGCGGCGGTCGAGGCGGGACGGCATTGGGGAGGAGCGGAGTTGGCCGAAGCGGTGAACACCTTCGAGGGGGCAATTGACGATATCACGCAGACGCTGGTTGTCAACGGCTATTCACGGGCGGCGGAGCGCGAAGCGGACGCTGCCGCGGTGACAATTCTCGCGCGGGTGGGGTATGACCCCGGTGCGCTCATCGAAATGTTGGAAGAGATGGGACGGAGGCTGAAACCCGGTGGGCTGGACTTCGCAAAAACCCATCCGCCGCCGAGCGAGCGCATTCGGCTGATCCGCGCCGCCATCGAAAAGATCGGTCCTTCCGCGGTGCCGTCACCGGAAAGGCAGCGCCGCTTCACAAGCGCGGTTGCGGCGGCGTTTTAATAGGGCGTCGAACGGCGCTGCTGGAGCATAGCAAGGTCCGTCTTGTGTCCTGCACCGTGCGGGGCAATGGCGGTAAAGCCTGTGCAGAGATCGGCCAGCTGATCTCTGCACGGAAATGTTCGGTTAGCCCCCCTTTGTATTCAACTAAAACCTCACCTTTTTCTTTCTCTTCTGCGGCGAACCACGGATGACCATCGTGGAATGAACGTTGCGCGGGGCATCGAATGTTGCTAGATTGACCTTGCGCGGCCGTGGGGGGTTGCGCGTTGTCTATGAAATACGCCGTTTTCGGGGATATCCATGCGAATCAGGAAGCGTTGTACGCGGTGTTGAAAGACGCCCGCGAGCAGGGGGCGACGCACTATGCGTGCGTGGGCGACATTGTGGGGTACAACGCTAGCCCCGTGGAATGCCTGGATATGATTCGCGAGCTGGGTTGTGTCACTGTGCGCGGGAATCATGACCATTACTGTGCTTCAGAAGACGCATTGATCGGATTTCATCCTCTCGCGGCCGATGTCGTGAACTGGACACGGCATCAGTTGAGAGCCGAGCATCTGGAGTTTCTGCGCGGGCTCAAATACGTCACGCCGGTGCAATCATTTACATTGGTTCACAGCACGCTCGACAATCCGGAAATGTGGGGTTATGTCTTCGACAAGCTCGAGGCTGAGGCAAATTTCAGTTACCAATTCACCGCGGTGTGTTTTTTCGGCCACACCCATGTCCCGCTCGCTTTTGAGAAGGCCGGCGACATAAAGTACGGTTTGTACGGCAAGATCAAGGTGGCGTTGGGCCGCAAATATTTCATCAATGTCGGGAGCGTGGGCCAGCCGCGGGACCGGGATCCTCGCGCGGCCTACGTCTTGTATGATGTGAAGGGCGGCGAGATTGTCCTTCGAAGGGTGCCCTACGACATTGAAACGACCAAAAGGAAAATCCTGGAGGCCGGTCTTTCGCCGGCCCTCGCGGAGCGGCTGTCGGACGGTCGCTAGCAGGGTGATCCGCTGCCACCATCGGAGAGCATATGCGAACGTATAGTCGGTTTATTATCGCCAGCCTCTGCCTGGCAGCCTTTATGGGAGCGCCGGATGCTTATGCGCAGATTCGCGTGCGCCTTCGTTCGGAACATTCGCGCTACTTGCTGTTTGAGCCACTCGTTGTCCGTGTGCGCGTGGACAACGAGGGGGCCGCGCCGCTGGTGTTGGGCGCAGAGGGGGCCCCGGCGAAGCTGCGACTGGATGTGGACCTGGCGCCAGACCGCCCAGCCCCGCGGACTGGTGAAGCGACCCTGACGGAGCCTATCGAGATTCCACCCTCAGGATTTCAGGTCGTAACGATTGACCTTCTTCGGCTCTTCGATCTGGTGGAAAGTGGTCCCATCGCGGTGACGGCCCGCGTGGAAGCCGGAGGAAAGGAGTACGTTTCGTCGCGGCTTCTTCTGGATATCGTTCCTGGGCTTGTGTTCGCCGAGACGGATGCGTCGGCGCCAGGTGAGGGCGTTGGCGTTCGACGCTATCAGTTGCGCACACTGGGACGGGGCGGGAACGAATACCTCTTTCTACGCGTGGATGATCCCGAGCGCGGCGTTTGCCGGGGGGTGTTCGATTTGGGGACCCTGGTGCGCGTCTGGAAACCCCAGATGATGGTGGATGGCAAGGGGCTGCTCCACGTGCTGCATCAATCCGCTCCAGCTCGCCTCACGCACACAATCTACAATGATGGAGAAAGGCGCGCGCGAATGGAGTTTCTATCCACCACGCGGCGACCGCCGGAGCTGGCGCGTGGCGAAGATGGCGTTGTGACCATAATCGGAAGTGCGCCTTATCAGGGCGATCCCATACTCGCGCCGCGCCGTGGGGATGAGGCGCCGCCGGATCGGTTACCCGATCCGCGCCGGCGTTGACGCCGATCCCGGCGCACCGCAGGGCGGCCCGCATGAATACTCCTGAAAATACCGCCATCCCCGGCGGCTACCGTGAGCTTCTGCGCATTGCCTATCCGCTGATTCTCAGCATGGCGTCCTTCACGCTGATGCAATTCGCGGATCGCATCTTTCTGGCGCATTACAGCGCGGCGGCGATTCAAGCCGCGTTGCCGGCCGGCATCCTGTCGTTCACCCTGATTTCATTTTTCCACGCCCTCGCGGGGTATGCGGGCGCCTTTGTTTCTCAATATCACGGGGCCGGCGACCGCGCCGGTTGCGCGCGTGCGACGGCGCAAGGGCTCTGGATCGCAGTGGCCTCGGCCCCGTTGATCTGGGCACTTGTGCCCGTCGGGACCTGGATCATGAGGGTGGCCGGCCACGCGCCCGAAGTGCTGGCCGAGGAGATCGTGTATTATCGAATTCTCATGGCGGGCGGATTTCTCATTCCCGTGGTCGGCGCGTTGAGTGGGTTTTTCAACGGGCGCAGTGACACGCGCACGACGATGATCGGAACCGTGGCCGGAAATCTGGTGAATCTGGCCCTCGACTATGCCATGATCTTCGGCCGATGGGGCTTTCCGCGGATGGGCATCGCCGGCGCCGCATGGGCCACGGTCGCCGGCAGCTTGACGACTGCCGTCTACCTCGCACTCCGTTACTTCGATCCCCATCTCCATCCGGATTATGCCGTACGAAAACATTGGGCTCCAGATGTACGACATTTAGGGCGGATACTTCGATTCGGAACGCCCGCCGCCGTGCATCTGCTCCTCGACATCGGTTCTTTCACGGTCTTCGTGATGCTCACTGGGCGCTTGAGCGGACTCCCGCTGGCTGCCAGCAATATTGCGATCAGCATCAACAACGTCGCGTTCCAGCCGTTACTCGGTTTGAGCATGGCGGCATCGGTACTTGTTGGGCAATATCAGGGCCGCGGCGACAGCGCCACAGCGGAGCGGGCGGGCTGGACGTCGCTCAAGACGGGGTGGCTCTATATGGCGGCCGTGGGTTTGACCTATGCGGTGCTGCCCAATTTTTATCTGCGTCTTTTCATCGGAGGCGAGAATCTTGACCCGGATGCGCTTTGCCGCGTCGCGCGCCCCCTGCTGTGGATGATGGCCGCCTGGGGAATGTTCGATACGGTCAATATCGTGTTGATCGGCGCGTTGCGCGGCGCTGGCGACACTCGATTCTCGATGGTCTATTCGACCGCGATGGCCTGGCTGTTCTGGATTCCCGGCGAGGTCGCGCTCCTTCTCTGGCTTGCAGCGCGCCGCCGGGCGGACATGCCGCTGCCTGAATGGACCGGCGATGGCATGGCGCTGCTGTGGGGCTGGATGACATTGTATGTCGTCGTCCTCAGCGGGGGTTTTTTCTTGCGATTTCGATCGGGTCAATGGAAGTCCATTCACCTCATCGAACCCGCGCCCGTGTTGTTGCCGCCACGCACCGGTGCCGATGCGCCGATGGTCGCCGACTGAGACGCCCCGTTTGCCTCACCGCATCCGCGCAATGAGCCTGAGGCTGGTGGCAAAGAAAATGATGTTCGGAAGCCATCCGGCCAGCCACGCCGCCATCCACCGGTTTTTTCCCATCCACAGCCCCACGTGAATGAGCACGTAGTAGCCGAAAAATAGAGCAATGGCCAGCAGCGTGCCCCTCATCGCGCCCCGTCGTCCGGCATGGTATCCGAACGGCAATCCGATCAGCGTCACCACCAGGCAGGTGAAGGGGAGAGAAAGCCGGTGGTGAATGTCCACCCACGTCCGCGCCGCCTCAGCCCGTGAAATGCCCTGGTTGTTGCGCAAGAAACGTAGCAGGCCAATCACCGATCGGAAATCACGGTCGCGGATTTCTTCTAGAAAAAGACGCGGGGTCTCGTTCCAGTCGGACATTTCGCGCACCGGTTCAAAACGAGGCGGCCCCTTGTGGTCGTTGTATTCATCAAATTCCTGGTACACGACGTTGCGAAACCACCATCGGCCGTCCATCCAGTGGGCGGAATCGGCCTTAATGCTGAACAGAATCCGGTATTCCGACGGATGGTATTGCTCCACCTTAATGTCCCTCATTTCGCCGGTGCGCGTATCGAATTGTCCGATGAGCCATTCGCGGCGTTCGGTGTGGTTGCGGTAGGGCAGGTGGTTTTCAATATAGACAACTTCCGGGTTCGATGCGCCCTGCGCGCGGATGAAGCGGCGCGTCCACCATTGCGCCCACGGGCTCAGGGTTTCGTTGATGGCGCCGACGACGACAGTCGCCGCCAGGCCCATGGCAATGAACGGCACCAGTAGGCGGGGCGTGCTAACGCCGCACGCCCGCATGGCCGTCAGCTCATTGTTCTTCGTGAGCTGCCCCAGACAATATAGCAGGGCGAGCATCAAGGAAGCCGGAACGATGTAAATCAAGCCGGTCGGCAGCAAGGCGCCGTAGAAGAGCATCACTCGCCACAGGCTGGTCCGGCCCTCGATGAAATCGGAGAGGTTGTTGAAGAGATCGGCAACAATGTACAGCATCGAAAAGGCGGCCACACAGGCGGCCAGAGGCCCCGCATAGGAACGCAGCAGATAGCGATCGAGCAATTTCATCCGCGGATACGATAAGCCACAGTTGCGGTGTTTAGAAGTGCGATGTTTCGATGTCCAGCAGCACGATCCGCGGATTTCCGCTCAATCGCCGTCCGACTTCCGCCAACCGCTGGTCCACCACGTCGCCTGTCGCCGCGACGGTCACGAACGCGAGCCGTGCCGACTGCCACAGGTCTTGGTCGCCGATTTCGGCCACGCTGACATTCATTTCATTGTGGATGCGATCCTTCAGACTCCGCAGCACTGAACGCTTGTCCTTCAAGGACCGCGATTCTGGGATGCTGATGTGCGCCTGAAGAAGTCCGATGACCATGACCGTTTGCGTCTCCCGCCCGAAACCGATATTATTGGAAGCGGCGCTTGAAATGACAATGCCGATTTCCCGTGCTCCTCTGGCGGTTCGATATCGTCGGTGATAGCTTCATGCAGGTGTCGGGGGTGGGGAAGACTGACCCGGAGCGAAGAGCGCGGCACCGGGGTTTGCCGTCCCATGCGGGCACGTGAAAGAAGAGCGAAGAAGCCGTGGGAAAATACTGGCCACGTCACCGGTCGGGACAAACGGCTCGAGCGCGGAGGACCAAACAAAAACCATCGAATCCCAGCACGGCGAGGCAGATCCCCGCCGCCGTACGAGGGCGCTCCCACCCCAGTGGGGGTGGGCTGTGGCAGAGGGCCTCAATATTCGTTCACGATGGAAAAGTAACGGTTAAAGAACCGATCTGCATCCACATCGCAGGCCACCGTGTGCGGGGCCGGTTCGCCGTTTTTCACTGGCTGAAAGACGGTCCAACCGGCCGTCGGGACCGTGGTTGAGACAACGACTCGTCCCTGGCGATAGCGGCACACATCGGGGTCGAAAATGCCCACGGCGGCCAAGGGATCATGGAAGGTAATACGCGGCTGGTGTCTGAACCAGACTTCCGCAAAGTCTCGCACCGGTTCGAGCACGGAGGCGGTGAACCGGCGTCGGCATTCATCCGCCGGCATCACGCAGCGCGAGGTGACATCCAGGCCGTAGCTTACATGGCGAGGGGGCCACGCCTGCGTCCCGCCGCCATACACGATGGCTGTGGCATGCGGGTCGCCGATCGCGTTCCATTCTCCGCCCTGCGCCGTGAAAAAACGGCCACCCATCAGCACGAGCGATTGGAGGAGAGAGGAAATTTCGGGGTCTGCCGCGAAGAGAAGGCCGATGTTGGTCAGGGGTCCGACAGCCAGCAGCGTGATTTCGCCGGGATGGGCACGAATCGTTTGGCGCAAGAACTCGATCGCCGTGGGGTTGTTGCTGAAACGGTTTCGGGGCCAGTTGCCCAAGGCTTCGGCCTGAGGCGCCCGCGGTTGGGGTTGGGGAATAAGAAGCGGAACGGAAACGCCGACGTGAATGGGGATATCATCCCGCCCGGCATGTCGGCAAACGGCCGAAACCATCTCCGCCCGACGCGCTGGTTCGCCGGTCACGGTTGTGATCCCGAGCAATTCGCAACGCGGTTCGCGCAGCAAATACGCCAGCGCCAAGGCGTCGTCAATATCGCTGCCGATATCCGTATCGAACAACACTTTCACGCGGTCATTGTTTGTAGGCATTATGGATTCCTCTGTCATGGTCCATGTTCGTTGCAAAATTGAGGCAATTTTCGCGAGTCCCAGGGCCTTTTCATCATCTGAGTCCGAATCTCAACGTGTGTTTCTGAGACCGGCCCAATACTCGCGCCGGTTACGGCGATATGGCGATTAGACATTCGGTCACTTCGCCCACGAACATGCGGTGAAAATCGCTGCTTTCATAATGAATGAGCGGTGAGGAATCAAGAAAATTCCGGGGATCTATGTCTTGAGCGTATAACCGACGGCAGATAAGGGCAAGCCGGGCCTGTTCGAATGTGATGGCCCCGCCGACGGCGATTGGCTTCAAACCCGTCTCGGCGATCTTATCCACAGATCGCCCCGAATGGGTGCCGCAGAAATCCAGAATCGCGCGATGGGATTCGTCAAAAAAACTGAGCGTGAAAAACTCGTAGCTGTGAAGGAAGCCGAACGTATGGCGACTGGGACGAACGAAACAGATTGCCACTGGCTTTCCCCACAAAACCCCCAAGGCACCCCAGCTCGCGGTCATGGTGTTAAAATTCTCCGGAATGCCGGCTGTGATGAGCATCCAATCCTGCCCGATCGCTCGGAAAGGATTGATCGGCAAGCTCTCAGGCGGGATCGAACTGAAAGTGTGAGGTTTCTTCATAGGAACGCCCGTTTCCACTATTCATGGATAATCCTACCACCGTTAGGGTCGTATTCCAAGTATATCGAGCCGATGGCGCTGTGGGGAATGAGCGGCAAATACAGGCGCCGGCGAAGGGGGGCGAAAATCGTTTACCCCAACGACCCCGCGCTATTCGCCAGTTTTTTCTAGCCACTTCCCCCCAAACACAAAGTTTTCGGCCATTCAGCAATTCACGGACGGCGTGGAAGCCGTCTCTCCCGTTTCATCTCAGGCTATGGGAGGGTCGGGTTCCACCCCGACCATACGGCTCCTTCCCGCATCGCGACCCCTCGTCTCACCCCTCAAAACAATCTACAGCGCAATCGGTTATCCCTCGGCTTGCTCTAGTTTTCCATTTCTTTTATATTTTCGCCCAATGGCAGAAGAAGCCATGGCTGTGGCCGGCGAAAACACCGATATTTTCCAGAAGTATCAGAGTAATTTGACCGTTCGTTCTCGCGCACGTCAGATAAATCGATTCCGCTGAAAAACCCATTCGCAATGCGATCTGCAATGATTTTCAGGGGATCAAAACACAAGGACCGATTGGGGATCGGGCCGCACAGGGCATTCTGGCGAACATTACGCATTTGGAGTTATGCGACATTAGGGTTTTTCAGCGGAATCCAACGTACACAGTTTCTGAGGCACGGAAGCGGCCATGCTGCTGATCGGGATGGTCTGCTACAACCTGGTCCATCATCTGAACCGCGGTGTCCTGAAGACCGCCGAAGAGGGCGTGGCGCGGCTAAAAACCCTGCGCCTAAAGGTGCTGGCGATCCCAGCCATCTACGGCAGCGGCGGCCGCCGTCCGACGCTGCGCCTGGGCGTGCAGGATCGCCGCCGGTGGGCCAAAATCCGCTACGGGTTGCAGCGCATTCACCGTGTCGATCTGCGGCTGTGCAACTGCCATGCGGTTGCCCC
>CALLML010000053.1 GCA_938005705.1 uncultured bacterium
GCGGAGGTACCTCCGCGCGCCGCTCTACTATACAGGATTCCGCGTTATTTGCGACTTTTTACCGCCGGCGCACGCTCGTCCTGGTCTTCGGCGCGGACTTTTTCCTGACCGGCTTAGCGGATGTCTTGACCGCCCCTGCGGCGATCGCCGCCTGCGCCGACGCCAGACGCGCGATCGGCACGCGGTACGGCGAGCAGCTCACGTAGGTCAGGCCCGCCTTGAAGCAGAACTCGACCGATGCCGGATCGCCGCCCTGCTCGCCGCAGATGCCGACCTTGAGCTCCGGACGCGTCGCGCGGCCTTTCTGCACGGCCATTTGGATTAGCTGGCCGATGCCGTCCTGATCAATCGTCTGGAATGGATCGTTTTTCAGCAGTTTCTTGTCTAGATAGTGCGGCAGGAAGCCGCCGATGTCGTCGCGGCTGAATCCGAAGCCCATCTGGGTGAGGTCATTGGTACCGAAGCTGAAGAACTCCGCTTCCTGGGCCATGCGGTCGGCCAGGAGGCACGCGCGAGGAATCTCGATCATCGTGCCGACGAGGGCGGGGATGTCCCGCACACCCTTTTGTTTGCAGACTTCCGCTTTCACTCGCGCGATGATTTCCTTCTGATGCTTCAGCTCGCTGACGTCGCAGGTGACCGGAATCATGATTTCCGGGCGCGCTTTCTTGCCCTCGGCGTTGAGCTCGGCCGCCGCCTCGAAGATGGCGCGGACCTGCATCTCGGTGACTTCGGGGTAGGTAATGCCGAGTCGAACGCCACGATGGCCCATCATCGGATTGTTCTCGTGCAGCGCTTCACCGCGTTTGCGCACTTCCTCAGGCGTGATGCCGAGCGCGGCGGCAAGTTCCGCCTGCTTTTCGGCCGACTGCGGCACGAACTCGTGCAGCGGCGGGTCGAGCAGACGGATCGTCACCGGCAAGCCTTCCATGGCCTCTAGCGTCGCCTTAATGTCGCGCTTGACATAAGGGAAGAGCTCGTCGAGCGCTTTCCGGCGCTCCTCGGCGGTGGTGCTCATGATCATCTTGCGCAGCAGGAACAAGGGCTCGTCCGAACCGGCACCGTAGAACATGTGCTCGGTGCGGAACAGACCGATACCCTCGGCGCCGAACGACCGGGCAGCTTTCGCGTCCTCCGACGTGTCGGCGTTTGTGCGCACACCGAGGGTGCGGAACTTGTCCACGAGCTTCATGAACGCCTGGAACCGCTGATTCTCAGTGGCGTCGATCATGTGCAGATCGCCTTCATAGACGATGCCGCGGGTGCCGTTGAGCGTGACCCAGGCACCTTCCTCGTAGCTCACACCACCTACTGTCATCTTTTTGCCGTGGACGTCCACGTGGATTTCGCCAGCGCCGACGATGCAGCATTTGCCCCAGCCGCGGGCGACCAGCGCCGCATGGCTGGTCATGCCGCCCCGTGCGGTGAGAATGCCCTGCGCCGCGCGCATGCCCTCGATATCCTCCGGATTCGTCTCCTCGCGTACGAGAATGACCTTCTCGCCTCGGCTCGCCCAGGCCACGGCGTCGTCGGCCGTAAAGACAACACGGCCCGACGCGCCGCCGGGACCGGCCGGAAGTCCGCGCGCGATGACTTTCGCCGTCTTTTCGGCGGCGGGATCCACGAACGGATGCAGGAGTTGGTCGAGATGGGCGGGTTCGACGCGCGTAACAGCGGTGCGCTCGTCAATCAACCCCTCCGCCAGCATATCCATCGCCATGTTAAGCGCGGCCGTACCGGTGCGTTTGCCATTACGGCATTGCAGCATGTAGAGCACGCCCTCCTGGATCGTGAACTCGATATCCTGCATGTCACGATAGTGCCGCTCGAGTTTTGTCCGAATTTCATCGAGCTGGCGGTACAGCTCCGGCATGGCCTCCTCGAGCGAAGGTAGGTGTTTGTTCTGTTCGTTTTTGGTCGCAATGTTGAGGGGATTCGGCGTGCGGATGCCGGCCACGACGTCCTCGCCCTGCGCGTTGACGAGCCACTCGCCATAGAACAGGTTTTCGCCGGTGGCGGGATTGCGACTGAAAGCCACGCCGGTCGCGGAGTGATCGCCCATGTTACCGAAGACCATCGCCTGCACGTTGACGGCAGTGCCCCAGTCGTCCGGTATGCCCTCGATGCGGCGGTAGGAGACGGCCCGCTTGCCGTTCCAGCTCTTGAACACCGCACCGATACCCCCCCAGAGTTGTTTCCAGGGATCATCCGGAAATTCCTGGCCGAGCACATCCTTCACACGCTGCTTGAAGGCCTCCACCAGCCCCTTGAGATCATCGGACGTCAAATCGGTGTCGCTCTTGTAGCCCTTGGACCTTTTCAGCTCCTCCATGAGACCTTCGAGCTGTTTGCGGATGCCCTTGCCCTCTTCGGGCTCGATGCCTTCGGCCTTTTCCATCACGACATCGGCATACATCATGATGAGGCGGCGATAAGCATCGTAGACAAACCGCTCGTTGTTGGTCTTTGCGATGAGACCAGGGATGGTCTTCGAGCACAGGCCGACGTTGAGCACCGTCTCCATCATGCCGGGCATGGATTTGCGGGCGCCGGAGCGACAGGAGACCAGCAGTGGATTCTTCGCATCGCCGAATTTCATACCCATTTCCGCCTCGACGCGGGCGACGGCTTCCTTGACCTGTGGAGTCAATTCCTTCGGAAACTTTCCACCGAGATTGAAATAATCGGTGCAACACTCCGTGCTAATCGTGAAGCCTGCGGGCACGGGCAGTCGGAGCCGGCACATCTCGGCGAGGTTGGCCCCTTTGCCGCCGAGCAGATTCTTCTGGGAGGCATTGCCCTCCGTTCCCTTGCGTCCGAAGAAATACACATACTTCTTGCTCATCATTTTCCTCTCTTTGGGTCGGTTGACGTTGTTGTGTCCGCGCGGCGAACCTCTAGATCCGCCGGCGAGCGGCAAAAAAAGCGCCTTAAGTTACTCGAACCAGACACGAACGTCAACGCGCAAACGGAACCGGTCCGGAGCCCCTGTTGCTTCATAAGTTTGGACACCCTGGAAGGCGAAGGCCGGATGGGGCGGAGATTTGCGCAAGGGGCGTCCGGCGATGTATGGGGAAGAGGTCGCGGAGGTATTACGGACGTGCCTGCTGGCGGAGTACGAAGGGGGCGGAATGCTCGTCGAAAAGGTGCGCGGCGACCGCGGCGGCGGTGAAGGTGCAGACACTCTGCCCTGTGATAAACCAGCCCATCCATCCGCGAAGCTTTACGTGGATGCCGAAGGCAAGCACATCTACGTGTGCTGCAAGGGCTGTGTGGTCCCCCCGTGAAGGCCAATCCGGTCACGTAAATCGTGGCGAAACCTTGCCCGTGACACTGGAGGCGATGCCGCCGGCAAAAAAACCTTTGTGCGAGGCTAGAAACGCTCCACTCCGGTTCCGGGTTGACGATTTTCAGGTTTCTGCCGGGGCGAAAGCCGCGAAAACGACTCCCCTATTCGTTCAAATCATCTTTCAACGCCTTTTTTGCGTCATTTCCGCCACAGACCTGTCCACCAGAAAGCCGTCTTGCCGTCCCTCATCCGATCAGCGTGGGCGCGACGGACGGCGGACGGGGGCGCACAAGGCGGTAGTGGCGCTTGCTGAGGTCCCAACCGAACTGCCGTTCCAGCCACATCATCCAGCGATGTTTGCGTTCGCGCGGGGTCAAGCGATGGTCCGGACGCGCACGGAAAAGCCCATCCGCCCTCGGCAGCCAGTCGCGGATCGCCGCAGGGTGCTCTCCCAGAAATGGACGCAGCGTGCGCGCGTCCACTTCCGCGTAATCCACCGCAACGACATTCCCCCTCCAATGACGGGCGATGCTCACGTTTTTCAAATGCACCTGCGTTTCGGGACGAACCCACCCGTAGTGATAAATCGTCGCTCCGGTGTGGGCGGCGCGCGGATATCGGCCCCGCTTGTGGTTGACCATCACGAGGAAGAACAGACCTTTCGGCGCCCAGACGGGTATCGTGTTGCGGATAATACGCGGCGCCGTCCGGTACCAGCGGGGGGACCACGCTACCGTATTGCCGTTGCCGTAGAAATGCAGATAGTCGAACACCAGACATTCCACCGCTTCGTCATGGAGATATCGTTCCATCGCGCCGCGAATCAGCGGAAGATCTCGTTCATGCACGATCTCGTCCCCTTCTAGGTAGAAGGCCCAATCTCCTGTGCAACTAAACAGGGCCGTGGACTTTTGCTGGCCATAGACGAAGCCCTTGACCGCCGCGTTGGGACGAAGTCCGTCGTTCCACTGCGTGGGAATGATCCGGATGCGGGGATCACCGATGGCGCGGATTCGCTCTTCGGTGCGATCTTCGCTTGGACCGACTACGACTATGAACTCGTCCACGATGGGAAGGACAGACCGGATAGACTCCACAAAGGGATAGCCGTATCGCTCCCCGTTGCGCACAAAAGTAAAACCGCTGACTTTCATCCCAAATCCAATCTCCAAAATCCCTTGCCGGGGGGACGACGCCGTCTCCCGGTCTCATCGAGCACATCGGACAGCCGCAAAAGTCCGACGAAAAAGCCGTTCGAGACCACGGGATAGACCTGTTGACCGGTTCGCGGCAACCAGCCGATCATCTCGCCCAGCCGTCCATCCGGTGGAACCGCCAGAAAACCCCGCCGCATGTGGATACGCACGGGAATTTCCTCCGCTCCATTCCGCAAGGCGCGCGTGACCGTGGAACGGTCCAGCAGGCCGACAATCCGGCCGGCGACGACCACCGGCAGTTCACTGTAATCGTCCGTCGGCCATACGGACACGGACCCGAGCGGCGCATCGGGATCAATCCGCGGCGGATCGGCATCCATCAGATCCGCCACCAGCCGGTTGCCCAGGCGGTCGCGCGCCCGGACATAGGCGGCTTCCCGCCGAGCCATCCACGCGAGAAAAAGGCCCAGCGCCATCAGGAGGGGATGTCGGACCAGCCAGCCAATCACGAAGAAACATGCGGCAAAAATCTGACCCGCGATGGCGGCGACGACGGTGGCTCGCTCATATCCGATGGCCAGCGAGAGCGAGGCCCGCAACACGCGCCCGCCGTCCATGGGGAATGCGGGGAGGAGATTAAAGCCCGCGAGGATGAAATTGGCCGCGGCGAGCGTTTCGATCAGTCCGTTCACCGTGCCCGGTCCCTGTGCGATGGTTTCCCAACGTATCACGCCACCACACAACGCCAGCAGGAGAGCGCCGAGGGCCAGACTGACTGTTGGTCCCGCCAGAGCGATAACGATTTCGTGGATCGGCCGGCGAGGCAGACGTGTCAGGCCCGCTACCCCGCCGATGGGATAGAGCGTAATAGCCTGCGCGCCGATTCCGTAGCGCCGCGCAGCCAGGCTGTGGCCAAGCTCATGCAAGACAATGCATCCGAAAACACAGATCACAAAAAGCACGGACCAGAGCCCTTGCCGCCAGCCATCGTCGCGCCAGCCGTTCCACATCGCCCACGCCAGGATCAGCAGAAAGGAGGCGTGCAGGCGAATGTCGATGCCGAACAACCGGCCCAGGCGCAGATGTGCTTTCATAGTCCCTCCGCGCCGGCCGGCGCCCCCCGGTTTAGAGACCGCGATGCCGAAGCGCCCAGCAGAGCCAGGCCCATGAGCAGTACAAACCACATGAAGATTTCGCTGTCGCCGAAATTGTTTTCCACCAGTCCGTTCAAATGCAGGGCCAGAAATGAGATGCCTACCCCCAATGCCAGGGGTTGGTCGGTCTCCGGCCGCGTCCACGCGCGGCGGATATTTCCGATCATCGTGCCGGTGACCGTCCCCATCCAGATCAGCCAGCTCGCCAGCCCGGCCCATCCCGCTTCCACGCCAACTTGCAGCGCGCTGTTGTGCAGATGCGTGAGATTTTTCTCCCGCAGCCGCCCATAGCGACAGAGGTCCTCGTTGCGAAGCACGCCGCGACCAACCCCCCAGGGGTATTTCCGCAAGAGGGCCGGAGCAATCTGCGTCCAGAGAATCCGGCGACTGGCGCGGGGATGCCATTCTTCACGGACGGCGGCCAGGCGGGACCGTACCGGCGGCAGAGCAAGCAGCGCCGCCGCCACGACAGCCGCCGGCAACAGGATG
The DNA here is from genome assembly GCA_938005705.1 of uncultured bacterium. Taxonomy (GTDB): domain Bacteria; phylum Verrucomicrobiota; class Kiritimatiellia; order PWTM01; family PWTM01; genus CALLML01. Next base: position 6,090 of record CALLML010000053.1, read on the forward strand.
CGACGCCGACATACAGCACAAAGCGCCGTCGCAGCGATGCCGAATGCCAGCCAGACGCCACGCTTGAAATGGAGCACGAGCGCTGCCGCGTTCAGCAGAAACGACGTGACCCGGCGCCAATCCAACCTGTTTCCGCAGGTGGTCTTCCGCGCAACGCCCAGGGCCAGCAGAATCAGAAGAGCGGACAGGTAGAACTGGGGGTCCCGCATATTGCCGAGGTCATAGAGGTCTATGCCGCGTGCGCCGCGCAAAATGGCTCCTCCAATACGCAATACGTCATAGGCGGCACGCAGCGAAGCCCCCGCCACAAACGCCACTAGGAGCCGGACTCCCCAATCGGATCGGCGCGCGTCGTCCGTTGGCAGAGAGGCCGCCGGCGCAAAAATCACCGCCAGAAGCGCGAACCGATTAAGCTTTCGGAGCGCTCGCGCCGGATCCGGACCCGCCAGTGCGCCGATGATCGAAAAGACAACGAACAACACCAGCGGGACCACCCACGAACGCCGGGCGCCGGCCGATGAGCGCCTGCGGAGAACAAGCGCCGCCCACGCCACGGCGGCGCTATAGCCGAACAATTGTGCGCCGACAATGGAGATCGGAATCCAGAAGGCGAAGCCGAGCAACAGCGCGCGCAAGACGAGACGGTCGAAGTCGTCGCCTGATGCGCAGCACAGCGCGCTTCGCGTCCACTCTTGAATCCGGGCCCGTGTCACACGCGCCCCCGTTCAAACCGCGATGACCCGGAGGGTTTCGTCCACTTCCTCCTTCAATATCCGCTCGACCATGAGCTTCAGCGTCATCGCTGCGCCCACGCATCCGGCACAGGCGCCAGTGAGCCGGCAATAGACGAGGGAATCCTTGATGTCCACCAGCTCGATATCGCCGCCATCGTTCTTCAGAAGCGGACGAATGCGTTCGTTCACCACCTGTTCGATGCGCTTCATTCGCTGATAGGGCGAGGTCGGTTCGCCAGCCGCGTGCGCCGCAGGCGCAGTCTCTTTCGCGGGCGGCGTCTCCGGCGCGGTGGCTGGCGTGACGGCCTCGGTTCCGCCCCAGATTTCGTTCAGAATATCCTGCAATCCGCCAGGCGCATAGTGGCAGGAACCGCACGCGCCGCCTGCTTTCAAGGCGTTGGTGATTTCCGGGATGGTGCGCAGATTCAATTCCCTGATCTTGCGGCGCAGATAGGGTTCCGTAATGGAAAAGCATTTGCAAACGATGCGCCCTTCGTTTTCGTCGTGCATCTTGATTCGGACGCCGAGCTTCTCCAGGTCCACCCCGCGCCGCTGGGCCCAGTTATACACGGCGGCCTCCAGCGCCTCCGCCCCCATGACGGAACAGTGGAGTTTCTGCGAAGGCAAGCCGTTCAGATATTTGACGATGTCCTCGTTGGTGATCCTCAGCGCCTCAATGGGCGTGTATCCGCCCTGCTCGATGATGGCGCACAAAGCCTCGGAAGAGGCGATCGCCGAGGTACATCCAAAGGTCAGATAACGCGCCTCGGTGATCACATCCTTCGTGGGGTCTTCCGGATGCCGGCGCACGCGAAACGTGAAGCGAAGTGCGTCGCCGCACACGATCGAGCCGTGTTCGCCGAGGCCGTCGGGATTTTCTATCTCTCCCATGTGCGTGCCCGGTTTCCCCTTCACGGCGTCCATGAACAACTGAACGGTTTTATCGCTGTATTCCCAGGCCATGATCACTTCTCCTTGCAGCGCGGCGCACCGCCACCGATCGGTTGCGGCGATGGACGCGCGGAGGCGCTGCGGACAAATTCGAGAAACACCGGTGCGCCTTCCAAGCCGAAAGCGCATCGCAATGCGCGAACCAGATAGGCCTCATATGCCGGCGTTCGTGCGCGCGGCTCATTGACAAACAACCGAATGCGGAGCGGCTTCACGCCGGTCTGCACCACATAATATACCTTTAACCGCCGTCCCTGCACGGCCGGAGGCTGGATGCGTTCAACCTCCCGATGTATCACGCGGTTCAGCAGGCCCGTGGATAAGTGCACCGATACCTGCGCGCCCACGCGGTCCACGGCCGCAATGGCCCGTTTCATGCCGCGACCCGTCCGAGCCGATACGAACACCACCGGCGCATAGTCCAGAAAGGGCATTTCGCGGCGCAGGGCATCCTCATATTCCCGCTCCGTCGTCGTTCCCGCCGCCAGGTCCCACTTGTTTACGATCAGGAGTGCGCCGCGCCCATGCTCCCGTATCAACCCCGCGATGTGGCGATCCTGTCGACTCGGCCCCTCAGCAGCATCGAGCACATGCGCGACGACGTCCGCCTCCCGGATGGCGTTTTCCACGCGTACGAGACTGAAAAACTCAACGGACTCCCGCACCTTCGAGCGAGGACGCATGCCCGCCGTGTCCACCCAAACATAATGCCGAGCCTGCGTGTCTTCCCCGATGGCGAAAGGAACGGCCACGCTGTCGCGCGTCGTGCCGGGCTGGTTCGAAACGATCACCCGCTCACTGCCCAGCAGCCGATTGATGAACGAGGATTTGCCGACATTCGGCCGCCCGACCACCGCAATGCGAAGGGGATGGTCGGCCGTCGTTTCGTCGGCGGGCGGGGGCAGCTGCTCCAATACGTCCGCCATCAATTCCGACAGACCGCGCCCGTGCAGCGCAGAAACCGCAAATACCGGAAAACCCAGCTCCGTGAATTCAACCGCATTCGCATCATGCTCCGGATCATCCGCCTTGTTCGCCGCTACCCGCACGATCCGCCCTCGCTGGCGAAGCAGGCGCGCGACCTCGATATCCAGCGGATGCAGACCCGCGCGGACGTCCGTGACGAGAATGATGACCGACGCCTCCTCGATAGCCGCCTCCACCTGCCGTCGCGCGCCTTCGGCCAATTCGTCGTCCGATGTCGCCCGATCCATAACGCCGATGCCGCCGGTATCGATGAGCGTGAAGCGCTGATTCTCCCACTCCGCCTCGTCCGCCAGACGATCGCGGGTCACGCCCCACTCTTCGTGGACGATCGCAAGCCGGCGGCCAAGCAGGCGATTGAACAGCGCCGACTTACCAACACTGGGGCGCCCCACCAGCGCCACCGCGCGACTGGATTTTTGCGGATGCACGTCGTTCATGCTACGCGAATTCCGACGGGCGACGAATCAAAAACCGACGGGCGCCATCAAAAAGAAGGGCCGACGTTGCCCGATCTATCCGGCCATCCCAATGCCCGCGCCGCAATCATCCCGATGCCGACCAGCGTCAGATCGCGGTCAATGAGGGCGACGCCGCCGAGCGCCCGCGCCGCCAGACCTCCCGCGCCTCCCGTGGCGATGACAACGGCTTCGGCCAATTCCGGGACGCGGCGCAGATGATCGAGTATGGCGCGAACCATGCCGGCGTATCCAATTTGGAGGCCAATGTACATCGCCGCGCGGGTCGTCCGCCCGAACGGCGCGACGGCGCCGTCGTCCGCTGGTCGCGGCAGGCGCGCGGTGCGTTCCGCCAGATAATCCCCGAACAGCGCCGGGCCGGGCGCGATGGCACCGCCGATGAAGCCACGGCCGCGCACGATCGCGTTGAATGTCGTCGCCGTGCCGGCGTCAATCACGATGGCTGGCGCGCCATAACAACGAGCGGCGGCGGCGACGTCGGCGAGACGATCTGGTCCAACCTCCTGCGGACGGGGAAGGTCCAGCCGAACGCCGAGTGGCGAATTCGGTCCGATGACGATAGGGCACCGGCCGGTCTCCTCTTTCAACCAACGTCGCCATCGGGCATCCGCGGACGGCACGACCGAGCATAGGGCGGTTCCAGCTGGGGGATGCGCGCGCGCCACCGAGGCCAGCGCGCGCATCGCCTCCCTATCATCCGCACCGGTGCGCAGGCGATGGCGCGTCGAGACGCGAAAATCGCGGTACCACGCAATCGTCGTGTGGGTGTTGCCAACATTGACCAGTAAAATCCAGGATGTTGCCCGGGCGGATCCCGCGTTTTTTTCCATGGTCTGTCCCTCTCGATCGAACGCTTCAACAGTAGTATACGCCGAAACACCTACGAGCGGCCCCACTTTTCATTCGGAACGCTTGATGCGGTGAAGAGGGACGGTTAGGATGGCGCCATGGCCGTCCGCAAGGAGATTATCCGGACGGGGTGGTCGGAAGCCGGTGGAGTGCTGATGATCGCCCTTTGCGCGTTGCTCGCGTTGAGCCTTCTTTCCTATCGGCCCGACGACGTGTCCGCCGTGCTCTATCCGCCGGCCGCGCCGCCGGCAAATCTGATCGGTCCGCTGGGGGCCTGGATTGCCTATGCGGTGTTCATGACGTTCGGTGGTGCCGGCTATTTTCTATTGCCGATGCTCTTCGTCTGGGCAGGATTCCTTTTTTTTCAGCGGACCGGGCGCGTATGGCCCAAAGCGGTCGGCCTGCTGGTCGTGCTGTTCTGCGCCTCGGCGCTCATGGATCTCTGGGCCGATTCGTGGGAGGGATTGGTTCGGCGACTGAATATCGGTTCCGCGGGCGGGTGGATAGGCGAGATCATCGGCTCGGCGGGACTGGCGGTTGTGATGGGCCGTATAGGGGCCACGGTACTCGCCATCGCGCTGCTGCTGTCGGCCGGCATCGTGGGTTTCGGTATCCGACCGGTGGCGCTTGCTTCGGCCATCGGGCGAGTCGCGGAGGCCCTGGTTCGCCGCTTCCTGGAGTGGCAACGCAGCCGCCGGGATCTGCGCGAGCAGTTGGAAATCGAAGCTCGTGAGATCGAGAAAAAGCGTCGCCGTCTCGAAAAAGCTTTGGCTGCGCGGCCATTGACGCTCGAACCCGCACCACCCGCCCCCCTGCCGTCTGCCCCTCCGCCGTCTTCGCCTTCCCCGGTCACGCCTCCCGTACCCGCACCGATACCGACGCCGACCGCTCGTACACCAAGCGAGTCCAAACCGCCGGCTTTGGCGCGCCGAATACGGGAGGAAGAACCTCGCACCCCAACGGCGGTTCCCGAGGCGACAACGGAGTCGCCCCCCTCGACGGCGCCTTATCGCTTGCCGCCGCTTTCCGTACTCGCAACCGTGCCGCCGGAAAATCAGCGGGAGATTCGCGGAGATTTGCAGGAAATCGGTCGCACCCTCGTCGAAACGCTGGTCGAATTCGGCATTGAGACTCAGCTCACCAATGTCGAGCAGGGGCCGGTGGTCACGCGTTTTGAGTTGCTGCCCGCGCCGGGTGTGCGCGTGGAGCGAATCGCGGGGCTGAGCAACAACATTGCGCTCGCACTGAAAGCCGAGAGCGTGCGCGTGCAGGCGCCGATTCCCGGAAAGGGCGTGGTCGGCATCGAAGTGCCGAATATCAAGACGACGCTGGTTTGTTTGCGCGAAATACTCGAGAGTGAGGAATGGCGCAACACCCGCGCCGCCCTGCCGCTAGCCATCGGCAAGGATGTCGGAGGGCGCGTGATCATTTCCGATCTCAGCGATATGCCCCACCTCCTGATCGCGGGCGCGACCGGATCCGGCAAAACCGTTTGCATGAATGCGTTGCTCACCGGCCTGCTGATGTCGCGCACGCCCGACCAGCTCCGATTGTTGCTGGTAGATCCCAAGATCGTCGAATTTTCCGCCTACAATCACCTGCCGCACCTGGTTGCCCCCGTCATTACCGACCCCAAAAAGGTCGCTCTGGGACTGCGATGGGCGATCACCGAGATGGAAAAACGCTATAAGCTTTTCGCCCGTGTCGGCGTGCGCAACATCAAATCCTTCAACGCCCGCCCGATCGAGCGCCAGGCCGAGCTGTTTCCGGTCGACACCGTGACAGCCCCTGCCAAATCCGCTGAAAACGGAATCGCGGCCGACCATGAACATGCCGACGCCAACGAAATTCCCGATCGGCTGCCCTATATCGTCATCGTGGTGGACGAGCTCGCCGATCTGATGCTCGTGGCGCAGGCGGACATCGAAAACTCCATCGCTCGTCTCGCCCAGCTTTCGCGCGCCGTCGGCATCCATATGGTGCTGGCCACGCAGCGCCCGTCCGTGAACGTCATCACCGGTACGATCAAGGCGAACTTCCCGGCGCGCATCGCCTTCCAGGTGGCGCAGAAAGTGGATAGCCGGACGATCCTCGATGCCAATGGTGCGGATAAGTTGCTCGGAAAGGGCGACATGCTCTTTTTGCCGCCCGGCACCAGCAAAATGATCCGCGCCCAGGGCTGCATGGTCAGCGATGCGGAGGTTCTCGCGGTGGTAGATTTCATTCGCGCACAAAGCGCGCCGCGTTTTGAAACCGACATCAAAGATAAACTCGAAAAGAAAACTACGGATCTCCCTGATTTGGAAGAGGACGACGAGCTCATCGAGCAGGCCATCGAGATCATCCGCCAGACGCAGCGCGCTTCTACTTCATCGTTGCAACGTCGGCTACGAATCGGATATACCCGCGCGGCGCGAATCATGGATTTGCTGGAAGAGCGCGGCATCGTCGGGCCCGCACAGGGTTCCGATCCGCGCGAAATTCTGATTGATCTGAGCGGTGAGATTCCGAAAAACGATGATGCCGAGTCCTGACCAACAGGCGAGGCGTTCGGAGCAAAACGGATTCATGAGCATAGGCACACAGCTGCGGACCGCGCGCGAGGCGCGGGGTATAGGAGTTTCCGATGCGGCCGCCGCCACCCGTATGAAGCCCGCGTTGATCGAAGCGCTTGAGGGCGAGCATTTTGATCGTTTTGCTGCTCCGATTTATGCGCAGGGATTCATCAAAATCTACGCGGAATATCTCGGCCTCGATCCGGCACCCCTCCTGCGGGAGTATGCCGAACGGCAACCGTCAAAACCACCCCCCGTCGTTCCGCTGCCCCCGCTACGGCCGCCGCCCTCTCCGGCGAGGACGGATGCGCGCGCCGATGCCGAAAAGGCGGCGCCGTCCCAACCGGCCATGCCGAGCTCGGGGCCCGAACCGCCCCATCGGGAAGCCGCACGACCTCCCGCATGGGGCCGGCCGGCACTCGCCATCGGCGTCGCAGTACTTGCGCTGGCCACCTTCGCTCTCATTCTCCGGCCCCGGCGGAGCGAACCAAACTCCGCCCCGAAGCCGTCGGCGGAGCCGACCCCGACGAGGACGAATGACTCGAAGCCGTCCGTCATCGAATCGCCGCCCGAACCTCTTCTTCTGGAACTCGTTCCCGTGGTGCCCGGAGCCAAACGGGACTCTTCGCCGTGAATCTCCCCAATCGGCTCAGCGCCGGACGCCTCGTCCTGGCGGCGCTCATGACCGGCGCACTCTTTGCTCCTTTCCCTTACGCCACGTCGGTGGCGTTCGCCTGCTTTATTGCCGCGAGCGTCACCGACGCGCTCGACGGACGCCTGGCGCGACGCCTTAACCTCGTGACGTCTCTCGGCATGTTGCTCGATCCCCTGGCCGACAAGGTCCTCGTCTGCGCCGCCCTCGTCAGCCTCGTTGAGATACGCGCGCCGGGATCGAGTCGCTCGCTCGTTCCCGCGTGGGCGGTGATTGTGATTCTGTCGCGGGAGTTTCTCGTGATGGGGCTCCGCACCCTGGGGGGGCGACAAGGGCGCGACATCCCGGCGGGCGCCTGGGGAAAGGTCAAAACCATCTGGCAAATGATTTTTATTGCCGCCACCTTTCTGGGGTTGGCCGTTTTGCGCGACGGCCCCGTCGCGGCGATGCCGGAGCCGTCGGTTCTGTGGGGCGAACGTCTCACGATTGTTGCACGGATCGGCGCCGCGATCACGGCCGTGCTTACCGCCGTATCCGGCATCGTCTATTTTCGCCGCCACGCATCACTTCTGCGGCATGATTAAGACGCTCTCACGACGAAAAGCCGGACAGACGTGGTTTTCTTCACCACCGCCTTTATGCTTCGCGAAACAAGGCGGCCTACACAGCGCCTCTTCCGGAGGGAACGGCTTCCACGCCATCCGAAAAGGATTCCTGGCCGCCAATGCCCCCTGTCTTTTATCCCTCCGCCTGGAAAACGGTGGGTTGCCCAACCAACCAATTCCCCCCTTGCGCTTGTGATGCGCGCCTTAATACGCTAGAACGTAAGGATGGAATAGGGAGTCCATTCATGATGAAAACCGCATCGTTGCCAAATGCCCGAGTCTCCGCCTGTTTCTTCATCGTTGTGCTTGGCACAATCTTGATGGCCATGGAGGCGGAAGCCGCGGATTCGGCCGTCGGGCTCACGACGCGCGAGATTCTGAAAGCCGGCGGCCCGCTGATGTATGTGCTGGGCGCGCTCTCGGTCATCGGGCTGGCGCTGGTCATCTATCTGGCCGTCTCGCTGAGAATCTCGACGGTCGTGCCGAAAAACTTGCTCGACGATCTTCTCAGCGCCATCGAGTCCCGGAGGTTGGAAGAGGCACGAATGATCTGCCGCAAGAATCCTTCCGCCCTCGCCGCCGTCGCGGACGCCGCGCTGGCCTGCCTCGAACGAGCCCCCGACACGACCGCCGACACGCTCAAAGAAATCGTCGAAAGCGAGGGGAGTCGCCAGGCCAGCCACATTCAAAGCCGCATTCAGTATCTGCTCGACGTCGCGGTCATCGCGCCGATGGTGGGATTACTCGGGACGGTCATGGGTATGCTGCAAGCGTTCAACGCTGTGGCGCTCGATATTGCGAAGGCCCGTCCCATGGTGCTGGCGAAGGGCGTTTCCCAGGCGCTGATCACCACCGCCGCGGGCCTGATCGTCGGCATTCCCGCCATGGTCGGCCACGCCTGGTTCCGAGGACGCAGCGCAGACTTGATTTCGCGACTGGAGGCTGCCGCGGCGGAATTGGTCCTCCGCCTGCCGAAACGGAGCGGGTACCGATGAACTTTCGCCGTGGGCTCCCTCCCGAATCCGTCGGCTTCCAATTGGCGCCGATGATTGATGTCGTCTTTCTGCTACTGTGTTTCTTCGTTGCCAGCCAGCTCTTCGCGCAATGGGAAAGCGAAATAGACATTCAGTTGCCAACCGCTCGCTCCGCCACGACGCCCGAACGCCTGCCCGGCGAAGTCATTCTGAACGTCCGTGCCGATGGAACGGTTGTGGTCAGCGGTCGAACGCTCGATGCCGATGAACTGGACCGGCTTCTGGCGCGCCTCGTTGAGATATTTCCCGGCCAGCCGGTGATTTTGCGGGCCGATCGTTCCACCCCCTATCAACATGTCATTGCCGTGATTGACGCTTGTCGGCGGGCAGAAATCTGGAATATCGCTTTCGCCACCGCATTTTCGGATTCGCCATAGCGGATTCGCGCCTGCGCATCGCGCGCCCCTCGCCATGTGGACGCACCCTCCAGAAACGGCAGAAGACGACACCTCCTTCCGCACAACGCGAAACCCCGGGCGCCTGCTTCGCCACTTCGTCACTACCTCCGCGGCCTTGCTGACCATCGCTTATGGTTCCGCACTGATCCTCTCACGCACGGCGGGCTTTCGACGACTGCTGTCCGATCGCCTCGGCGAGCAACTGGGCGGCGAGGTGACCATTGCCGCGACGGCCTTGACCGCCGATGTCTCGCTTCGACTCGAAAACGTACGCTTCGGCGATGCCATCCGGGAAAAGACCCCCGCCATACACGTCGGGCGAGCCCGACTGTCGCCCGCTTGGCCATGGCATCCCGGCCGCCTGCGCGCGCTCGAAGGCGCGGATGTGGTCATCCGTTTTGTGCAGAAAGATGACGGACGATGGATGCCCGAGCGGCTCTCGCCGCTGGCCGCCGGCATCGAGCAATGGATCGGGCTAGGGGTTCCCGCTTGGCGCGCGGTCGCCGCCGAATCCGCGCACCCAACCTTGCGTCACGATGGCCCTGTCGAACCGGCACTCGCACCGCCGATGCGTATCGCGTTGCGTAACGCAACCCTCTCGTGGTTCGGCGCCGACGGCACGTGCCGGGCCCGTATCGAGGGCTTGACCCTCGAAGCCGCACCTGTCGCTCTGCCGATGCGACCACTGCAATACGTCCGGCTCTCCGCCCACCGCCTGAGCAGCGGACGCGGAGACGAGTTTTCCGACGTGCGCGCCGAATTTCTCGCTGACGGCGGCCGATGCGTTTTGCTGGATTTCGGTGCGGGAACTCCGTTGCCATGACCCCATCGGCATCTTTGAACCACGACGTTTCTGCTCCCATGCCCGCCGTGCGCCGTCTTCGACATGTATTCGAATATGCCGCGCTGCGAACAATCGGCGGTGTTCTGGGCCGACTGCCCTACCGCATTGCCCTCGCGCTGGCCTGGGGGCTGGCGGGGGTCAGCTATCGCGCGTCGCGGCGTCGCCGCGCGGAGGCCTATCGGCGCATCCGACAGGTCGTCGGCGCGACTCTCCCCGAAACCCGTGTCCGATACATCGCCTGGATTGCCTGGCGCAATCTCTTTTTCAACGCCGTCGAGATGGCGCGTTTCCCCCGCCTTGGCGACCGATGGATCGAGTGCCACACGGATTTCGCCGATCTGGATCGCCTGCGCGCCGGACTCGGCGGCGGACATGGCGCAATTGTGGCCGTTCCCCATGCGGGCAACTGGGACCTCGCCGGCATCGTCACCCATCGCGCCGGTCTGCCCATTTTTTCGATTGCTCGCCGGCAGAAAAATCCGCTCGCCGATGCCTGGCTCAATCGTATGCGGTCGGCCACCGGCATGCCCGTGGTCCATAACGATGCGCATCTCCTTCGCGCCGTGCTGCGCAACCTCCGACAGGGCATGTTGCTCGCCATCCTGCCTGATGTTCGCGCGCGAACCGGCGGTGTGCCCGTGCCTTTTCTCAACGGCACGGCGTATTGGGGACCCGGCGCAGCGCTCTTCTCTCGCCAGACCGGCGCCCCGCTGTTCCCCGCTATCCTTGTTCGCGAAGGCTGGACCCGCCACCGCCTGCGCGTTTACGATTCCATCCAACCCGATCCCACCCGCGACAAGGTGGACGATATCGCGCGCATGACCGCCGCGCTCGCCGCTACGCTGAGCCGCGCCATTCTCGACGCGCCCGAGCAATACTTCTGGTACAACAAACGCTGGGTACTTGATCCACCGGACGCGCCCTCGCGGGAAGATAACGCCACGGCCCCCCAACCGGAGAGCAGCCCCTCCTCCGCATTCGCCCCGACGTCTCCTGATCTCTCTTCGCGCGCGTTGGTGCTGCTGGATATTGACGGCACACTGCTCCACGCCCGTGGCGGCGGACGCCGCGCCTTTCAGCGCGCGTTGAAAACCGAATTCGGCTGGGAGGACGACATCGCCTACATCAACTTTGCCGGCGCCACCGACCTTGACGTGTTGGGCCGCATCTTTGAGCGACACGGCCGGCCGCTTGACAACGCGACCGCCGAGCGGTTCTTCCGGCGCCTGGCCGAGGAGCTAGACGCCGCTTTGGCCGAAGAACCCCCTGTCCTGTTGCCCGGCGTTCGCGAACTATTATCAGAGCTCGCGGCTGACGCCCACCTCATCGTCGGACTGGTCACCGGCAACACGGGGCCCTGCGCCCGCATCAAACTCCGCCGCGCCGGCATTTATGGCCATTTCGTGTTGGGCGCCTTCGGACACGAACACGCGGACCGCGTCGAGATCGCCCGCCTGGCCCTCCGCCGCGCGCGAGAGCGCACGCGCGGCAGTGACCTCGATCCGGTGATTCTGATCGGTGACACTCCGGCGGATATCGCCGCCGCCCGCGCCATTGGGGCGAAAGCCGTCGCCGTGGCTACAGGTTCTTATAATACCGAATCCCTCCGCTGTGCAGGGGCGGATGTCGTCGTTGAATCGCTTCTCGATCTTACGCCGCTCCGCCGCCTGTGGCGCCGCTGAGTCGTTGGGAGCGACACACCGCGGCTATTCGGCATGGCGGCGCCGCCTGCACCAGCCCGGATGAATCTTTCCCGGCGGAACTAAGCTGTTGTCTTCATCGCGGATGTTGACGTTGCATAGGCGTGGCGAAGGGGTTTGTCGCGATGCCGGCATGCGACACGGAGCCGCCGTCCGTCATTCCGGGTTGTCGGGATTTGGGGTCGCCCATCAAAGGATAGCCGTCAATAGATTCCGCTGAAAAACCCTAATGTCGCATAACTCCAAATTCGTTATGTTCGCCAGAATGCCCTGTGCGGCCCGATCCCCAAGACGCATCCTTAGCTCGCGCCCCTTTTTTGCCGATCCTGATCCCTGCGCAAGATATGCACGCAATTTCAAGCGGCATGGTGTATATTCCCCGCTTATGATGCGCTCGAAAGAATCCGCCACCGACGCGCCGCCCTGGAACGAGGCGCAATGGCGCGCCTGCGAGGAAGGCGCGCGCCGCGCCGCCCTCGCCGCCGCGCCGCGCCGCGATGATGACGACAGCGCCTGGACAGTCCTCGTCCGCGCCTGTCGCGTTGTGATGCGGACCTACACCACCGGTTTTTTCGTCGCCAGCCGGTTCCTCCCGCGCGCCAAGCGAGATGTCGTCGAGGCGATCTATGCGGCTGTGCGCTACCCCGACGAGGTGGTGGACGCCTTCCCGCTCTCGCCCGAAGAGCGCCTCGCCCGCTTCGATGCCTGGGCCGCCGCTTACGAACGCGCACTGGCCGCGCCCTCGCTCCGCCACGCGCTCGCCGAGGGCACGCCCGCCTTCCTTGCCGGTTTCGTCCACGTCGTTCGCCGATACGCCATTCCGCCCGCCCATTATCGCGACTTTCTCGCCGCCATGCGCCTCGACGTCCGCCCCCGCCCCTTTGCCTCGCTCGACGACCTTATCGCCTCCTACGTCCATGGCAGCGCCATTGTCGTCGGTTGGTTCCTGACCCACGCTTACGGCGCCGCCACCCCCGCTGATTTCCCGCGCGCGCTTGACGCCGCGCGCGATCTCGGCATCGCCCTCCAACTGACCAACTTTCTCCGCGACGTCGCCGAGGACCATCGCCGCGGGCGCCTCTATCTCCCGCTCGACTGGCTGCGTGCCGAAGGGATCGAGCGGCCGGACCCGCTCGATCCCGCGCAGCGCGACGCATTCACCCGCGTCATCCGCCGTCTGGCCGACGAAGCCGCGCGTCTCTACCGTCGTTCCGCCGAAAACCTCGACGCCTACGCCGCCGACTGCCGCACCGCCATTCGCGCCTGCATCGCCGTCTATGAGACCCTGAACGACCGTATCCGCCGCGCCGGCTACACGCCCGGCCGCCGCGCGAGCGTACCCGGCCGCGAAAAGTGGCACGCGCTGCCAGCCGCCAAATGGTGGGTTATGCCCGTCGCGTATGTCCGCGCCGCGCACGACCAGCGATGGCTTAAGCGCTTAGCCGCGACCGCATCCGCACCCGCGAGTGGGCCCGGCGCATCCGGGGAGGCCGCGCCGTGAACGGGGCGAACGCCGGTTTCCAAGGTTTGGAAAAGTCCGACCCGATTTTTTCCAAGGCTTGGAAAAATGCGGCGCTTCCTTTTCCAAGCTTTGGAAAACGATTCGACCGGCCGTTTCGCGTCGCCGTCATCGGCGCCGGTTTCGGCGGTCTTTCCTGCGCGGCGCTGCTCGCCCGCGCGGGCGCGCGGGTGACGGTCGTCGAAAAAAACGCGCGCGCGGGCGGACGCGCCAATCTCATCGAGCGCGCCGGCCACCAATTCGACACCGGCCCCTCGCTGTTGAACTACCCCTGGGTATTCGAAGGGCTTTTCCACGCGGCGGGCCGATCCATGCGCGATGATGTCGAGCTGTTGCCGGTGGATCCCTCCATTCGCTTCCGCTGGCCGGACGGTACAAACCTGGAACTCTCCGGCAACCTCCACCGCTTGCGGACCGAGTTTGAGCGCGTCGAACGGGGCGTTAGCCCGCGGCTTTTCGCGTGGCTGGCGGACGCGGAGTTCAAATACGATTTTGCCTTCCGCAAGCTCGTGTGCAATCCCGTGCGCAACCCCCTGCGTTGGTTTGGCGCGCTGACGCCGCGCGAAATGGCCGCCACCGCCGTATGGCGTTCGATGGACGGCGAACTCCGCCGTTTCTTTCGTTCACGCCGCATCCGCGACGCGCTGGGCGCCTACGCCATGTACTTGGGCGGTTCGCCGCTTCAACTGCCGGGTCTCTTCACCATCTTGCCCTA
>CALLML010000054.1 GCA_938005705.1 uncultured bacterium
AGCCCAGGGCGCCACGGCGAGCAGCGCGCCCGCGCCGGTGGCGACCCCCTTGCCGCCCTTGAAGCCGAGCCAGATCGGCCAGGTGTGGCCGGCGATCGCCGCCGCGCCGCAGGCGAGTCCCAGCCACTCCGGCGCGGCGAACCCCCAATCGTGCGCGACGGCCGGAAATGCCAGCGCAGGGATGAAGCCCTTGAGCGCGTCGAGGAGGAACGTCAAAACGCCCCACGGTTTGCCCACCGAGCGGAAGACATTGGTCGCGCCCACATTCCCGCTGCCCACCGCGCGGATATCCACCCCCCGCGCCCGCGCGATGATGAACGCGAACGGAATCGCGCCGCACAAATAAGCGGCGAGGATGGCGAAAAACGGAATCCCTTCTTTCATCGCGCGAATGATGCGTGGTTTATCGCGCTCCGACAAGCCGTAAGCGCGGCGCGTCTCCACGCGCAGGGCCGGCGATAGGGACAGGGAATCAACGGGCCGATTTCCAATTGCCGACCTATCCGATTGCATCGCGTGGAGGGACGCCTGGACGCCTTCCACGGCTTCCCGAATTGCTGTTTTTTATTATGTGGTCGTCTTCCATCGGGAAACGAGCGCAGCCAGGGGAAAGGCGGCGGCGAGAAAAGCGACGATGAGCTGATTGGTCGGCAGATCCCAGACCAGGGAACCGTACAGGCCCAGCAACGTGGCGAGGACGGCCATCGCGGAGGCGAGCGCCATCACGACGCCCAGGCGGCGGCTGAGGAGCAGCGCCGCGGAGGAAGGCAGCACGAGATAGGCGAAAATCAGCATGGCGCCGGCCACGCGCGAGGCGAGCGCGATGGCCAGCGAAAGCGCCAGAAAGAAAAAAGTTTCCCATGCGCCGACCGCCAGTCCCAGCAGCCGCGCCGCTTCGCGATCGAGAAACGTGTAAAGAATCGGGCGCAAAAAAATCAGCAGCAGAATCGCCGTGGGGATGACGCCCCCGCCTACCGCCCAGAGATCCGCCCTACGGGTGAGAATCAGGTCGCCATACAGCAGCGCCTTCACCTCCTCGAGGCCCAGCCCCGTGCGCGCGGCCAGTAGGATGCTGCTCGCGCTCGCCGCCGCGAAGATGGCGCCGAGCACGGCGTCGCGCGGAATTCGGGAAGTCTCGAAGGGTCTTGAAAGCAGCGCGCCGGCGGCCAGCGTGAACGCCGCCGCGCCCGCCAGCGGCGGGAATCCCAGCGCGAGCGCCGCGGCGAGGCCCGCCGCGGCCGTCTCCGAGAGCGCCGCGCCAATGAAAACCATGCGTTTGAGGATGACGAACACCCCCAACGCCGCGCACGCGGCGGAGATGAGGACGCCCGCAACCAGGGCGGAAGGAAACACCTCCAGCAACGTTCGCAGATGGCTCATCAGAAATGCGCCTCCGCCAGCGGGACGATCCGTGCGCCGCCGTCCCGCACCAGGCAAACCTGTTCGGCATACGGCGCCAGGGCGTCCAGGCCGTGGTGGGCCAGCAGCACCGTGCGCCCCTCCGCCGTCACGGCGTGGCGCAGCAGACCCAGCGCCATCCGTTGCGCGCTTTCGTCCAACTCCGTCGTCGGTTCATCCATCACCACCCAGCGCGGTTCTCCGACCAGCGCGCGCGCGATCATCGCTTTCTGGCGCAGGCCGCCGGAAAGCTGGGCGAATGTCTTGTCGGCGTGCCCCAAAAGCCCGAAGCGCTCCAATATACGATCCACGCGCTCACGCCGCTCCGCCCTTGAAAGCTCGTTTCGCAAGGGCCAACACCCCATCCGAACAATTTCGCGCACGGGCGCCGGATAGATCGGATCAATGGCCTTCTGCTGCGCCACGTAGCCCGGCGGCGCGTCGGCGAACGGCGTGGCGATGCGCCCGGCGCGGAGGGGGATCAAGCCGAGGATGGCGCGCAACAGCGTGGTCTTGCCTCCGCCATTGGGGCCGACAAAAGGCAGAAAAACGCCGGTCGGAATGTCCAGATTGACGCCCCGCAATACAACCTCACGACCATATCCGACTTCCAGATCGCGGATGCGAATCATACGAGTCGTCTCATAATTGTCCCGACATGCTCGTGTACGGCGTCGCGGCCTCAGCCCGCCTTCGACCTTCGGGCTACGGCGAGGTCTTCGACAAGCTGAGGCCCTACATTCTTCGGCCGCAGGGCGCGAGCTTGCTCGCGCCGCAGGGAACGAGCAGGTAAAGACCATTTCGAGAGCATTCGTAGTCTCCGTTCAGCGACCGCCTTCGATAGCCGCGACGATTGCCTCCATCATGCGGAACCACGCGTCCGGCTTCGTATCGGGCGCATAGGTACTGACGACAGCCACACGAGCGCCGGTCCGCGCGGCGACAAAATCCGCCGGTTTGCGGGGATAAAACGGCTCCAGCAGAATCAGCCCGACATTTTCCGACTTCATCCGTTCAATAACGCTCGCCAAATGCGCGGGGCCGGGGGGAACCCCGGGCACAGGCTCCAACTGGGCGGCGATCGTTAATCCGAAACGCGCCGCGAAATATCGAAAGCTTTTGTGATAGGTCACTATGCGCGTGTCACGCCGGGCCGCCAGGCGCGCATGCCAGCCGGTGATGCCCAGTTCCCGCGCTCTTTCGCCCTCCGCCAGTTCGCCTTCCTGCCATTTGGCCCAAAGCGTGTCGCCGGTCGTTTGAGCTAACGCCGCCGGCCCGAATACGTGTTCATCTATGCGGCGCACGAAGTCTTCAGCGCCGCGCCGAAAAACTGCGGCCTGATCCGGACGCAGCTCCGCCAGTTTCGCGCCGATGGCGCGCGCCGCCGAGCGCGCATTGAGCGGATCAAGGAGATAGTGCGGGTTGCCTTCGGGATGCACATCGCCCTTGGCGCGGGTCACCGCTTCGGTGGCCACGTCCAGCTTGACGGGGATATGCTCCGAAATATCGAGAAACCCGCGTTCGCCCGGCAGGATGTTGCGATTGCGCGCGCTCTCCATCAGCACCGGTTCCCATCCCACTTCCAACCCGAGCCCTGCGCGAATCCACAGATCCGCGTTGCGCGCAAGGGTCACGAACGCGGGGCGCGCCTGCAGAAAATGGGGATCCTCGTTTCCTTGCGCGATGCTGCGCGCCACAACGGCCTCGCCGCCGACCGCCGCCGCGATCGAGGCCAGGTCAGGCAGGGTTGCGACCACCTGGATCGGTCGTTGCGCGTTGGCCGCGGTCCGTGAACCGACGGCCATCAAAATTATTATCGCCCACAAACTTTTTTGCATTTTCACACTCGCTCTTCGTCTCCTTTGCCCTCTTCGCCAATGAACCGTCTTGATCTTCCCTGCCCCGAAACGCACCTCCCGCGGCGCGACTGCGTTCGCGCCCCAATCCGGCTGCCGCGGGGTCTCAGCGCTCGGCGGACGACGACCGCGCGCGCCGTGGATTCCGCTGAACTGGAGGGCAGGGGACGTCGCCGTGACTGCAAAAGACGCAACAATCCCCCGCTTTCGGCCTCATCATTTCGGAGCAGAAGGGGCAATTCCACGCGATGACGCACCGATCCCTCGGCATCGCAACGGATGCCTTTTGCCCGCACCGCGGGCAGCGCAACAGAGATCGGCGTCGAACCATTCGCGGGTTCTGTTTCTGAGGATTTTACAATGTGATTACCTGATCCGGCGGATTGCCGGCCAAGGCAGCATACAACTGCGGGAAACACCCCGCCTGCACGCCCTCGACCAGCCCTTTGGCCTTCACACTGCCGGTCCCGCACAGGTCGAACGTGCCTTCGGCGAAGCCGCGGCGGACGGCGCATTGGTCGCACACCATCAGCAGGATGCCGTCTCGTTTGGCGATCTTCGCCAAGCGCTCGCCGACGTCGTCCCCTTTTCGGAGACAAAACAGGTTGTCGTCGAAGAACATCATGCCGACGACCTGGGCGCCGTGAATCCCGCGTTCCAGTTGCGGCAGAATCATCGTCGCCAGCTTGAACGTGCTGGCCATATGGGTCGCGAATATGTACGCCACTTTCATGTGCTTTCCCTTTCTTTTTGGTATGCATCAACAACCTGCTCTCGAAGAACCGCACATCGGCGAACGGGGCGCGACGTCAACTGCGCCCCGCCGCGTCCACCGCTTCAGAACTTGTGCGCCCCATGCGCTCCGAAGGAGAGCACGGCCTGCAGAAACACTTCCGTGGCGTCCTGGTTGCCTTCCTCGGTCGCATACCGTCCGCGGTTGACCTGCAGGCGGAGGCGCGAGAACTCGCTCAACGTCCAGTCCACCATCGCCGAGGCGCGGTAAGACGAATCGAGGCTCTCCTCCGCGCCGTTTGGTTTGCCGATGTCGTTGGTCAATCCCGCCATTTCACCGCGGAGGCCGAAGCGCCAGCGGGGGGCGAATCCGTACGCGCCCTGAAGATAGAAACCATCCTGCGTTCCCGTCAGGCTGTTGCCGATCAGTCCGGCGCGCGCCGGATTGTTGTGTGCGACAAGTTCGATATCCTTCTCGCGGTAGAGATAGCCGCCTTCGAGGGTCAGCCAACCCTCGCCGTAGGAGGTGTTGGGGGTGTAGCGGTACACGAAATCGGCGCCGGCCAGCCATTGATGGCCGGAAAGCCAATGGCTGCCGGGGTCTTCGTCGCCGGCCGGGCCCAGGTGGGCCTCCTGATGAACGCCGCGCGCGGCGAACACCCCGAATTGCAAGGCGTTCGCGCCCGTGAGCGCCGGCGCCAGTTTGGCCCAGCCGACGAACAACCGCGGGCCGGCGCGCTCCGGCAAGGGGTTGTCTTCGTCCGCGACATAGGCAAAGAGCTGCTCGTTCTCGCCTTGCAGGGCCTCTACGCCCAGCGTCAGATAGAACGGCGTCGGCGCCAGCCAGGAAAGCTGCAGACCCTTCTCGTTCAACCCGTGGTCGCCGAGCAGCAACCGGTGAATCAGCGGCGGATCGGCGAAGTTCCATTCGTGGGGATGCTGCGCGTTGTGGCGGCTGAAATCGCTGAAAAATTTTCCGCCCTTCAGTTGCAGGCCCGCCGGCAGCCGCGTGGTCTGAAACACCGCTTCTTCGAGCTCCGCGCCGTCCGATCCCACCGCGACGATGGCCCAGGCCTTGAAGTAGGGATCCACATCCGCGGCCAGCATCAGCTCGAGATGCCGCAGATTGAAGCCCTCTTCAAGTCCGTGCGCGTGGCCGTGGTCATGGGCCTCGCCGCCGTGCGTATGGCCGAATCCCAGCGCTTCGCCCAACAGGTGTCCGGCCCGTTCGTCGCCCGACGAACGGTAATAGTTGCCGTCAATGACGACGGAAACGTCCGGATTCATCGAGATTTTCGTCCGTCCCGCCGCGCCGACCGCCTC
>CALLML010000055.1 GCA_938005705.1 uncultured bacterium
ACCCTACGACGAAGCCCGCTATGTGGCCTGCTTGATCGCCCGCGGATCCCCCTGGCCGCCGCACTCCAGTCCCCACCCCCCGACGCCTGTGAATAACTCCCAAAAATCTGTTGCCAAAAAAGCTCAGATGTCTTGGAAAAAAAACGGCGCGATTTTCCAGACCTTGGAAACACGGCGGCAGGCGGATCCTTTGGGAATTAGACGTTCGGAGGCGGTGGCGTCTGAGCCGCCGTGGGAGCGGGTATCGTCGCCGTCGTGCGCAAAATGACCGCCGCGACAACAAGGAACGCCCCCGGCAACGCCCAGTGTCCCGGCCGTTCGCCGATGAAGAGAAACACCCAGAGGGGATTCAACACCGGTTCGATGATCGGGATGGTGATGGCATGGATCGCCGTGACGCGTTTCAAGGCCGCGGCGAAGAGCAGGTAAGCAAGGCCAAGCTGGACGATGCCAAGCACGGCCAGGGGAATCCATGCTGCGGCGGGTGGATCCGACCGCAACGCGAACGGAAAACATCCCAGGCCGGCAATCAGGTTGCCGACTAGGGCCGTACCAATGGGATGGCTCTCTTTCTGGCGGCGCATCAGCACTGTCATGACACCGAAGGACAATCCGCTGAAAAGCGCAAGCATATTACCCCACAAGCCGGACAACGTCATTCGATCGAAAAAGAACAACACGACGCCCGCCAGCGCCAAGGCCACGGCGCCCCAGTCTCGGGGGTGCAGCGGTTCCTTCAAAACGCTCGCGCTCAACAGGCCGACATAGATGGGCGCGGTGTATTGCAACACGATGGCGTTGGCGGCGGTCGTCATTTTGGTCGCCGCCACGAACGAGATGATGGCGGCGCTGTAGGCGATGCCGCCGATGAAATGGTCCACCTTCCAGCGGAAGGGGCCGGCGAGGCGGACGGCGATCCAGAGAAACGGCCAGGCCAGCAAGCTGCGGACGGCCGCGATAGCCAGAGGATTCCAATCCACCGACTTGATCAGGACCCCTGAGAAACTCCATAGGACGGCTGTGGTCAGAAGCAGCAGGAGGGCTTTTCGTTCGCCGGTGGTGGAGTTCATCGTGACATTTCATACGCCAAACACGTGCCGAGGCTCAGTATATTCGCAGCAGCGGTTTCAGCGCGAGGGACAAAGGAAGAACGATGATCAAATAGCCGACGATCCATGGCGCGAGGGCCAGCGCGGGCCATCCGGGGATGACGCCGAATGGCCGATATTCCCGCAACGCCAATTCCGAGCCGATCACGGCGGCGGCATCCGAAAAGAAAACCGTCGGCGTCGCGTATCGTCGGCCATCGGCGATCAAAGGCCGTTCGAGTATCTGACCGCGGTAGCGCAGGCGGACACGGTAAGGGGTCGAGCGGGGTTCGGCAAGAATCCGCCACGAGGCCATGCCTCCATCCACGGTGTGGCCATCGGGTCCGTAACTGGGCTGAATGCGCTGCACCCAGCCCGACTCGGCGGTCAGTCCGGGTTCGGGCAGCAGAAAAGCGATGCGGCCGATTTCGCTTTCCGGAAAATAGAACCGCACTTCCATGGGTTCGCCCGGTGCCGGGGGCAACCAGCCGATGCGGGAGAATGCCCACACGGCTAGGACAGCGATGATTGGCAACGAGGCCAGCAGGGGTTTGCCCTCCGCTTTCATTGCGATCATGCCGATCTGAGCGGCCGTCGCGCGGATGCGTTGGACCGAAGCGCGATCGCCTCGCCGCCGGGCCTCTTTCACCAACTGCTTCAGGCGCGCCTTGTCCTCCTGACATCTTCGAAGGAGGTCTTGAGGGGTGGTCCAGCGGCGGACGATGGTGAGAACCAGGCTGGTGAGCAGGGCGAGGAACACCAAGACGATATCGCGCGGCAAGCGGAGGAGGCCGCCGAAGAGGAGATCGCCGAACCATACCAGACCCTGATGCAACGCGTCAAGCATGGGGAGGCTCCTGAAGAATAGCGATGACGCCGTGGTCGCCGTCCACCCGGATGCGCGCACCGTCGCGCAGGCGTCGGGTTGCGTCGGGACAGACGACGGCGGGAATGCTGAAATCGCGAGCGGCGATGGCGCCATGTGACAACACGCCGCCGCGTTCCACGATCAATCCTTTGATGAGCGTAAACAAGGCCGTCCAGCTGGGATCGGTGGAAGGACAGACGAGGATGGCATCGTCGCCGAGGGCATCGCCTTTCTCCGGAGAAAAAACAATCCGAGCGGTGCCGATGACAATGCCGGGCGAGAGGCTCAGCAAGCCCTGAATTTCATCGGAGGCCGTCACGGGCCGAGGCAGACCGAGCCGGTCGAGATCGCGCGAGTCAATAACGTCTGGGAGATCGAGTTTGCGTGCCGATTGCCAACGGATTTTTCGGCGCGCGATGCGTTCGCCCCACTCGTCGGCGGCGGATTCGAAACGCGCCAGCTCGTCGCGTTTGAGAAAGAACACATCATCGCCCAGATTCCATCGTCGTCCCAATTCGAGGATGGCGAGGCGGATCAGTTCATAGCCGAGAAGCAAATAATGCTTGCCGACCTCGCGGAAGGGCAGTAATCGCTGGGCTTCGAGGGCGAGATCGCGGACGCGTTCGTGGAAGGCACTGCCGCCGACGGCGCGCAGGGTTTCCAACAGGCGGTCCATGGCCTGTTGACGTGCGCGGGCGTTTTCGCGGTGCAGCTCCTGGGGCGAACGGAGGTCAGGCCGCGCGCGGGCGGCTTCGATCATCGCGCGGACATAGGCATCGTCCTCACGCCAGCGCGGCGCCGAGAGTTCCATCTCGCCGACAGCCCGATGACCGTAGCGTTCGATAAACTCCTCCAGACGGGATTCGCCGCGTACAACCTGATAGAGGAGAATATTTTGCTCCACCGTGGAATCGCCCTCTAGGCCGGCTGTCAACGTCCGGCAAAGGCGCAAACCCTGGTCGGGCCCCATCAATTGCGTAAGGAGCGTCTCGAGCTCGGCGCGGGCGCATCCGCCGAAGAAACCGGGTTTCAACGACTCGGGGCCGAACTCGTCCATCACGCGGACGATGCGCGCTTCGAGCTCGTCGAGCACGGCGACGGTCGGGAGTGTGGTTAAATCCATGGCGCGGCGTTCGCGCACAAATTCGAGGTACGACGGCAGCGCTTTTTCGAAGCGTTCTATCGCCTCAGCGCGGGCGCGACGCGTCCGCCGCCGCGCCCGGAGCATGGCGCCGATCAGCCCTGGCAGCCGCAACAAGAATTTTTCGTCCGCCCGATGAGCGTCAAACTGCGTTGGCGCCGATTCGAGCAACCGCGGATCGGCCAGAATAGCGTCGGGATCGTAGCGATACGGCATCCCTTCCCAGAACAGGTCGGCGGCGCGGTCGGGATCGCAATAGATGCGTCCGCAGATCAGTTCCAGAAATCCCTCGCGGCGGACGCGGGCGCCGGGGCGATATCCGAGATCGCGGTACATTTGGCCGAAACCGCCGTCGCCGGACATAAAGGCCCGGAGGATATCCCAGGTCAGAGGGGTGGGGGCCTCGAGCGTTTCGGCGAGATTGTGGACGACCCACACTTTGTGGGAGCACCCCTCGTCGCGCAGGAGCGCGCGCAGACGTTCAATCTCTTCGCGGCGTCCGACTTCGACATCGCGGGCGATTTCCAGGCCGCGGATGGCGCGCGATTGCAGCAGAGCGAACTGGCCGTGGGCGTATCCCCATTCGATATCCACGGGCATCCCGAAGAACGCCTCGACTTTCAGGGCGATTCGGGCCACCTCAATTGCCTGATCATCGGTCAGGGAGGGGGCGTTGGGGTCGAACGGGACACCGTCTTCCGCGCCGGCGTCGAGACTCCGCATGACGTGGTCCTTGTGGCCGATATGCCGCTCGGCGAGCTCGAGCGTGCCGCTTTTGCGTGCGAACACAAAGCGGTCCGGCGTCACGTCGCCGGAAACCACCGATTCGCCAAGACCATAGGCGCTTTCGACGATGACCTCTTCGGTCTCTGGGCGGGCGGGGTTGGCCGTAAAGGCGATGCCCGAGACGCGCGAGGGAAACATGGCCTGGACGTTGACCGCCGTGCCTTGGAGATGTTCCAGCCGGTGGGCCTTGCGATAGATACGGGCGCGTTCGTTGTTCCACGAGGCAAACACCGCATTGATGCACGCCCGCAACGCATCCCATGGCGAGCGGGGGAATGGACGGCCGGCGCGCTGCTCAAAATGCCGCATCCACGCCTCCGCTTCGCGCCGGCGTTTGGCGACGGGGTCCTCGCCGGCGTCCGAAGGAGGGTCTTCCGGCGCGTCATCCGGCGCGAGGTGGGCCACGGTCACGGCAAATTGTCGGGCAAACTGGGCATAGACGGTCCAAAAAAGAAGCGGATCAATTCCCTGCGTTTCCAGACCTGGATGAAGGCCGCAGTTGAGGATCGTATCCATCATGCCGGGCATGGAATGAGCGGCACCAGAGCGGACAGAGACCAGCAGCGGCTCGGTGCCTTCGCCAAAACGCCGGCCGACAACCGATTCGAGTCGCGCCATCTGGGCGCGAACCTCCTCTTCCAGACCGTCCGGCCAGCGCCCCCCACGCTCGTGAAACAGGCGACAACAAGGAATCGCGATCGTAAAACCGGGGGGGACGGGCAGGCCGGCGGCGCACATCGCCGCGAGGCCGGCGCCTTTGCCTCCGAGCAAATCTTTGCGACGTGGATCGCCCTCGCAGGCCCCCGCGCTGAAAAAGTAGGTGTATCGCGCTATTCTTTCGGTCGAATGCATACCAGACCCCGTCGCTCCGTTCCAAAAAATACATGGGAGTCGGTCATGGTCATCGCGGTGGTTAACGGGCCCGGCCACTGAGGGCGAATAGGCATCCAGAGATCGTCGGCGCCCGTCGCCGGATCATATCGGTGAATAGCGCCGCCGGCGGAATACAGCAGGACGGAGCGGGTAACCAACGGCGGGCAGCCGTTGACCACCTCACCGATTCGCGCGAGCTCCAGCCGCGGCGCCGGAGGCGCTTCTCCAGCGGCATTGCGGACGATTCGAGCAGCGAGTAATGCGCCGTCGGAGGTTACGGCGAATACCCGGTTGTCTTCTGCCGTCAAACGCCCGATCACGGCGCCCAGAGACGATCGGAGGGGCGGATCATCGGCAACGATTGGATAGGCGGCCAGGCCGTCCGATTCGCCGATCCAGATGTAGTCGTCACACCAGATCGGTCCTGTGAACGGATCCGAAGCGAGGGGCTGGCGCCAGATTTCCGTTCCGGACAGGGCGTCGAGCGCAACGACAGCCCGTGGTTCGGACAGAGCAACCAGAAGGAGGTCTGGCCCTTCGCCCAATGACCCGACAACGGCCCCGATGCGGGCTGACCACACCTCGGCGCCGTCCGCGTCCACGTCGAGACACGACACCCCGTCTGGCCGATCGGCGATGAAGAGCCGACTACCCGCGAGGAAAAACTCCCCGCTGGCGGAGGCGGCTATCGGACGCCTCCAACGCTCGGCGCCCGTTTCCGAATCGTGGACGCGCAGCGCGCGGTTCGCATCGCCGATTTCACCCTCCACGTAATAAACGGCGTGGCGATCCGCGGCGGGCGAGAGGCGGACGGGATGCGCGGTGGCGACGAACCAGCTAGCGGAGGGTTTTCGCCCCCACCCCTCTTCAGAAGCTTGGAGGCGGCGTAACCCGTATCGGTGTCCTTGACGCCATCCGATAAAGAGCGCGCGGTCCAGCAAAGCGGGTGTGGAGGTCGGGCGCGACGGCGCGTCGACATCCGCCTCCGGCAGGGCATCGGCAAAATCCCATCCGTAGGCGCCGCGGGTAGGCAAGGGGCTGCCGTCGACGCATCCGCCGCCGGCGGGGCCGCCTCCTTCGCCCCGCCAGACCGGAATGGGCGCCTCGCCGCCCGGCGATCCCACACAGAGCAAACCTCCCTCCGATGTTCCCACATACACCCGGCCGCGAGCGACCGCCGGGGAGCTGAGCGTCGGGGAGCGCAACATTGTTTGCCAAACCGGCGCGAACCGTTCCTTGTCGAGCGCGACGAGTCGGCCGGTGTTGGTGACGACGTAGACGTGGTCCCTGCCGACGGCGGGCGATGTGACGATCGGCGTGTGCAGGTCCGTCATACGGTGCGCGCGGCCATCGGCGGCAAAGACGGAATAGACTTTACCGTCGCGCGCGTTGAAATAGACGCGGTCGCCATCCGCGGCGACGGCGCCGAGCACAACGGCGGAGGTCTGAAAGGTCCAGATTTTTTGCCGGGTGGACAAATCCACACACCAGACTTCGCCGGTCCGAACCATCGGCCTCACTGCCGACTCGATTTCTTCCGGCGTTTTTCCTTCCCGCCGCAACCGCTCGCGGGCGTTGGACGCCACCTGTTCGGCGGTGTTGACGAAATCTCCCCAGCCCATGGCGAAAAACAGTCGCCCGTCCCGAACAGCGGGCGCGCTGAAGACAGGCGCCGGCGTCGGCATCCGCCACAACTCTTCGCCGGTGTCCGCGTCGGCACAGACCACCGCCTGTCCGCCAATGCCGAGGCCGAAATACACGCGCCCTTCGTGAACGAGGGGCGAGGTCTCGCAATCCGGGTAACGGTCGCCCGGCAAATGCCAGCGAACGACCGTTTTTCCTTCCGCATCCGGATCAAGGTTGAAACAATAGAAGCCGTCATCGCCGGCGCCGATATACGCTCGCCCGTTGGCAATGGCCGCGGAGGATTCCACATGACTGTTCGTCCGATACTCCCACAGCTTCACCGGCGTGCGGCGTCGCTCGCTTTCTTCGCGGTCAAAACAGAACACGCGCGCATCGCTCGTCTGGTGCAGTCCCTCGCCGACCACGAGGTATCGGCCGGCGATGGAGGGAGATGAAAAGGTGGCGCGATAGCCACTGCGAAAGGCCCAGACCTCCCGGCCCGTATCGGCATCAAGACAATAGATACCGCCACGGTCGGAGAAATAACCCGGCATGGCGCTGGTCACATAGACCCGGTTGCCGATGACCGCCGGCGAGCTGTAAAAGCCGGTGATTTTGCCGTCCGTGAACACCCACTGCACGCGCCCATCGCCCGGGTCGGGATCCTCGCCGGCCCCATGGGCCGTGCGATGGAGATTCCCCCGCCACAGCGGCCAATCTGCCGCGACGGACTCCGCTGCCGACACCGTGCCTCTGGGGCGACCGAAGAGGGCGCGATATCCCCACGAAGCACTCCAGATTATGGCCACCGCAGGCAGGAGGACGAATTTTTGCGCCCAAAGAAAAAGTATTAAACGTTTGACGGTGCGCGGTCGCGCCAGACTGACGATCATACTACCGAGCGCAATAAGAATCGCCGGCAATAGGGCCATGAGCGCGCTCAGCGGCCCGACGAGCACCGGGACGACGCCGATGATGGTGTAGGGGTGCCCCACCAGGGGGCCGATCAGCAAATCATTCATTGTCATTTTTCTGCGGCGAATGGGGTCCCAGGCGCCTCTGAAACATCTCCAAAGAACGGGAAAACACAGGATATTAAGGCTTCTCCGACTTCACGGTTGTCTGGACAGTCTCCTAATGGTTTTTGTACGGGAAATGAACTGATTCCGAGTCCCTTCCAAAGTTTGCCCATACAACTGACCCGCGCCCTAAACCGGGTTTGCCGAGAAAAGCGCCAAAACAAATAATAGTAAAACGGGAGAAGACCATAAAATAGTGTATGCGGTTCACTTCAATCCCATTCCACGATCACTTTGAGGCTGTCGGGATCGGCGGCGCGCGCAATGGCGTCGGCCAGGCGCTCCGGTGGAAACCGCTCATCTGCGCGCGTCATGCGATGCAACTGCGGCAGACGGCCCTCCGCGATCCAGGAGCCGGCGAGTCCGATCGAACGTAGGTTCGATCCGTGCGTGGCCTGCAAGCATTGCAGCCGATAGTGGATGTCGTTGTTAAGGTCCACCTCATGGAGAATTTTCGGTTTTCCCGCCGCGGTTTTGACGCCGGCGTGGGCGTCGAGGACGGTGCCGTACCCCATCAGACGAACACCGAGGCGATACGCCGCCTCCGCCGAGGCGTTGACCATGACAAAATGCGGCTCGTTAAAGGGACGGCAGGCCTGCCGGACATTCTCGACAACGTGCTCATCCCAGGGCAAGCCGACGACGTCGTCACCGCCGAACTCCTGCAACAGGCGATTCAACCGCGCCGCGCCGCGGTTGACGACGATGATTCGACGGGCGCCCATCGCACGCGCACACTGCAAGGCATAGGCGCTCTGGGCGCCGGCGCCGATCAGCACAACCACACGCCGCTCCACGCAGTGATTGACGCGCGTCATGCCCTCCAGACAACATGCCAGCGGCTCGAGATGGCAGGCCTGATCGGCGGTCACGACCTCCGGAAATCTCACGACGGGGCCGAGACGCACGAACCATTCCGGCAGGATCGCGTATTGGCGCGCAAAGCCGGGAAACTCATGGCCGGTGGCCTGGGTGCGGGGACAGCTCGTCCAGTCGCCCGTGCCGTTAGTTCCGCAATAGATGCAGGCCTCGTCGCCGCAGGGAATATCGCAGCCCAAGCCGATGAGATCACCGGCGTTCAGCGACGTCACCCCGGCGCCGACGGCGACCACTCGGCATGACGCTTCATGCAAAATGATCGCGGGCCATCGGCGAATGCGCGGCAGTCCCTGACGGTAAATAACGACATCCGACTGGCAGATCGAGGTGCGCAGGGTGCGTACAAGGATTTCGCCGGGACCGGGGTCGGCGACGGGTTCCTCGCGAGGGATAAAAGAGCCGCCTGGACGATCGAGGTAAAAGACAAGATTTTTTATCGTCGCCATGATTCAGCGCCCTTTTCGTGTGGTTGATGGTCAGAAATCAAGGGTTCATCTGCAGCAGGACTTTCGAGTAAAAATCGCGCCCGTCGCGCATCATGCGCAAGGCCGCCACGCCTTCTTCCAAGGGGACGCGATGGCTGATTAACGGCGCGAGAACGAGCCGTCCGTCCGCCATGGCCGCCAGCGCCGCCTTCCAGTCGTCGCATTCGCCCTCCACCGCAAAATCTGAATTCCAGGTGCCGTGCATCGTCACCTCGCGCCGCATCAATTGCGACCACAGTTCCGCCGGCAGGTTCAGCGCGCCGGAGGGGTTGCCCAACAGAACGACGTGTCCGCCGCGCCGCGCGGCCCGCAGGGCGGACAGCAAGGCGGGCGGCGCGCCGGCGGCATCCACCGTGATGTCCGCGCCGTCGTCGGGCACCGTGGTGTCGAAGCCGAGATGTTGAGCGATCGCAAGTTTGCGGGCGATCGGATCGCTCAGCGCCACGGCGCGAGCGCCCATGGCCCGCGCCCATTGCGCCGTAATCAAGCCGATGGGCCCGGCACCGTAAATCGCCACCGTTTTGCCGTCCAATCGCGCGCCGATCCTTCGGAGTGCGTGCCGGGCGACGGCGGCCGGCTCGGTCATGGCCGCGACGTCCAGACCCACGTTCTCCGGGACTTTCAACAGATTGCGCGTGGGCGCGGCGACGAACTCGGCGAATGCGCCGTCACGACGCGAGCCCAGGTAATCATAGTGTTCGCAACGGGCATAAGCGCGTTCGGCGCACGCGGCGCACCGTCCGCACCAGATCAGCGGAAAGACCGTGACGCGGTCACCGGGCATGACGTTTCCGCCATCCGGTGTCATGGCCTCGACGACGCCCGCGAATTCATGCCCGCAGATGAGGGGATGATGATAGGCGCCTTTGACAAAAATCCGGGGAATATCAGATCCGCAGACCCCGCAAAACGCCACCCGAATCCGCGCCCAGCCGGGCGGAACGTCGGGCAGAGGGACTTCCTCATGACGAAGGTCGCCGATTCCGTGGAGCACCAGCGCGTTCATGGGGCAATTGAACTCCGGGCGCGCGCGGCCCAGCCAGCGGCCGCGGCCGCACGGGTCCGGCGCATGTTTTCCCGCAGCGTCCCGCCGGCATGAAACACGCTGCTGGTGCCGGCCACCAGCGCGTCGGCGCCGGCGGCCACCATGCGCGGGATGTTATCGAAACTGACATTGCCGTCCACTTGGATCCGCATTTGAGGGCCCAGCTTCGCGCGCGCGTCCGCGATTTTTCGGAAGGCGCCCGCAAACAGTTTCTGGCCGGCAAAACCCGGATTGACGGTCATCAACAGGACAAAATCGAGCGAATCCATACTGTAGTCGAGCGCCGACAGCGGTGTGGCCGGGTTCAACGCAACGCCCGCGCGGATGCCGTAGCCGCGGATCAGATTCAAGGTTCGATCGAGATGGCGGCAGGCCTCGGCGTGGACGGAAACATACTGGACGCCGATTTTCGCGAGTTCGTGAATGAAAAAATCCGGATTCTCGACCATGAGATGGGCGTCGAACGGCAGCGCGGTTTTCGGCCGCAGGGCGCGGAGGATTTCGAGACCGAGCGGAAGATTGGGCACGAAATGGGCGTCCATAATGTCGAAATGCAGCCAGTCGGCGCCCGCCGATTCGAGACGGCGAATCTCATCCTCCAGATGGCAGGCGTCCGCACACATGATGGAGGGGGCGACAATGACCGGCGGCGTTTCGGGCGCAACGGAGGAGACTTCCAGCGCCTCGGTCCTCGGCGCCGACGCGATCGGTTTTGCTTCCGGGGGCGCCTCCGCGACCCAATATTCCTTCAAATAGGCGAGAGATTCGCGCAGCCACCCCTCCAGGCGGCCGTCCGAGTAATCGCGGCCGAGCTTGGGGCCGCCGATTTCGAGATAACCGATGAGCGCGTCCGCCGGCGGCACGCCGTCGCGCGCGAGCAGCCAGTCGCGGATGGCGGGAATATCCACGATGCCCCGGCCGCGGTCCGCGGCCGTGAAGCCGAAAGTCGCGTTAAAGGTCGCGTCGGTGTTCTTCAAGTGAAGCTCGTGCGTCCAGGGAAGGCCCGCCTCGAGCAGGTGCAGGGGGGTCCAGCGTACGCGGCCGTCGAGATCGGCATAGCCGTGCGAGATATCGGCGCAGAATCCTGCCCGCGCGGTCGTCCCAGGGTGAGCGGCGTGGTGGGCAGCGAGTTCCTCGCCCATGCGGCGAATCTCCTCCGGGAGCGTCGGCGGCTCCGCCAGACAAGACATCGGCTCAATGCCGATCCAATCGACGCCGCACTCGGCGGCGTAGCGCATCAGGTCTTTCACGTGGGTAAGGTACGTGGCCAATCCCTTGGGCTTTGTCCCCATTCGATCGCGCATCACCGCGCCAGGGTTGGAGCCGACCGACCGTGCGCCCAGCAAGGCGCCGATTTCAATGGCGCGCTCGAAGTTCCGCCGGGCGACTTCGATCCAGCCCGGACCATCATCCCGGAAAAAGCCGCCGAGTTCGCGATGCGCCGTAAATGTGCTGGTGAATTGCACGCCATGGTCTTCGGCACGCCGGCGCAAATCGCGGAAAAATTCGTCCGGCAACTGGTAGGCTTCGAAAAAAGATCCCAACTGAAGAAACGAGACGCCTTCCTTTTCCAGCACCCGAAACAGCCACTCGAAGGTGTAACGGTATTCGATGGGATCGGTTTTGACGCCCAGCAACAGTTTCATGACTTTCCTTCCATCGGTTCGTCGGAGGGATGCAGGAGTATGAACGCGATATCGTCGCGATAACGGCGATGCCGCCAGCCCCCGCGCACGGCGTTTGCGGCGAGGTGTTCGGCGCGATGCCGCCAGCGCACCGCGAGGGTTTCCGCCGGTGCTTCGTCGGCTTCTGCCAGGATCCGTCCGATCTCCGATTCGGCGAGGAGTTCCGCCGGCGTGATGCGATGATAGGTGGCGTCCATACGCTGACGAATCAGCGGCATGAATAGCCCGTCGGTGGCGAGCAGCAGCGCGGTTTCGCCGTCCAGTCGCACCCGCACGTCCTGCGCGTCGAGGAGGGCATCCATCGCCGTATCGTCGTCCATCCCCAGAAACCCTTCGAGGCGATGGCTCAGTTCCGCCATCTCGCTGATGAACAAGGTCAGCGGATGATCCTGGGCCTCCTCGACGGTGCGCATGAGGCGATTCTGATCCCGGGTCAGGCATTGCGCGGCGGTTCCGCGGATGCGATAGGCGCGGCAATCGCCGAGCCAGTGCACGCGCGCCACGTCGCCCCAGACGGCCGCCAGAACCAGGCAGAAGCCGAACGCGGTGCGATCATGCCGCTGACGGATGGCGCGGACCAGCGCATTGTGGTGCCGTATCACACGCCGCACAAGCGCCGTAAGCGCATCCAGGTCCGCCGGGTACTCCGCATCAAGCATCGTCTGTAGATCGCGCTCCACCCGGCGCATGTAATTGCCCCAATAGAGCACACCGGGGCGGCCGACCATGTCGCAGGCGGCCAATACGCGCGCGGGACAGGCGGGATCATGACTCGCCGCCATCAGACAGTAATCCGACGAAGACCGGGGATGCGTGAAGGTCAGCACGCCCATGGAGCGAACGGCGGTCATGGCGGGATCGGGTCCACCTATCGCATCTCCTGGCCGCCGGTGACATTGATGGCCTGGCCGGTCATATAGGCGGCCTGATCGGACGCGAGGAAGACGAGAACGTTGCAGACATCGTCGTACGTGCACCCGCGCCGCATCGGAACCTGGTCCACGTAGTAGCGGCGCACGTCCTCGACGGATTCGGCCCCCGGCACCTTGCCGGCTCGGAAGTACTGGACGAAAAGGCCCTTTTCCGGATCCGTCCACAGCGGAGAATCGAGCAGGTTGCCCGGACAAATCGCGTTGACGCGGATGCCGTCCTCGGCCAGCTCCAACGCCACGCTCTGGGTCAGGCCGATGCCGCCGAACTTGCTGGCCGCATAGGCGGAATTGCGCGCACTGCCTTTTTTGCCGGATTTGGAATTGATCTGAATGATCACTCCGCTTTTCCGGGGGCGCATGACGCGGACGGCATGTTTACAGGTCAGAAAATAACCGAAGAGATTGACATTCATCACCGCGCGCCACTTTTCGGCATTCGCGGTCTCGATCGGCTCGGCGATCAGGATCGCCGCGTTCGCCACGGCGATGTCCGCCTTTCCGAATTGCTGCACCGCAGAATCGAAAAGCGCGCTCACATCCGCTTCGCACGTGACATCGGCCTTGAAAAACCGGGCGCGCCGGCCGGTCTCGCGCGTGATGCGAGCGGCCGTGGCCTCGCCGGCTTCCGCCTGGACGTCCGAGAGCACCACGTCGCAGCCCTCTCTCGCGAGCCGCAGACAAATGGCTTCACCCAGTCCCTGCGCGCCACCGGTCACGACGGCTACTTGATCCTTCAATATTCCACCCATATTCAACCTCTTCCTCTCTTCACGTCCTTTCGATCCTTAATTCACGCGCCGCCCAACAGCGCCGCTTCCGCTTCGCGTGTCCAGACACCGTCGCGCAGGTGGGCGCGAACCGCATCAGGCAGCTTTGCCAGCGGGGTCAGACCCAGCCCGCGGCAGGCGGGATAGACGAGAATCTTGCCGGCAATCTCCTGCCGCTCCACCGCGCGAATGCCCTCGATCGCGCCATCCAGTCCGCTGACAGCCGCAACAGAGACATTGGTGTCGAGGCGGCCCGTGCGGACGTTTTCGAGCACGATGCGCATGTCGCGCATGGTCGAGCCGCTGGTGCCGAACATGTAGAGACGATTGGCGATATAGGCGTCCATATCCACGGGCCCGGTCTTTCCCAGGGGAATGCCCGCAAAGATGTTGATACGCGCACCCGGCCGGGAGGCGGACACTGCCGCGCCGACGAGCGCGGGCACGGGCGCCATGATGACGCTGTAATCAAAGGCGTCGCAGGGCGGCTTCTGGGTTTTCGAGTTGTACCGTTCAAAACCGGCTCCGCTGCGCTGCGCGATCGGCGTCGCCAGCCGCTCCAGTGCGTCGAGCCGCTCATCGCTGAGGTCCGCCGCGATGATCCGAATATCTGGAACGCCGAGACTGAGATGGCGAATGACGTGCATCACACCCATCGGCCCACCCGCGCCGACGACATGAATCCGCTCGCCCGGGCGAATTTCTCCGGTCTCCGGGACCACGGCCATGGCCTCCGCGGGGTCGTTCCCGACGGTTCCGGCGATGCGCAGACCAAAATAATGAATCGCGCCGATGGCGGTCTCCACCGGACGCCCGAAACGCCCGCCGCAGGCGGCCACCCAGAGATGTCCGTCGCGCGCGGTTTTCGGGAAGAGCGTCGCCAGGCGGTCGGGGTCGTGACCGGCATAGAGGATGTCGTCATACCTCTCGTTCGGCGCCTCCGCGATGTCCGCACGGCGCGTTGGCTTCACGGGAAGGTCCGATGGCGGGGCGCCGATCCAGTCCAACGCCGCAGGCCTGGGTCCCGAGCGCAGGAGGCGGGCGATCGCCGCATCGGCCGCCGGCGTATCCGCCACAACCAGGAGCTGACCGCCGTCCCGCAGACCCTTCCGCTCGCGGGTTTGATAGGAGTTCTCCACGCACGCCCACGGCTCCACCAGGGCAAAGGCAGAGGCGGAACGTTCGCCTGCCGGCGCGGGCAGCAGCATCGTCTCGCCCTCCGGCGAAACGAGCAGCCGCTCGTCGAGCAGGACATATTCCTGCAACGCGCCCTCAAAGTTGTAACCGAACGCGCCGTTGGATTGCGGCGTTTTCACCCAGCGCCAATCGGCCTGGATGAAATAGCGTTCGCCCGGACGAAAATGCTCCACGCCCGCGCCGACGGCGACGATTTCCACCACGGGCTCATGGCCCGGCACCGTCGGGGCGTCGCCGGGAACGTAACTGGGCAGGGATCGCAGCACATCGAGGCCGACGCCCGAAACCACCGGCGCTTTGCGCACATGCTCGGAGAACTGTTTCAGCAGCTTGAGATCGGAAAAACACAACCCCACCGCCACCGACCGGCACAGAATCTGATGCGGGCCGGGGCGAACGACGGGTTTGCGTTCGTTGAGCACCAGGCGATCAGGCCCGACGAGCTGCACAGCGCGCTGAAAAGCGGGCAGGGCGGGGGTCATGTGTTCTTCCTTTCTGTCCTTTCTGAGGCGTTTTTTTTTCTTCGCTCGGCCGCCCATTCGAGGATACGGCGGGCGCATTCGTCCTTGGAAATCGTTTCCCACGATTCGACGGCGTCTGCCCGGATGAACGTATATCCGGCCGTCGTTGCCCCGATGGCTTCGACCGTATTGAGCACGATCGCGTCGAATTGCTTGGCCGCTCGTTTCGCTTGCGCGCGGGCCGGGCCGTCTTCCGTTTCCAACGCGAAACCTACCGCGAGCTGATCCGGGCGTCGGCTTCGGCAGATTTCGGCCGCGATGTCGGGCGTCGTTTCCAGTTTCAGCGATGCGCCCCGTTCGGCTTTCGGGCGCTTATGGGGCGCGGGCGCCGCCGGCCGGAAATCGGAGACCGCGGCCGCGAAAATCATGAGGTCCGCGCGCGGCGCGGCCTCGCGCGCCGCCTGGAGCATCTCCTCGGCGGTCGTGACTCGCCGTACCGTCACCGCCGGGCCCGCCGGCAGGCGCTCCGGCTCGACCGGACCGGTGATGAAATCCACGGCGGCGCCCTCGGCGGCCGCCGCGAGCGCCAGCGCTTGTCCCATGCGGCCGGAGCTGCCGTTGCTGATGAAACGCACCGGATCCAGCGGCTCGCGCGTCGGCCCCGAAAGAATCATCACGCGCGCGCCGCGCAGGAGGCCTTTTCGCGCCCCGATCGCCGCAACGATCGCTTCCACGATCTGTGCCGGTTCGGCCATGCGGCCCGGGCCGGTCGTGCCGCAGGCGAGCGCGCCCTCTTCCGGTCCCACGGTGAGCCATCCGCTTTCGATCAGCGCGCGGAGATTGCGTTGAACGACCGGTTGCCGCCACATATGCTCGTTCATCGCCGGGGCCAGCAGGCGTACGGTCTCCGGCCGCAGGGCCAGCGCGGAGCAGACGACGACGTCATCCCCGATGCCCGCCGCGAGCTTGGCGAGCAAATCCGCGGTGGCGGGCATTACGACGAACACATCCGCGCGGCAGGCCGGAAAGATATGCGGGAACAGCCCCTCGCCGTCCGTCCGGTGAGGTGCCGGAAACATTTCGGTAATCACGCGGCGCCGTGTCAGCGAGGCGAATGTCGTCGCCGTCACAAACTGTTGGGCGGCGGCGGTCATCGCCACGTGGACCTCATGGCCCAGGCGAACGAGGCGGCTCACGACGTCTGCCGCCTTGTAGGCCGCAATACCGCCCCCGATGCCGGCCAGAATGACAGATGTGGTTTGCACGCGGAGCAGAATACCCGCCGCGATGCGCGGCTTCAAGAAGGGAACCGACGCTTCCACCGGGCATGACCCGGAACCCCGTCCTGCTCCCGAGGCTGGAAGGGGCGCGGCGCCGCGCCACGGCCTGCATCACTCGCCGCCTTTTCGGCACACGGCATCCATGCCCTTTCGCCACTCCCACATGCGCGCCCATTGATCGGAGGAAGCGGTAAGGGGATCGAACCGACTCGGATCCGTCTCGATATAGAGGCGTTGGAAAAACGCCTCATCGCAGTTCGGATTGGGCGTGTTGTATTGGACGGCATTCTCTTGGCGCCAGATGTCCAGCGCGGCGCGCATATGAGCCACGCGGGCGGCCTGTTGCTCGGCCACATCGCCTCGCTGTCCGATATCCGCGTCGAGGTTGTACAGCTCCACGCGCTCCTCGTCGTAATATTCCACCAACATCCACGGGCCCTCGCGCATGGCGCCGCTCGGACGGCCGCCCTGATTGGTGTAGTGAGGAAAATGCCAGAAGATCGGCTTGTCGGGGAAAGCGCCGCCCAGCAGTCCCCGGGCAAAACTCACGCCATCGAGATGGGACGGCGCCGGCGCGCCAATCAATTCGAGCAGGGTCGGAATCCATCCGGTATTGTTCACCGGCGCGTCAGTGACCGTTCCCGCCGGCACACGGCCGGGCCAGCGGACGATCAACGGCACCCGCATGCCGCCCTCGTAATTGAAGCCTTTGCCGGCGCGATAGGGCGTGTTGTGGGTGACTCGCCGGTGCGGGCCTTCCGGCACGTGCAGACCGCCGTTGTCCGAGGTGAATACGAAAATCGTGTCGTCGGCCAGGCCCAGTTCGTCGAGTCGCTTCATCAGTAGACCGATCGTGTCGTCGAGCGTCTCGATCAACGCGGCGTAGACCGGCTCGAATGCGCCGGCGTTTTTTTCGATGAGGTCACGCCGCGCCGTGTAGGGGATGTGCGGCGTGTAATGGCCGAGATACGCCACAAATGGGCGGTCGCGGTTCTCTTCGATGAACCGAATCGTCTCGCGCGTGAGCACATATTCCGCCTTGCCCCCTTCCGTTTCCGAGGGGGCGGTGTTCTGGCCGTCACCGGGATAATACACATGATCGAATCCGTGCTCGGCCGGGCCGAAGGCGCGTCCGATATGCCATTTGCCGATGAAGCCGGTGACGTAGCCCTGTTCCTTGAAGTAGCGGGGAAACGTTTTGACCGATAACGGGACGTGCATCGCGATTTCGGGGTGCAACACCCGCTGCGAGGGGGCGTTGGGGCGACCGGGGAGAAACGTCGTCAGATGCAATCGCGCCGGATTCAGTCCCGTCAGCAGCCCCGCGCGCGAAGCGGAGCAAATCGGCTGCGAGGCGTAGGCGGATGTGAACCGCATGCCCTGCGCGGCCAGGGCGTCCAGATGGGGGGTATGGTGGTCCTCGCGCCCGTAACAATGCAGGTCGTTGATGCCGAGGTCGTCGCAGAGGACGAATAGGATGTTCGGTCTGCGGGCTTCTCGGATGCCGTCCGACCGCCGCAACGGTTCTTTGTTCATGTTTTCTCCGGTGTTTTGAAAGCCGATTCTACCGGTCCGGGCCCGGAATTCATGTCCCTTTTTTGCCGCCACAGGCGCAGGCCGAGGGAATGGCTCTCCCCGTTCGCCCACGCCATCACGTTTTGGCCGGTGGCGGCGGTGACTCCTCAACGACGCGTCGGCGGTAGTCTCGGTCGAGGTAAAAGTTTGCCCAGCCGGAGGTGTATTGAAGCTTGGGATCACGCGGAGGAAGACGCCGACGCCGGATGCGGTCCAGCTCGCCCACGGCCTTGAGACGACGATAAACGACCGTCCAGAGACAGGGGCGGTCCGGAAAGACCTCGCATTTTCCTTCGCTCGATCCGCCACAGGGGCCGTTGCGCTGGCCCTTCGGGCAATTCGATTCGGGGCAATGATAGGCGGTGTCCGGCAGCGCGCAGTCGCCGCAATCGCGGCAGCCGAACAGCAGTCGCTTCATCCCGAATTCCCCGGCATGGGCGACGGCCTCCAGCGGTTTGGCGCCGTTGATCGCGCGATAGAACCGGCGCCCCAGGCGGTAGCCGAGCGCGTCTTCCTTGAATAAAAGGTCGTGACACCGCCGCATGGCGCGATAAAAGAGACCGGCGCTTCCGCCCCGGCAATTCTCCAAGGGATCGGGGTCGGGAGGCGCGTCGGGGCGCCAGGATTCCGGCGGCGGAAAGAGAAAGAACTCGTCGGGGTTCGAAAACCGAATTTCCTGCGTGAAAGCCTCCCATTGTGGGTAGAGATCCGCCGCCCGACTTAGGATGAGTTGCACGTCCTCGAACTTGAGTCCGAATCCGCCGAGATGCACCCCGTTGAATCCCATGCCCTTGAGCGCGGCGACCATCTTGGCCGCCCGTTCCAGACGGGCGCCCTTGCCCTTGTCGGCCGCTTGCGCCTCCGTCTCCAGCGTCTTTAAGAGCCCGTCCGTCACGACACATCCGGGCACCTCGCCTTTGCGCATTGTCCGTGCGGCGCCGGCGCTGAGGACGTATACGTTGCCCAGCACGGGTACGCGCAGGTTGCGGGCGCGCAGATAGCGCAGGACCTCGTGAAATCGCCGCAGATCATAGCCGATTTGCGTAACGATGAAATCCGCCCCGGCACGAATCTTCTTCTCCATCTTGATGAACTGGGGCACCAGGTCGTCCTCGCGCGATTTGAAAGGCGAGACGGCAGCGCCGACAAAGAAGGCGGTTGGCGAAAGGCGCTCCGTCATCCCGGGTTTGCGGCCAGGCGTCTCAAGCCCGTTGTTGCAGGCTTTGAGAAATGCCACGGCTTGCACGGAGTCCAGGTCGAACACGGGCCGAGCGATGATGCCGGAAACCGCGGTGGGGTAATCGCCGGTCAGCGCCAACACATGTTGGAGGCCGCGCCGCGCGAGGGCGCTCACACGGGCCTCGAAGGCGTTACGGTTGAGGTCACGGCAGGCGAGGTGGACCAACGTATCCACCCCTTCCGCGGTCACCTCGGCGGCCAGGGCGTCCGGCAGGATTGCGGGGCCACCGCCGGGCCCGTCGGTCAGGCTGATGGCATGGATGCCGAGGCCCGTCTCGCGCACACGCCGCGCGAACGCGGCCGCTGCATCAAGCGCGGGCCCCGCCGCACCGCGACCCGGCACCAGCTCGACGGTGACGACAAACTCGCCTTTTTCCAAGGCTTCCCGTAACATCGCGTTGCCCTCCTGAGGCGACAGGCGACGCCCCTAGGTATTCGTCTTTTCGGCTTCCGCCGGCTTCGACGCAGGCGCATTCGGGCGTTCGTCTTTCGCACCTGCCAGCCGACGCGCCGCTTCCACCGTGTTGTAGAGCAGCATCGTAATCGTCATGGGACCGACACCGCCCGGCACCGGGGTGATTTTGGAGGCCTTGAGACGGACAGTGTCAAAATCCACGTCGCCCACAAGCCGGAAACCGGATTTCCTCGAGGCGTCGGACATGCGGTTGACGCCGACATCAATCACCACGGCCCCTTCACGCACCATATCGGCGGTGATCATGCGCGGACGCCCCGCCGCGACGATGAGGATATCGGCCTGGCGCGTGAAAGAACCGAGATCGCGCGTGCCCGTGTGACATACCGTCACCGTCGCATTGCCTAGCGCGTTTTTTTGGAGCAGCAGATTGGCCAGCGGCTTGCCGACAATATTGCTGCGTCCCACCACGACCACATGCGCTCCATCGGTTTTCACGCCGCTTCGGGCAAGAATCTGCAGTACGCCATGCGGCGTACACGGCCAATAGGCCGGTTCGCCGATGACCATCCGGCCCACGTTGACGGGATGAAAACCATCCACGTCCTTTTCCGGGCGCACGGCGAGCAGCACCTCCGATTCGTTCAAGTGGCGAGGCAAAGGAAGCTGAACAAGGATGCCGTGGACGCAGGGATCGTTGTTCAATCGCTCGACGAGCGCGAGAACCTCCTGTTGGGAAGCGGAGGCCGGCAGGCGATTGTCGTCGGAATACATTCCGATCTCCCGACAGGCCTGCTCCTTGGCGGTGACGTAAGAATGCGAGGCGGGATCGTCGCCGACGAGAACGACACCCAAGCCAGGCGTGATGCCACGCTGTTTCATTCGCGCGACCTCGGCGGCGAGTTCGGCGCGAATATCCGCGGCGATTTTTTTCCCGTCCAGGATTTCCGCGATCTTCATCAGCCCCTCACATTACGGCTTATCCCATGATGGGTCAAGTGGTGCCGGAGGCCCGAAACAGAGGTTGTGCGGCCAAAGGCGGGCCCGCAGATGCCTTGTATATGCTTGGACGTCCTCTTCCGGTCATCAACGGTGGGGGACCGCCGTACCCAGGGTCTCGGTCCGCCGCATCGCAGACCGAGGGGAAAACAGGGACGACGACAATAGTTCATCCGGACGGGATCGCAATCGGCTAGAGTCCGCATCATCGGCAGGAAAATTTTGCTCTATCGAATGCCGTGTAAGGGAAAAACGTTTTGGCGGTGGAAGTCGACAAGGCGGCGGATCTCCGCCAGGATGCGGGTGCGCCGACCGGCATCAGAAAGCAAGGTCCGATCGCGCAAGCCGCCGAGCCAGTCCGTGTTCTCCAGCATCACCCCGCCGAGGCCCATGCCAAGACCGTGCTGGTGGGCATGGTCGCCGATCAGCACGCTCCAGCAAAGCGTCCAACCGCGCACGGTGTTCTCGATGTTGTATCCGCCGCCGCCGACGGCCAGGATGGGTTTGTCCAGTCGGCGCACGCGTTCGAGGATATCCGCCGGCACATTATTGGTCAGATTGAGGTGCGCCAGCGGATCGCCGGCGAGGGTATCCATGCCGAGTTCCATCAAAATCACATCCGGATTGAAGGCGGTCAGCACCGGCAGGGCGATTTCGATAAAGGCCATCTCATAGGCTTCATCAAAGGTTCCCACGGGCAGAGGCACATTGACGCAAAAGCCTTTCCCTTCGCCGCGGCCGATTTCCGACTCAAAACCGGTGCCGGGGAAAAGCGTTTTCCCGCTTTCGTGCAGCGAAATTGTCAGCACATCGCGCCGCTCATAGAAAGCTTCCTGCTGGCCGTCGCCGTGATGAACGTCAATATCCACGATGGCGATGCGGCGACCGGCATCGGCCAGTTCCAGCGCCGCGAGCACGACGTCGTTGATGTAGCAGAAACCGGCGGCGCGGTCGGCATGGGCATGATGAAATCCGCCGGATGGGTTAAAGGCCACGAATGCTTCGCCCCTCAAGATGAGCCGAGCGGCGGTCACAGACCCGCCCGCAGCGAGGCGAACATAGTCGTACATGCCGGGAAAGATCGGGCAATCCGGCGTGCCCAGCCCCATGCCGTAGGCCCGTTCATCGCAGACACCTTCTTGTCCGGCCTTCAGCGCCGCGAGATATTCCGCGGTATGGAAGCGCAACAACTCCTCGTCGGAAAGCGGTGCCGGTGGCACGACGCGCCGGAGTGCATTGTCCACCAGGCTCATTTGGGTGATCTTCGCGTGAACGAGACCGGCCCGATGGGTGCTGAAAGGGCAGGAAGGCGGATAGCCACCTTTTTCAAGTTCTGGCGAATAGATAAAAACACCAGGGAACGCCGACGGGGATTCTCCAGCGTAATCCTTAAAATGAATAGGCGACATGGAATTCGAGCTCTCGGTCTCAATTTCACGCGGACGTGGCCGGCCGTCAAGCCAGGAACTTGGACGCCCCCCCCATTTCAGCACGGCCACTGCAATACGGATTCTGGCATCACAGAACCGAGAAAAAAGAAGTGGCCAGAGGGCAGAAGGCGCAGCGCGGCGCATGCCGGAAAGTGTCCAAAAGCAAAAAACGGTGCTAAAGGCATCGTAAGCCGCGTCGATCCCGTTTTCGAGAAATAATCTTTTTAGACAAGCTGCGCTTCTAAGTCAGAGTCGCGCATCTACTATCGCGCGCGGCAGCGCGTGTTTGATGTCGTAAATCACGCACGGCGAGCGTCCCAGCCGGCGGATGGTTGCCGCCTCCATTTCCCGGTATTGCCGGTGCGCGACGGCGAGAATGATCGCGTCGTAGCGTCCCTCCTTCAACTCCGCGATCGGGCGGAAACCGTATTCGTGCTCCGCCTCGTCGGGGTCGGCCCAGGGATCGTGAACCTCGACTTCCGCGCCGTAGGATTTCAGCTCGGCGATC